>NZ_JBFXGH010000038.1:0-18573 GCF_050178175.1 Sphaerochaeta sp.
GTCTTTGTTGCCTCCAACCGCACAGGTCGAAATTTTTTGGTTAATCTTGGTTTTTTTTGGATATCAGCAAATATTTCTTATATGCAAGAGTTTTCCAAGCCTTCACATGAAAGAAATATACAACTTCCCAAATAACAGAGGATTATATCAGTGACTCAATTGCTTTCATCAGGGAGACAGCTTCCTTTTTACCAAGATTATCACGCTCAGGAGAGGATCCAGGCCCAGTGCAAGCGGATTCATAGAACCGTGATTGTTCTGGTGTGAAGATCACTTCCCCACCCTCTGGAGGGAAAGCATGCATCTCAGTCCAGCCATCACGGTGAATGTGTGCATCAAGGTAACACTCGTATAAAAGGGCAAAGGATTCAATTGTTGGATCAGCTTTGGGATGCCAGGGTCTACCAAGATATACTGAATAATCCGGGACTCCTTCTTTCCTGAGGAACCGGCATCGGTGGAAACAGAAGCCCAATTGTTCACCAGGGGTTGAGGGAGCGGTGACATACCCCTGTCCATTGGAGAGGATTGTACAATCGCTAAAAAGAGCAAGGCCACCACCAAAGATAAAATCGATGTTTCCTTCAATCTGGCAATGATTGAGAAGGTGCGTACCCTCATCGAGCAGCAAGGTATCCTGGTATCCGAAGAAGGCACAATCCTCCAAGATGGTGGCATCAGCACTATCAGTGGTTCTGAAAGCAACTGCCTGCAATCCCTTCACTTTCCCTGGGTCCTGCTTTACAAGATGGCGAAAGGAAGGATAGTCGAAATCATTGGCAAACGTCAGGTGTTCCGCCCTGAAATTCGCTTCCCTTACTGTACAGGACGCAGAGGCAAAGGTTCCCATCATACCTGTCCGTGCAGCATCGCTGAAGCTAATCCGTGTCTCATCACGCCCAGCGCCAACAAGGGTGACATCCGCCCGGTCAATGACCACTTTTTCACGGTAGATTCCTTCCCCAAGGGTGATAATGAGTGGTTTCCCATCTTCAGGAAATCGCGCAAGCGCTTCATTGATGCTGTCTTCTGGGGTAAGGGTAATCCGGTATGCTTCCATGGCACTATCATACGATAAACGCTTTGGAGTTTTAAGACGCTTGTTTCTCTTTTTCCTTATACGTTAAAAGGGCTGCCGCAATGCGACAGCCCCGAAATAGCAAACAATTTGCTGATACTTACATCAACGGACCAAGTTTCTCAAAGAAGCTCATGCGCTTCTTTGCATCTTCCTCGGCCTTGGCAAAGAGTGCCTCAGCATTCTCAGGATTGGTCTTGTACAACGAAGTGTAGCGAACCTCACCCTTGATGAACTCCTGGTAGGAACCAGTAGCTGCCTTGGTATCCCAGCTGAATCTCTTGCCTTCCTCGAGTGCAGGATTGAAGCGATAGAGCGGCCAGTAGCCAGCTTCCACTGCCTTCTTCTCCTCAACCTGGCTGAAACGCATGTTCATGCCGTGGTTGATACACGGGGAGTAACAGAAGATGATTGAGGGACCTTTCCAAGCAACTGCTTCCTGCAAAGCCTTCTGGGCATGCAAGCGGTTGGAACCAAGAGCGATGGATGCAACATAGGCATGTCCGTAGGTCATGCACATGAAGCCCATGTTCTTCTTGCCAATCTCCTTACCAGCGTTTGCGAACTTCGCAACAGCTGCAATCGGGGTTGCCTTGGAAGCCTGTCCACCGGTGTTGGAGTATACCTCGGTATCAAGGACCAGGATGTTGACGTTTCTACCCGAGGCAATAACGTGGTCAACACCACCGTAACCGATATCATAGGCCCATCCATCTCCACCCATGATGAAGACAACCTTGTCAGCGAAATAGTCCTTCAACTCGTCAATCTTGGCGAGAACGGCCTTCTCCTCATCACTCTTTGCAGCAGCGATTGCTTCAGGAAGTACTGCCTTGACAGCCTTCTGTGCATCGTTGGCGGCATCGGAGGACTCATCCCAAAGCTCAAGGGACTTCTCGATGGCACTCTTGAGTGCATCGGTGGTTCCCATTGCAAGGAGCTGGTCGATGTAGATCTTCAACTGCTCACGGTTGGAATCGACAGCGAGGCGCATACCCAAACCATACTCTGCATTGTCCTCGAAGAGGCTATTGCCCCAGGATGGACCCTGACCGTCACTCTGGCGGACAGTGTAAGGGGTGGTGGGGAAGGTACCACTGTAGATGGAAGAACAACCGGTTGCGTTTGCAACAAGCATGCGATCGCCACAAATCTGGGAGACCATCTTGACGTAAGGAGTCTCACCACAACCTGCACAAGCACCACTGAACTCGAAGAGCGGCTGCTTGAACTGCAGACCCTTGATCGTGGTTTCCTTGGTGCCATCAAGCACATCGTAGGGAAGTTCCTCGAAGAACTCTGCATTTGCAATCTCACCAGCTTCACGCTCGGTTGCGATTGGACTGAATACAAGGGACTTCTCCTTACTCGGGCAGGTCTCGATACAGACACCACAACCCTGACAATCTTCGGTGTAAATCTGAATCTTGAACTGAAGATCCTTGTCATTCTTGGTATTGGACTTCAATACGTTGAATGATTCTGGAGCGCCTTCCAAATGCTTTGGTTCAATCTGCTTTGCCCTGATTGCTGCGTGCGGGCAGGACTGTACACACTGGTTACACTGAATACAATTCTCGGCAATCCAGTGGGGAACAAAGGGAGCAACACCACGCTTCTCGAACTTTGCGGTAGCGGTAGGCAGGCTTCCATCGAAAGACATCTTGGAAACAGGAATATCATTGCCCTTGAGGTGCATGATGGGTTCTATGATGTCTTTTGCGTAGTCACCAGCATCCTCAGGGATCAAGCGAGCCGGTTCATAGCTCTTGGTGATCTTCTCAGGAATAGCAACCTCATGAAGAGCCTCACTGGCACCATCAACTGCTGCCCAGTTTTTCTTGACGATTTCCTCGCCCTTCTTGAGGAAGGTCTTCTTGATGTACTGCTTGACCAAGTCAATGGCCTCGGTCTCAGGAAGAACCTGGCTGATCTTGAAGAATGCAGCCTGCATAACGGTATTGATACGGGTACCAAGACCTGCTTTCTCTGCAATCTCAAGTGCATTGATGTTGTAGAAACGGATCTTCTTCTCGATGATCTGTTCCTGCATCTCACGGGTCAGGTGCTCGAAAATCTCATCGGATGAGATCTGGCTATTGAGCAAGAACACCCCACCCTTCTTGAGAGGAGCGAGCATGTCATAGCGACCGATATAAGCAGGGTTGTGACAAGCGACAAAGTCAGCATGGTCGATCAACCACGGCATGGTCAGTTTCCCCTTGCCAAAGCGAAGGTGACTGACGGTGATACCGCCGCTCTTCTTCGAATCGTAAGAGAAGTATGCCTGAGCATTAAGATCGGTGTTGTCACCAATGATCTTGATCGAGTTCTTGTTTGCACCAACGGTACCGTCGGAACCAAGACCCCAGAACATGCAGGAAACCACACCCTCTGGAGAAACGTCAATCATGTCCTGTACAGGAATAGATCTCTTGGTTACATCGTCATTGATACCAACGGTGAAGTTGTGGAACGGCTTGCCTGCAAGGTGATCAAAGACAGCCTTTGCGTGGGAAGGAGTGAAGTCCTTGCTGGAAAGACCGTACCGGCCACCGTATACCTTGATATCGCTCTTATCCATCTGGCTGAGAGCAGTGATGACATCCTGGTAGAGTGGCTCACCGAGGGAGCCAGGCTCCTTGGTGCGATCAAGGACTGCAATACGCTTCACAGAAGAGGGAAGAGCTTCCAGGAAGTGCTTCGCACTGAACGGACGATAGAGGCGAACCTTGAGAACACCGGTCTTGCCACCCTTCTTGTTGATGTAATCGCTGGCCCACTCCATGGTATCGGCACCGGAACCCATGATAACCACTACATCAGTTGCATCTTCTGCCCCAACATAGTCGAAGAGGTGGTATGCCCTACCGGTAAGCTTCTCGACTTCATCCATGTACTTCTGGACGATCCCAGGCAGTACATCGTAGTACTTGTTGACCGTCTCACGACCCTGGAAGTAGACATCTTCGTTCTGTGCTGCAACCTTCAGCCTTGGCTTTTCCGGGCGCATTGCTCTTTCACGGAAGCGGCGAATGTACTCTTCCTTGATCAACGGCTTGATGTCTTCATAAGAAATTTCCTCGACCTTCTGCAACTCGTGTGAAGTCCTGAAACCATCAAAGAAGCTGAGAAAGGGAACCTGGGACTCAAGTGTAGCCAAGTGTGCGACCAAGGCCATGTCCATGGTCTCCTGTACATTGTTTGCACAGGTCATGGCAAAGCCGGTATTGCGGCAGGACATGACATCGGAGTGGTCACCAAAGATTGAGAGAGACTGTGCAGCAAGGGATCTTGCAGACACGTGGAAGACGGTTGGTGTCATCTCACCAGCAATCTTGTGCATGTTCGGGATCATCAGAAGCAATCCCTGGCTTGCAGTAAACGTGGTGGTCAAAGCACCAGCAGCGAGAGCACCATGAACGGCACCAGCCGCACCAGCCTCAGACTGCATCTCCATGATCTCTACCCTCTTACCCCAAAGGTTCTTACGCCCAGTACTGGACCAAGAATCCGCGAACTCTCCCATCGGGGAGGACGGGGTGATCGGATAGATTGCGGCTACTTCACTGAAGGCATAGGCAATATGCGCGGCAGCGGTGTTTCCGTCAATAGTAACCCTTTTTTTGTTACCCATTTTGACACTCCATAAAAACAGTATTTGATGTAACCCTGAGTGGGCTACCCTTTGCGCGAACAAAAAAAAATCCAACCAGATTTTTTCAGATTCCAATCTTAAACCAATAAGGAATCGTTTGCAACCTTATCAGGATTGATTTCCATTTTTTAGTTATATATCATCTCTTCAAGTATTTATTTAGTGCAATATAACCGCACCCAAGGAGAAAACAAAGCCCAGCGGATATACCCCAGAGCTGGGCATATCCGCTCACTGCCAGCAACAATCCTCCACCTATTGGGGCAATGGAGTGCCCCAAACTGGATGCAATCGTAAGCGATGAGTTGCACCGTGAACGAAGAGAGGGAGGCGCATAGGCATTCACAAACACATTGGCATTGGTTGCCATCAGGATCTCCCCAAAGGTCCAGATACATGTTGCGACCAGGAGTAGGGGAAAGACAGTACAAACAGCATACATCCCATACCCGACCACATAGAATACCATGGCAAGCGCCATGGAAAACAGTTGGCCCAGTCTATGCGTCCATGTGGTAAGGAAAGCCGTTGCAACCAACACAGTTACTGCATTTACCGTCATCAACAACGCATACCGACTCGACCCAAGCACTTCCCCATACAAGGAAGCAAACTGAAGAGGCAATGTGAAGGTGTTCTGCGCATAGGCAAGACCGTAGAGGGCAAACAATATGAAAAAGAGTATCAAGAGGGGAGGCATCCGCAGCTTCTTGGCAATGGTAGCAGTTTCCTTGGTATAGAAGGGTTCACTCTTCGGGATTCCACGCAATAACAGGAGTGTAGAGAGGAAAATCAGGAAAGAGGAGAATAAAAAGAGCAACACGATCGAACGTGCATAGAGAAAGGAAGCGGCAACAGGACCAAGGGCAACCCCGATGTTCGTCCCCAGATAGAGAAGACTGAACGACCGGGAGAGTTGGTCGCTCGGGCTGAAATCAGCAACCATGGTATTGGTGAGGGGAGCGGTCCCTCCACGGAAAGGACTGGAGAGAAGGATCAGGTACGGTACCAGATGAGGAAATGAACCAAACATCACAGCACTTGCAAGATATGAGAGACTGACCACAGCCTGACAGATTACCAGTGGAGTCTTTCTTCCCCATCGGTCAGCAATATACCCACTGGAGAACTGGCCAACCATGGTTGCTATAACACTGAATGAGACAAAAAATCCAGCTTGTGCCGGGGAGAGGCCAAGCTTACCGGTGAGAATAAGGACCAGGAGCAACTGCACAAAATCCCCGAACCTGTTGATGATTCGGATGATGAACAGGATATAAACATTCTTCTCCAGACCCCTGTACAAGGAAAAACCCGCCACAGGAGGACGGGTTGTACGTGTATTGCCCATATGTTCCCTACCTCCTAGTGAGAGTAGGTATTGCTGAATCTTTGGTCAACACTCACTATAGCCGCAAGAAAAACATTTCTTGCAACCTTCGATATTCACAAAAGTGACATTACCACAGACCGGGCAGATATCTGGCTTCACCGAGCTACCGGAAGAAGGAAGACCAAGGTCCAGCTGTCCATCATCATCTTCCTCATCATCCTCATCAGGAAGACGGGAGGCATCACGGTCGGAGTCGGTCGATCCGATATGCTGTTGCAGCACCTGTGCTACAGCATCAGGCAGGCTCATTACCCGGTTTCGTCCGAATCCCATGGAGCGGCCACTTCCGATCCCCGAAAGCTGGCTGATGATCGCCTGGGCACGCTGGTCCGGGGTCAGGGGGGAAGGCATGCGTAGCAACAAGCTGATCAGTCTTCCCAGTCCCTCTGCATCGGCTGCCACATCACTGCCCACCTTTGCTACATTGATGAATACCTCAAAAATATCGCTTGGGTCCGGACCATCACAGTTCACGGTGATGTAAGCCGTTCCGATCGGAGTGACCTTTCGGTAGGTGGTTCCCCTCAAGACAGTGGAGCGTATCCGTGCCTTGGGTTCACTGGAACGGGTCACCACAGGAGCTTCCTTCTTCTCCTCTTTCTTGACCGTCAAGACCTGTGTATCACGTGATCCATCACGATAGGTGGTACCACCCTTGCAACCAAGGTCATAAAGCAATTCATAGAGCTTGCCTGTCTGCTCTATCGTGTACTCCTTGGGAGTATTGCCTGTCTTGGAGATAGAGGAATCGACCCACTTCTGGATTGCTGCCTGCACCTTGACATGCCCTTCGGGAGCAAGGTCCATAGCAGAGACGAAGTAGTCGGGCTTCTTCGCTCCGGGATTTTCCCTTATCCAGTCGTCATACACCTTCACCCGCTCGATGTTCGTTCCCATCCTTCCTGTTCGCTCCCACTCCCAGAAATAGTAGGGCTCGATCCCAGTGGAGGTATTGACCATCGTACCGGTGGTCCCGGTCGGGGCCTGCGTCAGGAGGGTGACATTCCTCAAGCCCTGCTCACGGACTTTCTGCCGGATCTCTTCCGGCATCTGCTTCATGAAGCCGCTCTCAAGCAACTTCTCAGCGTCGAAGAGAGAGAAACTTCCCTTCTCCTTTGCAAGATCACAACTCTCTGCATAGGCTTCAACACAGATGAACTTGTACAGCTCCTCAATAAAGGACAGGGACTCTTCGCTGCCATAGGCAAGTTCCATCTTGATCAACATATCGGCAAGACCCATGGTACCCAGCCCGATACGACGCTCACTTTGCTGCTGTTTCCTGTTCTCCTCGAAGAAGTAGGGGGTATCGTCAATGACATCGTCAAGGAAACGGACTGCCAAGCGGACCGCCCTGCCCAGGTCCTTGTAGTTCACCTTCTTGTCCTTCACAAACATACTGAGGTTGATGGACCCAAGATTACACACACCCCAAGGCGGAAGACCCTGTTCCCCACAGGGGTTGGTGCTCTGGATGGAGGAGTAGTACCACGAGTTGGACATCTTGTTGTAGCGGTCGATGAAGAAAACCCCAGGTTCGGCACTTGCCCAGGCACTCTCTACAATGGCATCCCAAATCTTTCGTGCTTTCATTGTTTGGTACACCTGGACCTTATGCCCACTCTTCTTCCATTTCTCGATATCACCGTCCCACTTTTCGTTGTAGTCGGGGTCGGTGGTATCAGGGAAATAGGTATTCCAGTCCCTGTCACTGCGTACCGCATCCATGAAATCGTCGGTAATTCCGACAGAAATGTTTGCATTGGTTATCTTGCCCATCTCACGCTTGGACTCAATGAAATCAAGAATATCAGGATGCCAAACGTTGAGAATCAGCATCAAGGCACCACGACGGGAACCACCCTGTTCAATCAGGCCGGTTACGAAGCTGAAGAGCCCGCCCCAGCTTACCGAACCGCTGGATCGGCCGTTTACGCCCTTGACGTAGCTGTGCCGTGGCCTGAGGGATGATATGTTCATGCCTACCCCCCCTCCTCGGCTCATAATTTCGGTCATCTGGCCCAAAGAGGCTATGATGCCACCACGACTGTCCTTCGGGGAAGGGATCACGTAGCAGTTGAAATAGGTTAGGTTCTGATCCGTTCCCGCACCAGTGAGAATCCTGCCTCCAGGGACAAACTTCCAGTCCTCCAGGAGCCAATTGAACTCTTTTTCCCATTGCTCTCGCACCTCCGGTTTCTCTTGGGAAGCGATACCTTTCGCTACACGAGCAAGCATCTGTGCTGGGTCGGTCTCAAGCGGCTTGTCAACATCCTCACGTTTCACGTGCAAGATGGTACCTTCATCAAGCTTGACGGTGATGGCATCCCCATCGTCCAATTCCGTGACCGTTCCGATCTCTCTCTGACCAGTCTTGGGGTTGCTTACTGCAACCACAACATCCCCAACCTTCAATGTCTCCTTCCGGACATCTTTCAGTGCATAACGGTCAAGGAAAATCTTACGACCCAACGGGTTCAATTCATTCTTAGCAGCGCTCATGTAATCCCTCTATATATTTAATTCACAATTCTTGAAGAAAATAGTGTCCTCTCTCCTGCCAGAGAAGTGGTGCAAGAAAGCGGGTCGACCCTAGTCGACCCTTATCTACCATACCATGGCGAAATGAACTTGGCAAGCGGACAATACAACATTTATAGCGCTATATAAAGTTACATAACGCTATATATAGTGTTATACAGGTTTTATAGCAATCATGTATCGTCTCTTAAATAATGCGTATTGATACCGTTGGAAATGGACGAATAGAGAATTGGAAATTTCTTCTTATTCCTTGCTGGCAATACGAGAACCACTGATGAAGCATCCCCTCACAGAGGGTAGGAATCAGGTGCATATTTCGTGCTCATTGAGGATCATTGACATATGATCACATCGGATATTTTGTGTGATGGCTAGTGCTGCTTGAAAAAGTGAAGGGCCCCCAACATACTGGAGGCCCTCCTGATACACACCCCGAAGGGGACGCTACAATTAATAGCCGAGTTGCACCATGGTATCGGCAACCTTCTTGAAGCCAGCAATATTTGCTCCCTTCACATAGTTGATATACCCATCATCTTCCCGGCCTTCCAAGATGCATGATTGATGGATTTTCCCCATGATACCCTTCAACTTCTCATCGACCTCTTCAGCGCTCCAGGAAAGATGCATGGCATTCTGACTCATCTCAAGTCCACTGACGGCAACCCCCCCCGCATTGGCAGCCTTGCCTGGGGCATAGGGTATACGTTGCTCAATGAAGTATGTCGCTGCATCAGCCGTACAACCCATATTTGAAGTCTCAACAACATACTTGACCCCATTCGCAACAAGGGATTCAGCGTCTTCCTTATCCAACTCGTTCTGGATGGCACAGGGGAATGCAAGATCAACAGGGACTTCCCAAGGCTTCTTTCCTGCAACGAATTTCGCTCCAAATCGTTCAGCATAGGGAGCAACCACATCATTGTTTGAAGAACGCAGATACTGCATGAAGGCCCACTTCTCAGGAGTCCCTACTCCCTCTTCATCGTAGATATACCCATCAGGGCCACTGATCGCAACCACCTTGGCTCCCAATTCAGTCGCCTTCATTGCCGCTCCCCAAGCCACGTTCCCGAATCCACTGAGGGAGATCCGTTTCCCTTCCAAACTGTCCTGATGTATCTCAAGCATAGCCTGGGCAAAGTACATGGTTCCATAGCCTGTAGCCTCAGGGCGAACCAGGGACCCCCCAAAGCCAAGGCCCTTACCGGTCAGAACGCCCGTATTCTCTCCCCTGATACGCTTATACTGTCCATAGAGAAAACCAATCTCACGAGCTCCTACCCCAATATCCCCAGCAGGTACGTCTGTCTCTGGACCGATATATTTCTGCAACTCAGTCATGAAAGAACGACAGAAGCGGAGTATTTCACTATCACTCTTGCCACGTGGATTGAAATCACTGCCTCCCTTGCCACCACCCATGGGGAGTGTGGTAAGGCTATTCTTCAGTGTCTGTTCAAAACCAAGGAACTTCAGTGTACCGAGGGTAACACTGGAGTGGAAACGGAGACCTCCCTTGTAAGGTCCGATTGCATTATTGAATTGAACTCGATATCCACGATTTACTTGAAGATTTCCTTCATCATCCTCCCACTCGACCCGAAAGGTGTACACCCGGTCGGGTTCGGTCATTCTCTCGAGAATCCGGTGCTTTTCATAGACAGGATTCTCATTGACCACGTCGAGGACACTCTCCACCACCTCGCTGACGGCCTGGATGAACTCAGGTTCGGCGGGATTCTTTCTCTCCAGTTCTTTCATTACTGATTCAAGGGTATACATACCTAGATTATTCTCCTTGGTCTGTGCTGCAACACGCTGTTGCTTGTCCAAAAAGCGTAAACCCGCTATATCGATATGTCAACGTCGAATTGCGAAAAACATGATTATATTTTTAATATTTAACCTATCGTACAAAAATATACATAAAAATTGAATTTTCAATCAATTTTATGAATACGCTGAAACAATATGCAAACTTCCTCTCTCATGATAAAATACCTGTTATGTATACACTTGACCCAACCTGGTTGCCATTCAGCAACCTGATGCTGAAACATATCTACAACGTGCTGCTCATCTGCAACGACTATGACCGTTTCCTCCTTGAGGAAGATGGACGGGTTGAGGAAGAATTATACCTCGAATACACCCAGCTTGGGCTGAACAACCCACCAAAGTTCACCCATACCAGTACCGCGGAAGAAGCGCTGAATCTCTTGAGCCAGAGGTCTTTTGATCTGGTTGTCACCATGCTCGACCTCGGGACCGACTCTGTTGAGCAGTTGGCTACAACCATCAAGAAGAGCAATCCGCAGATGCCGGTCATTGCACTCTCCCCCTCCTCCAGCCATAAGCGAAACAAGATGATCAAGGGATCAGACTGCAAGGACATAGACTATTTCTTCTATTGGCAGGGCGATCCCACCATCTTCCTTGCCATGATCAAGCTGGTAGAGGATAGGATGAACCTTGACCATGACACCCAGGAAGCAGATGTCCAGCTGATCATCCTGGTAGAGGACTCAGTACGGTTCTACTCATCCTACCTACCCATGATGTACACCACCTTGATCCAACAGAATCGCTCAGCCATCCTTGAAGCACTGAACAACTGGGGAAAAACCCTCAGGATGCGTGGTAGACCGAAGATTGCGCTTGCCAGGACCTATGAGGAGGCCCAAGAGCTCTATAGCAAGTATCAACGCAATATCCTGGGTATCATCACCGATATGTCCTACCTCAAGGAGGGCCAGCAGGACAAGTATGCAGGCCTGTATCTTACCAAAATGGTTCATGCAAGAGATCCAGAAATCCCAATACTGATCCAAAGCAGTGACAACACTGCCCAGGAGATGGCAGAGGAAGCAGGAGCGTATTTCCTCTGGAAGAACAATTCAGCACTCCTGTTTGAACTGAACAAGTTCATGACCAAACATTATGGATTCGGCCCTTTTATCTTCCGAGACCCCGATACAATGGAGGAGATTGCCCGCGCAGAGACCATGCGCGACCTGCAGAGGGTCCTTCCCAAGGTCCCCACGAAAAGCTTCGCTTTCCACTCCAGGAGAAATGACTTTTCACGATGGCTCAGGGCACAGAGCCTTTACGCCATTGCTGCAAGGATCAAGGACTTGAAGATCCCTGCCAATGGGGATGCAAAGGTAGTACAGCAACAGATGACGGAAATCATCCGCAACTACCGCAAGGAGAGAACCAAGGGAGTCATTGCCCAATTCAGTAGGGACAACTATGACGAAACGCTCTTCTTCAGCCGGATAGGAGGGGGATCACTGGGAGGAAAAGGACGAGGACTTGCCTTCATCGACATGGTATTGCGTGCAGCAAAGCTTCCTGAGAAATACCCTGATGTATACCTCTCCATCCCTCGTACGGTGGTTGTTACCACCGATCAGTTCACCCAGTTCCTCGAGGAAAACGATCTCAACGATATCGCCTCAGGGGACCTTCCCGATGAGACCTTGCTGAACATATTCCTCTCAAAACCATTGAGCAATGAGCTGGTCCTGAACCTCTCGGAAATCATCCAGGTTATCCATCAGCCGATCTGTGTGCGCTCATCCAGCCTCCTGGAGGACTCACACTTCCAACCGTTCGCCGGGGTATATGAGACATGCATGCTTCCCAACCAAGGGTCTGACGAGGCAAGACTCCAGGAGCTCTGTGATGCGGTGCGCGCGGTCTGGGCCTCCACCTTCTTCCGCAGTGCAAAGGAGTATCTCAAGGCAACCGAGCATATGCTCGAGGATGAGAAAATGGCTGTCATCATCCAGCAGGTCATAGGAAGCGACCATGGTCCTTACTGGTATCCAAACATCAGTGGGGTTGCCCGATCCCTCAACTACTATCCCCTGGGGGGAGAGAAGCCTGAGGATGGGGTCGGCATGCTCAGCTTCGGATTCGGTAAATCAGTGGTGGACAATGGCTCTGCCCTGCGATTCAGCCCTACCCACCCAAAACGGCCAGCCCAGTTCCTTGGTGGCAACCAGACAAGCAGCCAGAACACCTTCTACGCATTGAATATGAAAAGTGGATACCATCCACTTGAAGAAGGGGGACTTGAGAACCTGGAACTGCTCAACTTCCGTGAATCCTGGGCTTATCCTGATGCCATCAGATACATTGCAAGCACCTATGACTCGGCAAGCGGTATGCTGAGCGAGTCTGTCAGGGCTGAAGGGGAGAAGGTAATCACCTTCAACGGAATCCTTAAGTATGACGCTTTCCCCCTAGCCGCCATCGTCAGGGATGTCCTTCAGTTGGGTACCGAGGCAATGGGAAAACCGGTAGAAATCGAATTTGCGGTAAACCTGAACCGTGCTGCCCCAAAGATGAGGGAGTTCAGTCTTCTCCAGATTCGCCCTATCGCAGCAGGCAACGAGGAGAGTGATGTCTCAATCAGCGACCATGAACGAGAGAGAGCTGCCATCCATTCCCATGTGGTGATGGGAAACGGCAAGATTGACCATGTACAGGACATCATCTACTTGAAAATCGACCAGTTCTCGGCTTCCTCGATGAAAAGCATGGCAAAGGAACTCGACAAACTCAATGCAGCAATGGTTATTGCAGAGAAAGACTATGTATTGGTGGTAGCAGGAAGATTGGGCAGTTGTGACCCATGGCTGGGTATCCCCGTAACCTGGTCACAGATATCCAGGAGCAAGGTAATTGTTGAGACTGGGTTACAGGGATTCCAGGTGGAACCAAGCCAAGGGACCCACTTCTTCCAGAACATGACAAGCCTGGGTTGTCTCTACCTGACCATCAACCCGGCCTATCGATCTGGTTCAATGCGATATGAGAAACTCAAGGCCCTCCAGATTGTCTCAGAGACAGAACACTTCATTCATGCAAGAAATGAAAAGCCATTGGTCATCAAGGTCAACGGCTTCGATGGAGAGGGGGTAGTACTGGTCGATTAGTGCTCTGGATGGGTCTCCTTATAGGCCCAGACCCAAATTGCAGTATGAGAACGCACTGCCTCAACTGCCTTTTCACCATCTCTATCCATAATTGCCTGATGCAATTGTTGGTGTACCTCGTCAACACCCTCATGGATGGGGTTGATGGTCTTGGTGAATAAATCAATCACAAAGGTGTAGATGTTTTCTACAATACTGTTATGGGAAAATCGAGCAAGCAAGCGATGATAATGCAAGTCCAGGGCACCTGCTTTCTGGGCAGAAGCCTCCTCTTTACCAAGCTCCCTCTGGAACTCCTTCATGGCTTGATCGAGCAAAGCCAATTCCTCATCACTCGCAGACTCAATGACCAATTTGACGATACCCTCTTCCAGCAACTGCCTGACCTGGGTCAATGATTTGTAATCACGGTCCTGTACAAGGATCTGGAACAGTTGTGGATCGAATAGACGCTTGTTTGATGCGCTGGAAACAAACGTTCCATGCCCTTGCTTGATCTCAATCACCCCATAGGCAGAGAGAATCTTCAAGGCTTCGCGTACCGTACCGCGCCCAACCTTCAGGCTCTCGGCAAGGGAGATTTCATTGGGAATCATATCCCCGGGAGAAAGCTTCTGGTCGATCAAGAGCTCCTTGATCCTCTCTATCACCCATTCAACCGCTGAAGGGCGGCCTTCGCGTACCCTGAACATGTCTTCCATGGAATTGAATCCCCCTGCATACAGCACTGTATCATACCAAGAGCCCTTGATGAAAGCAAGGAATCATCAATCCTTGTAATCATCCCTCGAGGGAGAGAAACACTCAATCAGCTCAGTATCCTCAAGTATCTTGGAGCCATGGGGTTCCATGGAAGCAAAATAGTATGCGTCTCCTGCATGAAGGTCCAAAACCTCACCATCTCCCTTGATAAAATGGATATGACCTTTTACCACAAAGCCATTCTGGCTTTCAGGGTGGGTATGCATCTCAAGTGTGGACCCTTTCTCCAGATAGAAATAGCAGATCATGCTGTCCTTGTCATACGTCAAGGTAACCCGCTCAATTCCCTTCGCCCTCTCCACTCTCTTGTCTGTATGCAAATTCCCTCTATGTTTTTTCTCAGCCATTATTTGGCTCCCCTTCTCTCAGCAATCAAGGCAAGCAAGGCATTCCATCCCTTCTGGAATGAGGTACGGAACAACTCTACCCCGCCATAATCATAGTACTCATCAACAGACATACCATCGGTCTCAAATGCTCTCTGGTAATCTGGAAGTTGTTCACAGAGCGTCTGTATCTGCTGTTCATTAAGCGTGTTACCGATACGGTCAACTACTTCCTTGTCCTGTTCAATCAATACCTCGGCAGTTCCCTTCCAGTTGATGGTGATACTCAAATCCCCACCCACCAGCTCAGTGAAGTCCTCAAGTTTTCTTGCTCCTCCACCGATCATGATTCCTGGATATTTCCTATCCTTCATCATCTCATACTCTTTCTTTGCAATGGAGAGCCCAGCATAGCGAACCAACTCCTCATCAATGGAAAGCTGTTGTTCCTTGATGACACGCTTGAAATGATCATCGAGAATTCCGGTGATATGTGTGACATAGAAAGGAGGGGTGTTCCCACTTCTCTTGCTCACCTCCTGATAGGCTTCACAAATGGATATGGCCTGACTCAGGCTCATAACCTCTGTCGCCATCGTGGGGATATTATGTTCCACCATGGTGCTTATTGCCTCGATTCCCCACTTGGTTACCGGTATCTTGATGCAGATATTCTCAGCAATCTCATGATTCTCCAAGCCTTCCTTGATGATCCGGCTGGTATCTGTCTCAGCAAACGGGTCACCCTGGATGGTAACAAACCCCTCTGTACCGCCACTGGATCGATAGAGTGGGAGGAACAGATCTGCAAGACGGCCGACCATCATCTGCTGAACCTTGGAGGCAAGCACGGAATCGTCCTTCTCATAGGGGAGCAACAGATCAATCATCCGCCTCACCACACGCATATCCTCTTCTGATTCAAAGAGCTTTGAAACATAACTCGGATTGGTGGTACACCCAATTGCCCCTTCTTCTATAGCCCGTTTGGCTTGCTCCATGGTAGGGTTGTTGATCCAGAAGCGAGTTTTGGTCTGCTGATGCACACGGTGAAAATAGGTAGATTTCATACACACACCTCTAATTGAACAGTAATGACGGTAGCCACAGGGAGATCTGCGGAACATAGGTGAGAATCACCAATGCCACCAGTAGGGAGAACAGGTATGGCATTACTGCCTTGAAGACCTTCCCCACTGGAAGCTTCACAATTGGACTGAGCATATACACGCTCATGCCAACAGGAGGGGTGATCATTCCAATCATCAGGTTGAATACCATTACCAGGCCAAAATGGACAGGATTAACACCACTGGCCATCAAGGGCGGCAACAGAATCGGGGTCAGAATCATGATTGCAGCAGTGGACTCCAGGAACATTCCTGCAATAAGGAGAATCACGTTGGCAAGAATCAGGAGCACAACCGGATTGTCAGAGATACCGAGCATCAATGCCGAAACCTGCTGGGGAAGCTGTTCTACAGTCAACACCCAGGCAAAGATGGCAGCAGAGGCAACGATAAACAGTACACTTGCCGTTGATTGCAAAGTCTCCTTGCACGTCTTGATAAACGATGCAAAGCTGAGTTCCTTATATATGGCACTCAACACCAATGCATAGGTAACAGCAATTGCTGCAACCTCAGTAGGGCTGAACAGGCCAGAGAGCATACCTCCCATCATGATCAAAGGCATGAACATGGAGGGAAGCCCTCTCATTACAATAGTAAGAACCTCTCTTGACGAATACTTGTTCTCCACTCCCTTTGGATAGTGGTACCGCCGGGCAAAGAAGGCCACCTGGACCATCAAGGCAATGGCGATGATCAGTGCAGGCAGAATCCCTGCAATCAGGAGTTGCATGGAAGAAGTCTCAGCGGCCGCCGCATAGATGATCAAGGGGATGGAAGGAGGAAAGATCGGACCGATGACTGCAGAGGCTGCGGTAATGGCAGCAGCATGCGTCTTCGGATACTTCTGTTTCTCCATCGCTTCCAGCTCAATATTCCCCAGTCCACCGACATCAGCGAGAGCTGCTCCTGAGATGCCGCTGAAGATCAGGGAAGCTACGATATTTACCTGGGCCAAGCCACCTTTCAAGCGGCCAACCAACAATTTTGCAAACGCAAACAACCGTTCGGTAATACCCGAACTATTCATCAGTCCTGCTGCCAGGATAAACAAGGGAACGGCAAGCATGGGGAAAGAGTTGAGACTGGTAACCATTCTTTGGATCAACTGACTGGGAGGAATATTTGCCACAATCAGGTACAAGGCAGAGGGAATGCCCATGCTCACAGCAATAGGAAGCCCAGTGGTCAGCAAGACCAGAAACAGGAGTACCACCATGGAACCACTCATTGGACTACCTCCCTACCACGAAGCGTTATGATGGCACCGGCGAGGGAGAAGATGCACATGGCAAGCACTCCCAGTGTGATGGGTATGTAAAACACCACATTCGGCATTGCGAGAGCCGGAGTTCGTACATTCCAATTGAATTCCATGATTGTCACGATGGCATTAAGCACATACAGACCGAAGACCATGACCAGGAGCTGGGTAATGGCTGAAAACCAGCGTTTCACACGCTCCGGAAGATACAAGATTACGATATCAACAATGATATGCTGACCTCTCCAGGTCAACACCGGTATCATCAGGAATACCAATGAGACCAGGGAAAACCGAGCAAGCTCTTCCAACTGTATCGACCCTGAATTGAATATATTTCTCATGATGATCTGAATAAGCACTGAAAGGAACAGCATCAACAAGAAGAGGATGCCGAGCAGCTCATACAGACCAGCCATCTTTTTCAAGAACCTTTGCATAGGAATATTCCTTGTATGAGAAGACATGTGTGGAAGCAGGATACCATCCTGCCTCCACCACTGAAAACTAAACTACTTGATTGCGTGGATCATCTCGTAGTACTTGCCCCAAGCATCGCCAAAGCGTTCATCAACTACTTTGCTGACGGAAGAACGGAACTCATCAACTTTCAGGCCATCAGCTGCTGTGATGATGGTCATGCCCTTGTCCTTGAGAGTCTGGATGTCCTTGGCCTCATTCTCCTGTACATAAGAGGATGCCCAGTCACGTGTTTCACGAGCAACTTCCCTGAAGATCTGCTTATGCTCGTCACTCAATGCCTGCCATACCTTCTCGTTGATCACTACAGGTTCACTACCCATGATATGGTCGGTCATCATGACATACTTCTGTACTTCATAGATATTGCTGGTTACCAGTGTACTTACTGGGTTCTCCTGTCCATCGGCGACACCGGTGGAGAGGGCGACAGGAACTTCTGCCCAATCGATGGGAACTGCCACCGCGCCCATACCTTCCACTGCTGCAAGATAGATGGGGGAAGGAATGGCACGAATCTTCTTTCCAGCCAAGTCAGCCGGTGAGTAGACAGGGAAGTTCGCAGTCAACTCACGGGTACCGAAGTAGAAGGAGTAGAGAATCCTGACGTTTCTGGTATCGATCAACTTCTGGTTCAACTCCATGAGCGCAGGGCTGGTCTCAGGATCAGTTGCCTTGAGCAGGTGGTCGACATCCCGATAAAGGTATGGGGTGTCAAACAGACCAAGGTCATTAAGCAAGGGCTGCAACCCTCCATAGGTGTTATGATGAAGTGCAATCGAACCCATGGAAACAGCTTCAGCCATCTCACTGATGGATCCCAGCTGACTTGCCGGATACACTTCAATCTTGATGGCCCCACCGGTCTTCTCAGCTATCTTATCAGCAAAGTAGGTGGCCTGTAGTCCGTTCGGGCTGGAGGCTGGATTCATGTGAGCATACCGCAATACCAATGGATTCTCAGAGGTCGGACCACTCTTTTCCGC
>NZ_JBFXGH010000039.1:0-18159 GCF_050178175.1 Sphaerochaeta sp.
GTGAATCATTGATCATTGCCCTGCTCATCACACAGTTTGTGGCATTCCCTTCTGCACTTGCCTACTCAGCCTTTGGGAAGAAAGTGGGAGTTCGCAAAGCCCTGGAGATTGCAATCGGCGCTTATGCAATCATCGCCATCCTTGGATACTTCATGAGTGAGCCTCTCCATTTCTATCTGCTTGCTGTGTGTATCGGGCTGTTCCAGGGAGGCATCCAGGCACTCAGCAGGTCATACTATACTCGCCTTATCCCGAAACAACGGTCGGCCCAGTTCTTTGGGTTTTTCAATATGCTCGGTAAATTTGCTGCAATCATCGGGCCACTGCTCATGGGAGTTGTCACATTGGTTACCGGAGACTCGAGAAATGGAATTGTTTCACTGGTCTTGCTCTTCATTGGTGGGTATATACTGCTCAGGCTAGTTGATGAGGAGAAGGGAAAGAAGGAGTTGGAGGCATTCCTCAAGAAGATCAACTGACAACCTGCTTTACTAAGCTTGTATGGTATGGTATGACTGTAACAGAATCTGAAAGGAATACCCATGCAACTTGTCCAAGAAAATAAAATGGGGGTCAAACCGATCCCCTCTCTCGTTTTGTCCATGTCTTTTCCCATCATGCTCAGCATGTTGGTGCAAGCACTCTATAATATTGTAGACAGTATGTTTGTCTCTCACTACAGTCAGCAAGCACTGACTGCTGTTACCCTTGCATTCCCTATGCAGAACCTGCTTATCGCAGTAAGTGTTGGGACCTCTGTGGGGGTCAACTCACTGCTTTCCAGGAAACTGGGGGCAAAGGACATATCTGCTGCTCGAAAAGCTGCAGGGAATGGACTCACACTCTCCGTGATCAGTTGGGGTTTTTTTGCGCTTATAGGCCTGTTTCTCTCCAAGACCTTCGTTGAGTTCTTCAGCAATGATACAGAGCTCATTGCCATGGGGAACCAGTACATCTCCATCTGCCTGATCTTCTCACTCGGCTTGTTCATTGATATCACCTGTGAAAGGATCCTGCAGGGAACAGGTGATACATTCCACCCCATGATCATCCAGAGTACCGGGGCAATTGTAAACATCATCCTTGACCCCATCCTGATCTTCGGCCTGTTTGGCATGCCGAGGATGGGGATTATGGGAGCCGCCATTGCTACGGTCTTCGCCCAACATGTCTCTGCCGCTCTCGCTGTATACTATGTACGGAGAAACAAGGAGATTGTACTGAAGAAAGCCTCCTTCCGTCTCGAGAAGCAAACCGTCAAGGATATCTATGCAGTAGGGATTCCCACCATCATCATGCAAGCGATCGGGACCATCCTTATTACCAGCTTGAACAAGATCCTTATAGGGTTCTCCACCGCGGCAGTGGCGGTTTTTGGTATCTACTTCCGCTTGCAATCGTTCATATTCATGCCAGTATTTGGCTTGAACACCGGTATGATACCAGTGATCGGGTACAACTATGGAGCAAGAAAACCAAAACGGATAACAACAACCATCAAGGTAGGTTTGATCGTTGCTGTAACCATCATGGGGATTGGTACAGCCCTATTTATCCTGTTCCCCCATGTATTGCTGAGCTGGTTCAACGCAACACCGGAGATGGTGGAGATCGGCATAGTTGCAATGCAACGTATCAGCCTGGGATTCACTTTGGCAGGAGTCAGTATTGTCCTGATTGCACTCTTCCAGGGAATGGGCTATGGATACCTGTCTATGATCAACTCGGTAACACGACAGCTGGTATTCCTGCTTCCAGCAGCCTACCTTCTGGGAAGATTTGTAGGACTCGATGCCCTGTGGTATTCATTCTTCATCGCCGAGATAGCATCCTTCAGTTTGACCCTCTACTTCTTCTGGAAGATCTACAAGACGAAGATCAAGACCATGACTACGTAAGAGATCATCCTCCCGATTCACGTGAACCGGGATAGGCATGCAATCCTGAAGATGCGCTATCGATATACTGTTGATCTGGATTGAAATATCGGGAACTCAAACCATTACGAGATTTCAGACCAACTATATGTTCAGTCTTTTCAAGGAAGATGTGTCACAGGAAGATATCATTACTCGATTCCAATTACATTGAAACAGAATCAGGGAAAACCTATAGTATTCCTGTGAAACAGATCAAATCAAGTTTAATGCAACGTGCATTATTGCTGAAAGGCCAGTTGACAGCAATCTACTATGCATCAAAGGACAAGAGGATGCCTTTACTCCCGAAGGTGTTGGCTGGTTTTGTTCTACTCTACGCACTCAGTCCTATTGATCTCATTCCTGATTTCATTCCTGTCCTTGGATATCTGGATGATCTGATCATTCTCCCCGCATTGTTGGTGCTGACCATCAAGGGCATCCCCAACGAAGTGTTCAAGGATGCCCAGGATCAAGCAGAGCGCAAGCCAATTTCGTTGCCTAAGAACTGGAGCTTTTCCATTCTCTTCATTGGCATTTGGATACTGATTCTGTGGTTCATTGTGCGTAAGCTCACACAATGATGTCGGCCTTGTGAGCATATAATCAGTATATTACTTGATGTTCAGCTATTGCGATCCTGATTACTCGAAGAATTTTTGCGGAATCCGCATTTTTTCTTCGTACGTATCCTTCTCCATTGACTATGCATGCAAGAGTTAACACTATACAAGGCGATAGAAGAGAGAAAAGACCCCGGCATTTGGAGTCTTTTTTCTCTTTTATAAAGAACTATACGAACTGAAATTCCCTTATGGGATTACTCCCACTCGATAGTCCCAGGAGGTTTGCTCGTGATATCATAGAGTACTCGGTTGACTCCCTGTACCTCATTGCAGATCCTGGCTGAAGCGTGTTGGAGCACTTCAGGAGGAAAGCGGAACCAGTCAGCAGTCATGGCATCTTCACTGGTGACGGCACGCAGGGAGCACACCTCTTCGTAAGTGCGTTCATCCCCTTGGACTCCCACGCTCTTGACCGGAAGCAAACAAGCCAAGGCCTGCCAGATATCATCATACAGATTGGCTTTGCGAATCTCCTCGATGAAGATGGCATCAACATCACGCAGGGTATCCAGGCGCTCCTTGGTCACCTCGCCTACACACCTGACCCCAAGACCAGGACCGGGGAAGGGATGACGATTCACCATCTCTTCTGGAAGACCAAGTTCTCTTCCCAACGCCCTTACCTCGTCCTTGAACAGTTCACGAAGTGGTTCGAGCAGGTCCCATTTCAGATCTTCTGGTAATCCTCCCACGTTATGGTGGCTTTTGATGGTTGCAGAAGGACCACCGGAAGGGCTCTTGCTCTCGATTACATCTGGATAGAGCGTTCCTTGGGCGAGGAAGCTGATATCACCGGCCTTTCGCGCCTCATCATAGAAGGTATCGATGAATATCTTACCGATGATCTTCCGCTTTGCCTCAGGCTCAGTGACTCCCTTGAGTGCAGAGAGGAATGCATCCTCAGCATCAGCATATTGAAGACGGATATTATAGTGATCCCTGAACAGTTTCAGTACCATGTCCGCCTCTCCCTTGCGCAAGAGACCGTTGTTTACAAATACACAGACCAACTGGTCGCCGATCGCCTTATGGATAAGTACCGCTGCAACAGCAGAGTCGACCCCACCGGAGAGGCCACAGAGTACCTGTTTATCTCCGACTTTCTCACGAATCTCCTGTACCGCTGTGCTGATGAAGGAACCCATATCCCAGTCCTGGTTCGCCTTACAGACACCAAGGACAAAGTTCTGCAGAAATTGGTTTCCTTCCACCGTATGCACTACCTCGGGATGGAACTGCACTCCATAGAATTTCTTTTCATCATTCTCAATGACCGTGAATGGACAACTGGAAGTGCTGCCGGTCTGTATGAATCCCTCGGGAAGTGAGGCAACTGCATCACCGTGGCTCATCCAGAGGCGGGAGTTATCGCTGATCCCCTTAAGCAGGGAAGCTTCCCTCTTAAGCACGGTAAGGTCCGCGAAACCGTACTCACGTTTCAGGGGGCGCTCAACAGTCCCCCCATTCTGGATGCTCATCACCTGCAATCCATAGCAGATACCCAGGATGGGAATGCCCAGGTCATAGATCCCCTCATCTGGTCTGGGTGACCCTTCAGTGCGCACTGAAGAAGGGCCTCCACTGAAGATGATCCCTTTCGGTTTCATGGCTGCAAGTTCTGCTGCCTTGATGGTATAGGGAACAATCCGGCTATATACGTGCATATCACGTACTCGACGTGCAATCAACTGGCTGTATTGAGCCCCAAAGTCTAGCACAACGATGGTGTCATGGGGGAATTGTTGCATGTGCATTCCTCTCTGTTCAGGTATATTCGGAGTATATCGAAAAGCTTCGCCAATGGCTACCAAGCAAGTGAACTGACCGGGGGATACGCACGTTTCACCGCCGCCGATACCGCAAGGCCAAGCACGAAACCTACTGCACTCTGTGCGATGTTTCCAGGAATCTCAGCGGCAGCAACACTCACTGTGCTGACAAACAGAGCAGACAGTGCAAAATATCCAAGGGATACTGTTGCAATGCAGACGAAGGCTGCAAGGGCTTTCCTTCCCAAGGATACAGCAACATCTCCCTTCTTCTGGACGATCAAGGCAACCAGAAGCCCCTCCACTCCATGAACAACAAAGCTGATGGGAGCCCATTGGGCATACCCGCTGATCAGATCAGCAAGTGCCGTCCCAAGCCCGGCTGCAATGAACGCTGACCAGGGACCGAAGGTAAAAGCGATGAAGCAGATAGCTACATCACATAGATTCAGGTATCCTCTTGCGGTTGGGATACGCACAACCATCGTAAAGACCACCACCACTGCAGTCAGTACCGACACCATGGCAACTTTCAAAGCATTCCTGTTTCCCTGCATACACAGCCTCCTAAAAGAATATATTCGCAAACCAAAATGCCACTGGAATAATACACGAGAGAAGAAAATGGGTACATACATGTTGATATGCATCCAGGCTATGGTAACTGGTACGCCGCTCATCTCTCCCAAACCCACGCATCTCCAGACTCATGGCAAGGTTCGGGATGGATCTGAGCGCAACCACCAGTGCACTGGTAAGGGTCGGAACCAGATCCTTGAGCCGTTGGCCAAATTTCTTCTTTTTCTCATCCTCGGCTTCGCGTAGGCGATGAGACTCAGATATCTGGCTGAAACCATCAGCGATAAACGGGATATAGGTGAAGGCAAGCGTCACCACCAAACTGGCTTTATAAGGAAGATGATACCACCTCAAGGCAAGCATAACCTCATGCATAACCGTGGTGGCAAACAGCAGGGTGCACACGTAGGTGATACCGATAAAACGGCTCATCAATCTCAAGGCTTGATCCAAACCTTCAGCCGTGATCACGGTAAAACCACCAATGGACAACAGTGGAGATCCATCCCGTACATTGAATGGCATGAAAAGCACCATAAAAAGCAGCATCGGTGAAATGGAAACAAAGGTTCTCCATGCATGATGCCAACCCGCATTGGTAGAGCCTGACAGAATAACCAAGCCGACCACAAGGGAGAGATGCAGCAGGGAAACAGGGAGAAAGAACCAGATACACATCAGGAGCATCAACAGGAGTTTTGCACGTGGGTCAAATCGGTAGAGCCAACCCGTTCCTGCAATATACGTATTGGTCGTCATACTGCGCTCAGCCTCCCCTCCCCAATCGTATAGGAACGTTGAGCTACCTTGTCGGCAAATTGCCGGTCATGAGTGATGAGCAGGATTCCTGCCCCATTGTGGCGTAAGTGGGCAATGATGGAAAGCGCACTCTGATAAGTCAAGGCACTGTCGAGTTCATCTAAAATATAGAAGGGACGGTCAAGAAGATAGTACACTGCTGCCTGGAGTGCCTTACGCAGTGGATAGCTCATGGTAGTGGGGGTATCCTCAAGGTCGAGGGAGAACAGTTCAGCACAAGCAGCTACCTGCTTCCCTACTTCCTTTCTGGACAGATCGGAGCGACGTTTCAGAGACCAGGAAAGCTCTTCTGCAACCGTAGGAAGGAAGATTTGCAGGTCAGGACTCTGGAATAAGTAGCCTACCCGTTTGGAGAGCTGTTTCCCCTCATATGGTTTTCCGTCAATGGCAATCTGCCCGGATAGGGGAGTATCCAAGCCACAGAGCAAGCGACTGAAGGAACTCTTGCCGCTACCGTTTGGGCCAACAAGGGTTACCAACTCTCCACTTTGCAGTTGGAATTGGGGTACTTCCAACGTAAAATGTTTACTTTCGGCAGTACTCACCCTGCTCCGCTCGGCCTGGAGAGACAGACAAGAGAGTATTCGTCTTTGAGAAGGCAATACAGGGTCCCTTTCCAATGGGCTGGGAAGGTCATCACCACAGAGGTACGCAAAGCGAGGAAGCAAGGAGTTTGTTTCACCTTTTACAATGACTCCCTCATCGAGCAAGAGAACCTGGTCATAAAGGTCATCGAACTCACCAAGATACCGGCTCGCAAGCACCAGCACCGTCTTGTTGCTCGTTGCTATCAAGTCCTTAAGCTGGTCTCTCCAATGTTGGTCCAGATCATCGAAGGCTTCATCCAGCAACCAGAAGGAAGCATCAATAGCCTGCATCGTGGCAAGGAGCACCCGTTTGCGTTCTCCTCCACTGAGTTCCTGTTCACTACTGGTTCTTAAATCCTGAAGTCCCCAGTGTGTGATTGCTTCCTCAATTCGCACCTTCATGGTTGCTCTATCCATGCCCATCGACTCAAGGGGAAATGCAATTTCTTCCTCGACTGAGGTAGCTACAAACTGCTCTTGGGGGTTCTGGGAGACATAGGTGCACACTGGCAGGAGATCCCAGGGATCCAAATCCCCAAGTGATTTTCCATAGAGACGTATCTCACCATTCATTTCTCCTGGAAAATATTTGGGGCAGACCCCACAAATGATCTTGGCGAGCGTAGTCTTCCCCCTGTTGAAGGGAGCAAGCAAGAGGGTCTTGCTTCCCGAGGGAATCTGCAGGGAGAGCCCACGAAAGAGTGGCTCATTCTGTTTTCCTGTCCATGACTTGTAGGTGAAAGAGAGGTGCTCTATGGAGAGTGCGTTGATCATGGTCACCCTTAGACTTGGCCGGGAAGTTCGTCAAACCGTTTGGCGATGGCCCCATAGACCGTTTCATGAAGCGTAGCAAGCTCTTCAGCGCTCAGCTTGTCAGTGTAGATTGGCTTTCCAATGGAGACATAAGCGTGAACACGCCTAAAGCCATGCAACTGTTCCAAACCAGCACGCAACCCCTTGATGGTCATGGGCACGATGACCGATTTTGAGCGGGTCGCGAGTTTCAGACTCCCTTTTTTCATTTCTCCGATGCTCCCACTCTTGCTTCTTGTTCCCTCAGGGAAGATCAACATACTTTTCCCACTCTTGAGAAGTTCTACACCACTGCGAATAGCATTGATGGCATCATGAGGACTGATTCGGTTGATAAAAACACAGTCCAAAGCATAACACCAGAGATTGATGACAGGAATCCGCCTAACTTCTGCCTTTGCCATGACGGATGCCCAAAGATTGACCGGCCCTACAATGGCAGCTATGTCGAGCATGCTCTGATGGTTTGCCATGTAGCATACTGACTGCTGCGGTGGAAGATTTTCCTTTCCATCAACATGGACCTTGATCCCTAAAAAGAAAATGATGGAACTGCCAATAAAGTGCCCACAAGCACGTAAATATCGATCGCCTGCTTTTCTGAAGCCAAGGAGACGTAACAGGTACCCAAGAGGAAATGCATACACAAGGGAAAGCGTTATAATTGGGATCACAAACAATCCTGCAAATGCTATGCGTATCTTCTTCATGCATACCCCTCCTGCTAAGAAAAGTCCTGTGTCTTGTAGAGTCTTGCATACTGGCCATCAGCTTCAAGCAACTCCTCATGGGTTCCAGACTCTACCAGTCTACCCCCATCAAGGACCAAGATGCAATCTGCATGTTTGACGGTGGTCAGACGATGGGCGATGACAATAGCTGTACGACCCTTGGACAGTCGGTGGAAGGCTTCATTGATCAGCTCTTCGCTTTCTGTATCCAAGCTGCTGGTTGCCTCATCAAATATGAGAATCTGAGGATTTTTCAGGAATACCCGTGCAATGGAAATTCGTTGTTTCTGCCCACCTGAGAGCAACGTACCCCTCTCCCCTACCTGGGTATCGAGTCCAAGTGGAAGTGAACGGACAAAATCTCCCAGGTTTGCTGCATCCAGCGCAAGCCAGAGCTGCTCATCGGTTGCATCAACCTTTCCGTACTTCAAGTTCTCCCGAATTGTGTCATCGAAGAGGAAAACATTCTGCTGGACAAACCCTATATTCTGCCTGAGTGAGTGCTGGGTCAGTTCCCGAATATCTTGCCCATCAATCATCACCTTGCCTTCACTGGGCTCATAGAAGCGGGGTATCAAGCTGGCAAAGGTACTTTTCCCAGCTCCTGATTCGCCTACCAATGCATAGGTAGAACCGCCGGGAACCGTGATATCCACATCCTTGAGGATCACCTCTGAAGAGTTTTCATAGGAGAATGAGACATGGTCGAACCTGACCGTACCCTTCAGGATTTTCAGGCTCTTTGCATCCTTCACATCCTGGATGTCCGGGTGCTCATCCATTACCTGGGTGAATCGCTCAAAGCTTGCCATGCCTTGCTGCAGTTGCTCAGTGAAGTTGATCAGGCGGTCAATGGGAGGGAGCACCACACCAACATAGAGGATGAAGGTGACCAAATCATAGGACTGAACCTTTCCCATGAATATCAGCAACGTTCCACCGGCGATGGTACAGAAGTAGTAGAGCTCCCGGAAGAACCCCAAGATGGAGTGATAACTTCCCATCACCTTGTACTGTTCCATCTTGCTGTCACGCAGGATATCATTGACGTGGTTGAACTTGGCTTCTTGGTAGGACTCACGGCCATATGATTTGACCTCTCTGATTCCCATCAAGGAGTTTTCTACATTGCTGTTCACGTCAGCAACGGTTCGCCGTACACGGCGGAAGGTTGCCTTCATGCGTATTCCATAATACATCCCGTAGAACACCATGATCGGCAGGGGTATGAGGGAAACCAGGGCAAGCGGAACACTGTAGCTGAACATAAGGATGTAAGAACCCAGAATGGTAGCAACACTGATGATCAAATCCTCGGGAGCATGGTGAGCCATCTCGGTGATCTGGAACAAATCATTGGTAATACGACTCATCATATGCCCGGTCTTGGTCCTGTCAAAGAACCCGAAGGAGAGTTTTTGCAAGTGACCGAACAACTCGCTTCGCATATCGGTCTCCATCTTCACCCCAAGGATATGCCCCCAGGTTACCCGTATATACTGACAGATTGCCTGCAGTATGTAGATGAGAAGCATGAAGCCAAAAATGATGACCATATTCTTCAGATTCTGGTTAGGAATCTCCACCCTGAGCAGTTGCCTGGTCAAGGTAGGAAATAGAATCGAAAGGATTGAAGCAAAAATTGCCACCCCCATATCAAGGAAAAACAATCCCTTGTATGGACGATAGTAGGCGATGAACCGTTTGAGCATGCTACTTGTTTCTCCTGAACAACCGGGTGAAGAAATTCTGTTTCTTCTTCGGTTGGGGGGTCTCCTGCTTCTGGACAACAGTCGGCTTGGGGGTGGGGTCTTTTCTTACAGGACGCTCCCTCCTTACAGGAGGCTGGCTCTTTTTGGCCCCAGGGGATCCTTCCGGGATCTGGCCACCTTCACTCTTGTACTGCTGCTTGTAGTAGGACAATCGCTCCTCAAGCGAAAGATTCTGGATCTCTGCGTAGCTCTTGGAACCTGAACGATGACGTCTTTGAGGCTCCTGTGCCCTCTCCCGTCTTTCAGGTCTTGGGCTTCTGGGCTTGTTGTCTCGCTCGTCTTTTGCACGCTTTGGACGGCCAGATGATTGTGGTTTCCCTCTTCTAGGGGGTCTGGACCCACCACGGGAAGGTTTTGCCCCACTTCCAGGTCCGCGACCCGGACGCCCACCATACTCGTCATCCCTTACCAAGTCCCTGAAGGAGTATGAGGCACTCTTGTCCTCGACAGGCTCAAGGTCGCCCTCTTCAGGCCAGATTACCGGGATTTTCATCTGTATGAAGTTCTCTACTGCTTCCAAATTGAATACATACTCTTCATCTGCGAAAGTAATGGATTTTCCACTCTTGCCGGCACGGGCTGTACGGCCGATACGGTGGACGTAGTTCTCAAAATCATCAGGGATGTCGTAGTTGACTACCAGTTCCAAGTCATCAATCTGCAACCCGCGGGCTGCAACATCAGTTGCCACAAGAAATCTAATCTTGCCTTCCTTCATGCGGTCGATTGTCTGCAACCGCTTTGATTGTGGAAGGTCTCCCATCAGGTACTTGGTCGGGTATCCGTTCAGGGAGAGCCTCTTGGAGACCTCAATGCATCGTGCCTTGGTGTTGGTGAATACCAGACAGTTTTCTGGATTCTCTTTTTTCAGGAGTTGCAAAAAGAGGGAGAATTTCTCATCCTTCGCAACATGGAACAACTCCTGGGTGATTGCCTTGACGGTGATTTCCTCAGGATTAACCTCAATCTCAGCTGGTTCATTCATGAACGACCAGGCAAGGTTGCGGACCTTTGTACTGAGCGTTGCTGAGAACAACATGGTCTGTCGTTCTGTGCAATCACGAAGCAAGCTGAACATCTTCTGGATATCGGGATAGAAACCCATATCAAACATCCGGTCTGCCTCATCAACGACAAAGATGTCAAATTCTCTGAAGTCGATCTTATGCATCTTCTGGTAGTCAAGAATTCGGCCGGGGGTACAGACAAAGATATCACACCCCTTCTCCAGGATTTCATCCTGCTTCCCGTATCCTACACCTCCAAAAAAACTTCCGATGGTGAGGTCTTCGATACCAGATCCCAGGCGGATGGTATCTTCCTCAATCTGAACAGCCAATTCACGGGTTGGAGCAACAATCAATGCCTTGGGTTTGCCCTTTCCAGCCTTTATGGCCTGGACAAACGATTCAAGGATCGTCAACACATACACTGCGGTTTTTCCGCTTCCAGTCATTGACTGGACCATGACATCACGACGAGAGAGGCTTATGGGGAGTACTTTTTCCTGTACGTTGGTACAGTCACGAAAGCCCGCAGTCTCGATGCCTTTGAGCACTTGCTCACTTAAGGGTAATTCGGTAAATTTCATTCGTTCTATATTTCGCCTTTATATGTAATTGCAGTATTTGCAATAAGAGAGGTTCTTTTTTTAAACCTTATAACAGTAAGATAGAGGAAATTAAAAGCCTTGTCCACCTCTAGAAAAAGTGAACAGCATATTCATGATGAAAGATCACAACCAATAGTGGATTGTGCTTTCTTGGTTTCCATCTGATACCAACAGCCTATACCTGGAATTCTTCCCTCCGGAAAGGAGGAAAACGGTCAATCCTCCAGTTCCCACTGCCTGACAAGACTACTGATCTCAAGGGTTACAGTATAAGTCTTTCCCACCATGTTTCCATTGACGTATGAAATAGGCATTGCAGCCATGCTGGTCGCGGAGATGAACAGCTCATCATAGAAACCACCAACCACTTTTTTCACAGAAGGTGCTTCGTAGCGTATCTGCAAACCCAACAGCTTTGCTGCCTTGATAACCCGATCCCGGGTGATACCCAGCAATACCTTCTCATCTGGTGCGGTGAAAAGCTGCCCATCCTTGATTGCAAAGAAGTTGGAACGTGTCCCCTCCAGGATTTTCTGTTCATCGTCAACCAGGAGTGCTTCGAAACATCCCTGTCTCCTGGCTTCTTCCAGGGCAAGATAGTTCAAGAGAAGATTCCCCGTCTTTGCGCCAGGAAACAGTCTCTCCCCTTCATACGTAAGTGATTTCACCCCTCCTGTATAGAAGGATTCTGGATAGGTCAGTATCTCACTCGTGGTGATGAACAGGTGTGGTTGCTTGCCTCCATAGATCTGGATTCTCAGCGATGCTTTCTCAACCAGATCCACCTCGATCAGGGCATGTACCCAGGTGCCGATCTCTTCCCGACTGAACGGATAGTCAAGATGTATAAGATTTGCAGAGTTCTCAAGCCTCAGGAGGTGGTCCCCCAGATGGACAGGGTGTGCCTGGATGACCCTGAGGGACTCATACACATAAAACCCTGACTGGATTTCTCTTTGGGTTACCGGTACTACTGCCTCACTCTGCAATATGATTTTTCCGTTGTAAACGGCATGTTCTCCAACCATTTGGTTCTCTTCTCCTAGGGGTACTTGATCAATTCACGGGGTTTGCTCCCATTGGGTGGGCCAACATAGCCCAGCTCTTCCATCTGTTCAACCATACGGGCAGCGCGGTTGTACCCTATCTTCAGACGTCTCTGCAGATAGGAGGCTGAAGCACACTTGCGTTCAACAACAATCGCGAGGGCTCTCTCCATCAACTCCTCATCATCGTTTGAATCGGCACCATCATCATCACTGCTCTCACTTGCCTTTTGCTCATCGTCCTCGAAGAATGACTCATCGATATATTCAGGTTCACCTTGCGAGCTTACAAACGCGACCACCTGTTCCACTTCATTGTCACTGAGGAAGGAGCCCTGTATCCGTTCGGTTGCAGGGCTGCTGCTGGACATATAGAGCATATCACCCTTTCCTAGCAGCTTGTCTGCCCCAGGTTCATCCAGGATGATTCGGCTATCGGTTGAGCTGGTAACAGCAAAGGCAATACGGGTTGGAATATTGTTCTTGATCACGCCGGTGATGACATCAACAGAAGGGCGCTGGGTAGCCAGGACCAAGTGGATACCCACCGCCCGGCTCATGGCAGCAAGACGACTGACCTTGCTCTCCATATCCTTGCCGACAAGATGCATCAAATCTGCAAATTCATCGATAACCACCAGGATATAGGGAAGCTTCTCTCGTGCAAGACGGCTCGTCTCTATCTTCTCATTGTATCCGATGATATTCCTGACACTTAATGCTTGCAGCAGTTTGTACCGCCTATCCATCTCATAGAGACAGAAATCAAGTGCCTTCAGGGTCTTTTTCGCATCAGTGATGACGGGAGTGAGCAGGTGGGGAATCCCATTATAGATATTCAACTCTACAATTTTTGGATCGACCAGGATCATCCTTACCTGCTTTGGACTCCGCTTGAATAGAACCGAACATATCAGGGAATTCACACAGACACTCTTCCCACTTCCGGTACTACCGGCGATCAGGAGATGTGGTGCCTTGACCACATCAACAACCACGGGATCCCCCATCAGGCTGCGCCCCAAGACCATGGGGATACCCAATGATTCAGTCAACGAGGGGAGCATTTCACGGAAACCGATGATATCCCGCTTGATATTGGGGATCTCGACACCCACAGCAGATTTCCCAGGAATGGGTGCCACGATACGGACCTGGGTGGCAGCAAGTGCGAGGGCAATGTTGTCAGAAAGGTTCACGATTGAATTCACCCGCACCCCAGGGGCAGGAAGCAACTCAAACATGGTGACCGTGGGACCACGTACAATATTGGTCAATTCTGCATTTACATTGAACTGTTCAAGTGTTGCAACCAGGAGCTTTCCTTGGTTGACCGTCTGTTCATCGACCACATCACCAATCTGTGGATAGGTAACCAGGATGGATTCATCAGGATACTGATACGTGATGCGCTTTCGGTTGATCAGGGCACTTCCCTCACTTCTGGAAGAGAGACCACCCACCCCGCTGGCACTCTCCAGAGGATCCTCTTCATGCTCATTGCGCTCTGTCTTGACTGTTTCTCCTACCAGTTCACCACCACTGATCGGCTGGGCAGTACTCTTGGGCGCAAAACCAGGTTCTGGTGTCATCTCAGGTTCTGGAGTGGTAGGAAGTGGCGATCCTGTCTTTGGTTGATTGGGGCGGAAGAAGGAATCATCCACTTCCCGATTGGTTGGGCGATCCTCCTTTTCTCTTGGTTCATACCGGACTGAGAGAATACGCTCCCTGATATTCATATGCTGAGAGGGTGTGGTAGGAGGATCTTCCTTCTTTCCTTGTTGCTCCTCCACGGCTTGAGCAAGCATGCTCTTTACCCGGCCCTGGGGTTCATTCCTTCGTGCATTGTTCTTTCTGGGTGCCTTCCCTACCGCTTCCAAAGCACCCTGCAGGAACCCAGAGAGTTGAACAGGCTCTTTATTCGGTTTTTCGTCTTTTTTTTGCAGTGGATGTGCTTCAGCCTCTTTTTTCCGGGCTTCCAGTTCTTTCTGTTTTCTCTCCAGGTAAGTTAACCCATTATTTCGTTTTCGCTCTTCTCCAAGGGTATGCAGCGCTCCAATGCTCACCTTTCCCACCTGCATCTCCTTCACCGCGATTGTATCTTCCTGCGGTGTTTTTCGGTCACTCGGGGTACGCTTTTTAGACAGACTCCCCAAGGAAGGAACCTCGGCAATAGGGGGAAAAACAACCTGGTGATCTGCAAAACTTACCCCTTCAAGATCCTCTTCGGCTTCTATGGGTTTCTTGCTGAGGGTAATGGTTTCCTCTTCGTCCTCAGGGAGTTCCTGATTTTTGGGACTTCGTCCCTTCTTGTCATCATGTTTCTCTTTCTTGCCCTTGCCCATATCCGCCTTGGCTACCGTGTACCGTTTCATACCATCCCCGATTAAGGTGAGAATGACAAAGAGTGCCATTTCGGCAAAGAAGATAAGTATCACACGGAATGATGCGCTACGCAGATCTTCGGGTATGGTTCGTATGAGGATAGGGCGAGTACTTCCCTGCATAAGATGGCTGAGGGAATAGAGTGTATAGGCCATGATTCCGGTAAGAGGGATCAACACATAGAGAAAGCGATTTTTGACTCTGAAGGTAAAAATCATGATTGTCCAGAGAGCAAGCAGTACAGCAAGTGGGATCAGAGAAAAGGGTGCTGGGGAAACGGTAAAGGAGAAGAAACGATCAAGCAGGGAGCTTGCCCAGGTAACTACGCTGAGTTCAATTCCGAGATGCGGCAAAACTTCCAACGCACCTACCAATAGCGTCAACAAGAGGCAAACCACCCCTGCAACAAGAGAACCTGTCCCTCTACCTTCCTTCACAACTCGCTCCTTTCCAGGTAAACACCCTTGCCTTCAAATGGTATCAAATCTTTGTGAGAACGCAAAGCGTGCGATTTGCATCCAATCGGGGAACCGTGAGAGGGATAAACTGTGCACTCCACCTACTTCTACATTGAGATGCAACTTGGCCCAGCTCAGTTTCAACCTGGCCTGGCACGCCTTTGTATGCACAAACTACACCACCAGCATTGAGGATGGGCTCCACAAGATCAAGGATTTCCACCAAAGGTCGGAAAGCCCGGAAGGTAATCACATCGAACCTCCTGCGTACCTGTTTCAAGTCCTGGGAGACAATCTGCACCCGTTCAGAGAGACCGGTCGCTACAAGGGCGTTTCGCAAAAAATTCACTCTCCTCTCCATCCGTTCCACCAAGGTGAAGGAATAAGTTCCCAGAGCTATTGCCAGGGGAATCCCGGGCAGGCCCGCACCCGAACCAAGATCTGCAAAGCAGGGATTCTCATACTGCCCTGCGATTTCCCTGATTGGAGAGACTGCAGCCAGACTATCGAAAATATGGCGGATGACCAACGCTTCTCCCTCAGCTCCAACCAACTTGTAGACTGGATTGAAAAGCTCCACCTCTGCAATATACCGCTGCAATTGGAGCAACTGTTCATCGGACCATACCAGTTGCATGGCATCAAGCCCTTCTTGTATCAAGGCAGCATACTTACCGCTCACGGTTTCCTCCCCCTATCCAGATGAACGATCAAGAGGGCGATGTCACTATTACGTACGCCGCTGATCCTGGAGGCCTGTCCCACTGAGATCGGCATCACTCTTTTGAGCTTCTCCTTGCCCTCTGCACTGAGGCCATCCAATGCATCATAATTGAAATCCTGACTGATATGGAGACCCTCCAGTTTCTCAAATCGGTTGATCTGTCGCTCTTGGCGGTTGATATAGCCTTCATATTTCACATCCAGTTCCACCTGGTAACGAATCGGCTCCTCAAAGGCAGAGAGTTCTGGGATCGTTTCCTGGAGACTGGCCATCGTCACTTCAGGCATCTTGAGTGCCAGTATCGCACTCTTTTCGCCTATCTTCCGTTGACGGAGCAGATCCTTCACCGTTTCCATCTTCTCCATTTTCAGCTGAAGACGGGAGAGGCTCTCCTCAGACTGCAAACCTACACGGAGCCCTTTCTCGGTAAGGCGCTGGTCGCAGTTGTCATGACGAAGATTAAGCCGATATTCTGCTCTGCTGGTAAACATGCGGTAGGGTTCCTTGGTCCCCATGGTTACCAGGTCATCAATAAGGACCCCAGTGTAGGCTTCATTACGGCTGAGCACCAGCGGTTCCTCACCCTTGAGCTTCTGCGCGGCATTGATTCCAGCCATCAATCCCTGGCAGGCAGCCTCCTCATACCCACTGGTACCATTTGTCTGGCCTGCAATGAACAGATTCTCAACCAGTTTGCTCTCCAAGGAAGGGAACAGGGCTTGGGGATCGATGAAATCATATTCGACAGCATAGGCTGGACGCATGATCTGGGCATGCTCCAAGCCTGCAATACTGTGGACAAAGTCCCACTGCACATCTTCAGGAAGGGAGGAAGAGATACCATTAAGATACATCTCCTCTGTCCCGATACCCTCAGGTTCCACAAAGATCTGGTGCCTGTCACGATCGGGGAATCGTACCACCTTGTCTTCAATGGAAGGACAATAGCGAGGTCCGGTACCAACAATCTTTCCCCCATAGAGGGGAGAGCGATGGATATTATCCTTAATGATTGTGTGGGTTTTCTCATTGGTCCAGGTGATGTAGCAAGGAACCTGGGGCCGTTTGATGCTGTCGTAATCAAAACTGAAGGGCATCATAGGCTCTTCCCCATCCTGCAACTCCATCTTGTCAAAATCCAGGGAGGACTTACGTACCCTGGCAGGGGTGCCGGTCTTCAACCTCCCCACCGGGAAACCCTTTTTCCTGAGATTCGTACCCAACCCAATGGCAGCCGGCTCATCCAAGCGACCGTTGGGTGCATCATACTCTCCTATGAAAATTCTTCCTTCCATGAAGGTTCCTGTGGTAAGGACGACTACCCTTGCAGAGATGGTATGCCGCCTTTCGGTGATTACTCCCACGATGCGCTTGCCGGTTGCATCGAGTTGGAGGTCGACAACCGTGTCCATGAACAAGGAAAGGTTGTGTTCACGCTCCAGTGTTTCCTTGGCGAGCCGTGCGTAGGTGAACTTGTCAGCCTGGGCACGGGGAGCCTGTACAGCAGGGCCGCGTCTCCTGTTGAGTATGCGGTACTGTATCATGGAGTGGTCTATCAGGTGGGCCATCTCACCACCCAGGGCATCAACTTCCCTGACGATATTTCCCTTGGAGAGCCCACCGATTGCCGGATTGCACGACAAACGCCCGATTGCATCGAGGTTCTGTGTGACCAAGAGCGTCCTGTATCCTATTCTGGAGAGAGCCAAGGATGCCTCGATACCGGCATGCCCTCCTCCCACTACGATTGCATCATAATCCATATATTATTTTCCTACACAAAATCCACTGAAGATCGTCTCAAGAATATCAGAGGGGGTAACCTCACCGGTCAACTGCCCAAGATTGTCCAACGCCTCTCCCAGCTCTACGGCGGTTATATCCAACGGGATATCCTCATCCACCAGTTCAAGCGCTCGAATAAGCGCCACTTCGCTTGCATTCAAGAGTTGGTATTGTCGCTCCGATTCAATGATCAGGAGTTCATCACCACTGACAGAGAATCCACTGGTCAGGCGCGTGGAGATCTCATGGAGCAAACGATCCACTCCTTCCCCACTTTGGGCACTGATAGCCAACTTCCCCTGAGGTGGCTTTGCAAGATCACTTTTGTTGTAGACCACCAAGGTCCGTTCATCCTCTTCTGGTACGTGCCCCATCATGGTGCTGTCAACAAGAAATACCACCAGGTCGGCCTGACCAATAAGGCGTTCTGTTCGTCTAATGCCTTCACTCTCAATACTGTCAGAGCTCTCCCTGAGTCCCGCTGTATCGTACAGACGAATCGGGATACCCTCGATCGATAGGTCGGCTTCTATA
>NZ_JBFXGH010000040.1:0-18050 GCF_050178175.1 Sphaerochaeta sp.
CCGATCTCTTTCTGTTAATGCCTGAAGATAGCTATCTACAGTATTGACAGATATTTTCCTTCCATTGGACTGAATGGTATCACAGATTTTTTTTGTGGAAATAGGACTACCTATGCAACTTCCTAATACCTTGATGATTTGTTCCAGAAGTGAAATATCGGTGATGCCTTTTCGCTTTGCCACATCTTTTACAAGTATAGTGTTGTAGATCCCCTGAATATACGTCCTGACAACTGTATTGTTTCTCTCCAGCATTGGGATGTAGGGAAAAGACCCATATTTCATATAATGGGAGAAGGCTGTTATACGCGTTTCTTCTTCTGCAGAGGGGGAATCAAGATATTCACTGAAGGATAAAGGAAGCATTTGTATTTCAATATACCTACCTGAAAGCAGTGTCGCCAATTCCCCAGATAGAAGATTAGCATTGGATCCTGTGATATACAGGTCGATGTTCTTTTTGATGTATAGGCTGTCCACGGCTTTCTCAAAACCTGGACATTGTTGAATTTCATCAATGAACACATACGTATACATGTCATTTTGCAACAAATCCTTGATATAGTTGTATAATGCATGATACTCAAGAAGTTGTTCGTGCTCTATATCCTCAAGGTTGATTGATATGATTTGGGTATCTGCTATACCCTCTTGTTTAAGATAGTTGATATATAACTCAAAAAGCGTTGACTTCCCACAGCGCCTCACCCCGGTAATGACCTTGATCAATTGCTTGTTGCGCCATGAGATCAACTCCTGTAAGTATCTCTTTCTTGGTATTAATATTCTTTCGTGGATTTTCATGAATTCAGTATACTACATAGCAAACAATATAACAATAATTTTTTCTGATATGAGAAAAAAATATTATAAAATATTGACTTATTTCTCTAAAAAGAAAAAACTATTCATTTTTCTCATTGGTTTCTCTTATGAGAGAATAATGTATCAATATTTGCAAATGTTTCTCATATATAAGAAACTTTTCCAACTGATATACCCTACACTCCATATGGTTCTGATTGAACACAAGAAGCCGTTCAATGGGTATATATAGTTCTACTGCTTTTGGAAAATGGGGACCTTTCGTGTACTTGGTGATACCCTTTCAGAAATGAGGAAGTAACGGTCTACTTCCTCAAAAGTGAAAAGAATAGCAGAGAAATCCGTTTACCCCATCAAGAATGATGGACTATTTATGGTTCATGTACGAACATTGAGTAGGGGCAGAACAATGGCTTATATCTGGAATAACCTTGAATGGCCGTCATTTACCTATGATGAAGAACAGGTTAAAGGGCAATACGAAGCGTATATATAGCAGAAAAAAGCAACTGATATTGTGTTTGCAATGATCGATCCAGATATGAGAGACAGGATGCATGCGCAAGCCCTTACCGATGAGATACTTTCCAGTCTGGAGATTGAAGGAGTATCCATCTCCTACGATTCCGTATATTCCTCTATATGCAAGCATCTTGATATTCATCTCGAGAAAAAGGCGAAAAGTGACCGATATGCCGAAAGTATTTCAATGCTTGTCCTTGATGCAACAGGAAATCTGGATGCGCTCTCTACGGACAGGATACAATGGTGGCACTCCCTTCTCTTCTCCCAGATGGCTGGGATTAAGCCAAGGCATATTGGTGAATACCGAAGCGGTCCCGTATACATCAGCAAAGGAAATGGGAGGAAGGAAGAACTTGTGTACGAGGGACTTCCCTTTGAGAAGATTCCAAGAGAGATGGAACAGCTCATTGCATTCATTCATGAGGAGAATGAGATAAAGCCACTCATAAAAAGTGCCATTGCATCCTTATGGTTTCTTTGCATTCATCCCTTTGGGGATGGAAATGGAAGAATCTCCAGGGCGATTGCAGAGTATGTACTCTCAAAAGGTTTTCATGAGACCTACATGGTATACAGTATGTCATCCTTAATCCTGAAGAATCGAGATGACTATTACCGCCTCTTGCGGGAGTTCAGCTCACAGGCAGAATCGCTGGATTGTACCAACTGGCTCCTATGGAATATTGAAATAGCAATCAAGGCGAAACTGGAAGCACTACATGCCTATGAGAGGAGTGTAAAGCTTACACGGTTTATGAAAAACCTGGATCCATCCATCTATAACTCACGGCAGTTGTCGATGTTGTTCAAGCTTGCCGATGGATCGTTTGAGGGTAAGCTTTCAACCGATAAATGGGCAAAAATGAACAAATGCTCTCCCGCTGCAGCCTCAAGAGATATTCAGCAACTTCTCCTTGAAAGATTGTTGGTACCCTCTGGAGAGACCGGCCCAAAGACAGGATACTTCCTCAATCCAAATATTCTGGAGACCCTCTGACTCTTTCGTCTCTTATCATTGTCTTACTCAGGTGGTATGCTTGTGTATATGGATGAGAAGCTCTTGCAGTTCTTTTCCTCTCTGGACCGTTCCCGCTTTGTGGATGAACCCTACAAAGCCCTCTCTTCCCTTGACCATCCACTTCCCATCGGGTACGGACAGACCATCAGCCAACCAAGCTTGGTTGCCTATATGACCGAGCAGCTTGAACTGGACAAAACCCATACAGTATTGGAGATCGGAACGGGCAGTGGCTATCAGAGTGCTTTCCTTGCTGAGTTTTCTGGGGAAGTGTATACCGTTGAACGAATCGGCGAACTCAGCAAGAAAGCAGAAGAGAGGCTAAGTTCTTTAGGATATAGGAACATCCACTACCGAGTGGCCGATGGCAACCTTGGCTGGCCTGAGCATGCCCCGTTTGACCGGATCATGGTAACTGCAGCACCAAAAGACATCCCCAAATCACTGCTTGATCAGCTTGCTCCTGAGGGTATCATGATCATTCCGGTAGGCCCCCAGGGGTGGCAGGAACTGCTCAAGGTAACCAAGGATAGGCATGGCAGTGTATCAGAGAGGAAACTGCTTGATGTCGCATTTGTAGAATTGGTGTGAGAGATTTCCGCCAGTGATGCACTGATGGAATAATGCTACCAATGCTTTTAGATTGCAGGGTACAGGGGGAGAAAAGACCCCATAGATTCTGGTTTCCCTTGGGACTCATCTACTTGCTGTTTGTTCCTGTCCTCATACTTGGTGCGGTTGCTTATTTCATTCTTCTGCTTATTCCAGGGACAGCGAGGCAGGCTCGCTCTTACTTCCCCTTGATCAATGCGCTGCCTTCACTGCTGAGTGCCGCCATTGGAACAGAACTTGCATTTCGATCGAAAGACAAAGATATAGAGATTCACATTATCTAGGAGAAGAAAAATGAGTGAAGAAAGACTAAGAATATTGCATATGCTCAGTGAGGGGAAACTTACCCCCGACGAAGCGGAGAAACTTCTCTCGGCCATGGAGAAGGACTCTGGGAAGATGGAAAACATCAGGGAAACCCAGCCTTCCCTATATCAGGATTTCGTATCATAGGGAATCCTGAAGTAGTCCAAGTACTGCCTAAACGTATCCTGCGCAGCGAGGCATGTATCGCGAAGGAATCCCTTTTCCCTCTTCCATTCACTGAGACCCCTATAATAATAGAGCTTCATATCATCGGTTATGATAAAGGGTACAATATTGGAACGGAGGCACTCCTTGAACATAATCAATCTTCCGACCCGTCCATTACCATCTTGGAATGGATGGATAAGCTCAAAGTGAACATGGAAGTCAAGGATATCTTCAAGTGTCTTCTCCTCGATTGAGTGATAGGAGGCAAGCAAAGCTTGCATCTGTTCTACAACCTGCTCAGGAGGCACTGTTTCAAGACCTCCAACCTCATTGGGGAGTTTTTTGTATGCTCCTATGCCAATCCAATCCTTTCGGCTATCACTGGTACCTGTCTTCAAGGTGGCATGCAGTTGTTTGATAAACGCCTCACTAAGCGTGAATGTTGCTCGATCAATCATCAGGTCAATGCAACGAAAATGGTTCACTGTTTCCACAATATCGTCGACTTGCAAGATGGTATTCTCAAGGCCGATGGTATTGGTTTCATAGATATACCGGGTTTGTTCATGGGTGAGCTGGCTTCCTTCCATGTGGTTTGAATTATAGGTCATTTCTATCTGGAGTTTCTGGTAAATACCTCCCTTCCTCCTGGAGTGTTTCTCTTCCTTCAGGCGAGCCAACAGAGAAGAGGAAGTTCTCTGCGATGTCGTTTCTTTTTCAGGCTTGGTAGCTCCATCAGGAATCATCCAGGTTTTCCCTTTCAGGAATGCTCCCTCAATTCTGCCTTGAGCACAATAATTCCTCACCCCTCGTTCGCTCATGGACCATTTTTGAGCAATTTCTGCGACTGAATAATACCGCATAAGATCCTCCCCAGTAATAGTATAGCATACTATCGGCATAAATTAAGAAATTAAAAAAAAATGCATATACATGCCGGTATATAACAGATACCCCTTTATGCGGGTATCACGCAAGGGAAGCGTTTCTCAGTCAAAGATAAGAAACATGCATTGGAAGTAAAATTCTATGTGGACGAAAGATGATGAAGTTTGCAGATAGTTGATACTCCTGAAAGACCTGTAAAAGAGGAAAAGTTGATACGCGATATGATGGACAGACCTATATTGCGTAGTACGATAGTCTCTGACGTGGATATCATTCTGACAGGAGATAAAGACTTCCTTGAGTCTGGGATAGACCGCCCTCGGATGATGACACCATCGGATTTTATGTTTGTTCATTCGTCATTTAAGATCTGACTCCAACATATCTGTGGTAAAAGTATAGTAGCGTCAGAGTAGGTTGCATCATGCGGAAAATTATCGTTTCCCTTATGTTCTGTATTGTATTCATGCCAGTATTCGCTTCGTCTCCAGAGTACCATACGGGGATACTACGAGTGTCGGCCACATTGATTATAATGGACAAGTTCTATAGAACGTACACCAAGAATCAGGGAATATTGACAAACATAGGGGTTGTCTCTACTCAATCCGCATATAAAGCAAGGAGAAGGCCTGGTAATGACAAAGGGGCAAATGGAAGCGCAAACAAGCGAAGCAGTGAGTACCTTTGAAATCAATTACATGAGTCGTGGCCCGAAACAGATAAAAACAACGATGCTTTAGGATTTGATAATCATTGGGCCCAAGGGCTTCCTAAGCCAGGTTGGACAGAAGCTGGCAGAGAGTGGCCAAGGAGTGGAATTATTGAAGCATATCCGTACCAGTTTGTCTGAAAGTGCGAGTGAGTACTTCAAGCAGACAATCAAGGAAGTCATCGATGTTGCGATTGTGGGTACACGAAATGGGGAGAAGGAAGGTTGGGTTACCGCCCACGGTTCCAGCGTCAGGGTTATTACTCCCTACGACAATATCATCACCATCATGCATGAAGGGGGGCCAGTGGTGGAGGCAAGGGCGAGATGATCGAGAAAATCCACCGTGAGATGGATGGAAAGATCCTTCTCAGTACCCACACAGAAACAAAAGAGAAAACCTATCTTGCCTTGAAAGAGCCATGTGAGCTCCGCCCTGTTATTGATGATATGGCATTATGCCATCCGGATTTGCAGAATTCGAGTGGAAAGCTGGTGGTGAAGGATGCTGTGGATGGTTGGTTCCTACTGGCCTTTCGCTATGGGAAGGATGGTTGACCAGGCCAATCTTCTGCTTAAGCAGATTGTTGACTTTCCTGGTACCCAATCAGCATATTGGGATTTACAAGGTTGGGTTCATGCCCCAATGGATAGCAAGAGAGTACCTCTCAAGACGGGGAAGTGCAAAGTTCCAGTCACAACAATTGAAGCCCTCCAGAAGTCCGCTTCTCGGATATTCTCTCGATAGGAAGAAGGTGGACGGGAAGTATATCCCCAAGGAGTTGCCCGAAGTAAACCGACGGGTACGCAAGGATTTGATGCAGGAGCCCAAATGCTCTCTCCCTTCTTCAAGAAAGAGCTTGAGAAATTTCTCACCCCAGCGTTGGATCCTTTGGGCAGGAGTATCATTGAGACCTGTTTACGGGGGAACCCTCCAGGAGTATCTGGACCTTGTTCCCATGACGATCTGACGGTATGTGGGGCAAGGCAGGGATTGGCTAATGTAAGAATGCATCTTCTTACATTTCATCCTCATCAAATTCCACTTCTGCTTCAGCTTTTTCATGAATTTCAATCCTGGCATGGATATCAACTTCATTGACAAACCAGTTGTTTGCACGACAAAGCTGCATGAATTCAGCAATTCGGTTTACTCCCGTGATTTCATGCAGCGTGATTACCACACCGAAATGCAAGCCTTTGCCTGACTTGGTTTCCAAACGTTCCTTGGTCTTGATGCTGATACCCCAATTGGGCGACGATTCGCTAAGTCGTATTCTGGGACGGTTTCGGGCCTTTATCTCTTCATGAAAATGTTTCACGGTATCCCATTTTCGGTAATCCCGCCGTACTTCCTTTTCAAATAGACAATGGGCTTCGTCGTCTCCCTGAGCATTATTGTTTATTGTCTTGATCTTGCCCTCTTTTTTTAATCTTCCCAGATGTATGTCCATTTCTGTATCAGTATAGTCAACTCCTTGAGAACGGGAACATTTTGGGAAATAACAAAGTGTGGCTTTTGCAATATAGGGGAACTGGCCTTTGCTAAGGGGAACGGGAATGGTGTACGCATAGGTCTCATATGCTTCCACCACCCCGTGTACTACAAAGCGTATTTCTTCATTCGGAGAAGTCAAAATATCTTGTATCTTGGTTGGAACAACACCGAAGCCGATCAGATTCTGGTTGTTTGAATCGACCTTCCAGCCTGCGGCAGAATCGAGTAGTAATGCTTTGGCAATCTCTCTTGGGAATCCCATTACATGTATGAGATAGGCCAGTTTGCGGGTGATCCAAGGAGCTGCAAACGAAGTGCCCAATTCCTTCACCCTTCCACGGTTTGAGTAGACGATCATGCCATCTTGGCTGTCTCCACCAAATACAGCGACATCCGGTTTGTTGAAAAAATGTAATGCAGGTCCCTTGCGTGCATATTCCACAGGATCCCCTGCCAGAGTCACTGCATTGACCACGACCGAGTTGACTGAATCGGCGGGAGAACCAATTCTTGGACGATCTATATGACGATTTCTATTATTTGTGCCGGATACTACGAAAATGATGTCATACAAGAATTGGAGCTCATCAAGGAGTGCTGCCTCAGGAGAGATAAAGTTCTGTTCGGTTTCCAAAGGTGATCCGAGGGATAGGTTCCACACCTTAATATCTCTGTTCGTTTCTACGATAGAACGTATTGCTTCCATCAGAAAGGCAGAACTGTTTCCTGTATGCTTGGCAACGCCAAAATGTCGCACACGAAAACGTCCACATCCATCATCAAGATGCTCATTGAGGGTAGGTCCATCGACAAGGATGGATGAGACAGCGGTTCCGTGCGCGTAATCTTCATCCTCAATAAGATCAGGGGATATCATACAGTGATACTCCACCCATGAAGAGAAATATGCGGATTGGTCGAAGAGCGTGTCGATGACACCAATTACTGGTTCATTTGTAGGTTCCGGGATAGAAAATTCTGATGAAAGGGCTCTTGTCCCATCAAGAGAACGTGCATCAATTCTTCCAAAATCGGAGACTGCCATGGCAACAAGATAAGGGGCTTTGCTGATAATCTTATGGTACTGTTCAGGAGTTACCATCCAGGTAAGATCGTCCAGGATTCTAATAGTTTCCTGTTGTAATCCAAGATTCCTAAGGATTTCTTCCCGATTCAGACCAGTATCATAAAGTGTGATGATCTGACTCTCTGAAATGGAGATAGTTCGCTCTTCAACGTTAAAGCAATCAATATACCAAGCATCTTTTAGAATCTGGCAAAAGGCAGACTTGCTTAAGCCCTGTGCAGTTATTGCTCGTTCTTTCTGGGTTTTCCAGGAAATCTCGTCCCTTGAGAGTTTTCTCTTGAGTCTTTGTTTGTTATTGTTCAGGATATCCATCTCTTCAGCCGTGATTGTGTTGTTGAATTTCTCTGCTAGTAATTGGGAGACTTTCAGAAGTTTTTCCAAACCTTGCTCAATGGCGAGAATATTCACACAATGTGTAAAGATGTGTTTGGGGGGAGTAGTGTCGGTAAATTTGGCACCTACAATAGTCCTGCTGGGTGATTGCGATCCATTGGAAAGAATGTTACCCATCCTATTACTTTTTGCCACGATATCCTTGTAATGGATTGAGACAAGTGGCTTGAACGGACTGTGCATTTCTTTCCAGTAGCGGTGCACCTTTTCAAGAGACAGAGCCAGTCTCTTGGTATCTGAGACAGCGACGCTACATCTTGCGGGGAGCGTAGCAGGTCCTGGACGGCTCGGGTTGGGAGCGTGATTGAATGTTCCTTTTAGTTCCAGGATCTTGTTCATTGTGTAACTCCCAGCAGTTCACGTGATACTTGGCTCTTCGAAACTTTTGTAAGGATTTCTGTATCACGTACAGAGAACCCCATCATCTTGAGCTCTTTATAATCGCCTGCAAATCCTGGTTTTACCTGTCTGAATAATCGTGCAAGATAGTCGAAATCCTCATGGGGATTGCTGAATGCTATGGCAGTTTTAATGAGATTTTTCAATTCACCCGGATAGGGAAGAGGGTCCATCAGGGCAATGATTTTCCTGAACAGTCGGACATTTCTTCCTTTGAACCTGAATTGCTGTAAGAGATCCTCAAGAATAGTCTCTGCGATTTCCCTTAGGTCCGCATTTGTGTAACGAGCAAAATCAATAACCTTGTCAAACCGACGGATGAGAGCCTTGTCAAATGATTCATACAAATTTGTCGTTGCCAGCAATACGATTCGACTGCTGAGGTTGTCAAGTCCTTTCAACACAGCGGATGTAGCCCTGCCCATCTCTCGTAAATCACGTACACTCGTTCTATCAAGAGCAATTGAATCCAGTTCATCGAAGAGGATAATGATTTGTTCTGGATAGGGAATATTGTTTATTTCAGCAAACAGCTCTGCAATATTTTTCGAAGTTTGTCCCATCTTGCTGTCTACAAGCAAATCAAAATCTACTACAAAGAGTTGTCGGTTTAGAATACGAGCGAGCTGCTTTGCACTTTCTGTTTTCCCGGTTCCTGGGGCCCCTTGAAACAAAAACTTATTAACTCCTGCACCATAGCTGACGGCATTCACAATACCCATCAGTTCATCCTTGATACATTCTGGGAGGGGTAGCGTAGTAGGTGGACATTCAATCTTTCTAAGATAGTCCAATTTTCCATTCAGTACTTGTGGTACAAAGGTATTCTTGTCGGATAATAACGCCATGATATAGTCACCAAGTTCACTATCGTTGTTCCTGTTGAAATCGACCGCTATCTCATATGCTTCATCACGGAAAGCTCCGTCATTTCTTTCGGTATAATACTTTATCAAGTTGATTACATTCTTCTTTTTCATTGTATTTATTCCTGCTCTTACAGAACTCTTCATGATTATCTATGGACAGATATACTTATTTTTGGGACATATATATGAAAACAACTACAACTATACACATAATTATATGTTCGTGCAAGTTGAAGCTCCAGGCAACGAAATAGATGAAACCCCTGCCATGTATTGTAGTGAGATTCAGGAAGCTTTTTGTGTTGTTGTGCGGTATAGGACCCCTTTAAGGTTGTAATTAAGTGGCATTTCGAAGGTTACCCAAGAGGTGTCTTTCCTGCACTATTCCTGCTCCTCATCCAACAACACATAATGGGCATGATCTCCTGCTCGATTCTCTGGAGGATTGCCTCTTCGCTGTAATAGGAAACATCATGCAGGGGCTCCCACGGAGAGAGGAACGTTCTATTCTTTACCAGAAACGCTTGAAGATTTTTTATATCAGGGATGGTGATGGTTCTCAGATACAATCGTTCTGTGGTGAGAAGTGCTTCTTGGATTTCTCATAGGCTGGAAGTAGACCATAATCAACCCAAGGGCTGGTGGAGGTGTGCTGTTTCTATCCGGGGAGCAGGGAGTCGCACCTTCCATAATCTATTGAAAGACCTACACGCGTTGCCAGTTGCTCCAGACGCTTCCTGCTCTCTGTCTTGGATTGTTTGTTGGGGTATATGGCATACTGGGCCTTATAATGATGGGAAGTGAAATTGGGCATGATTACGTTTGCCCCTGCTTTGAGTCCTTCAATGCGATAGTCCCTGTTTAGGCTACCGAGGGCAGTTGTAGCAGGCATCCAAGGATATTTGGTGGCAATACGGGTTACGGCAATGGTATTGAGGGTGAGCAGCAAATCCCCGGGAGGGCTTTCAGCGAGAGGCGTTTGAGGGTGAGGGATGAAAGGGCCGATCCCAATCATGTCAAACTGTTTCTCACAGAAAAACTGGATATCGTGGGCAATTGTGGTGATGGACTGCCCGGGAACCCCTACCATGATACCGCTGCCTACTTGGTACCCCAGCGTGCGGAGATGCTCAAGGCAATCCAATCTGCTGGAGAGGGTGCGGTCTGTATGCAGGTTCCGATACAGAATCTCATCGGTACTTTCAATACGCAGCAGATACCGATCGGCTCCAGCAAGCTTCCATGCATGGTAATCATCATAGGAGCGTTCACCCAATGAGAGCGTGACGGCTATAGGGAATGTCCGTTTTATCAGAGCGATTATCTGAGAAATGGATTCAGTAGCAGTTCCATCTTCACCCGATTGCAGCACTACAGTCCTGATCCCCTGCTTGACGGCTGATTCCACACATTGCAGTAGTTCTTCTTCTGTCATTGTATAGCGAGAGGCTTTTCTGTTGTATCTGTTTAGACCACAATACAGGCAAGAGTTGTGGCAAAAACTTGAGATTTCAATAAGAGCCCTCAGTGCAACACGTTCTTGGCAAAATTCGTTGCGGACTGAAGAAGATGTTGCATGTAGATACCTGATTTCATCAGGGTCGCAAAGCCCTAAAAGAGTTTCAAGGTCTTCTATACGGGGAAACGATGATTGGATACGATCCAACGCATCATGGACACACTGTCGTATCATGGACAGGATTCCTCTTGAGCCTGCTTATAGGCAGAGAGTGCATGGGGAAACGGAGAGAGTGTGCGCTCTGCCACCCCGTGCAAGACGGAGATGGCCATCCCATAGTTGGTGATGGGTACTCCCGCCTGTTTTGCCTGTTCCATTCTCCACAGCATCTCACGTCGGTTCAGGGTACAGCCCCCACAGTGAATGATGAGTTGGTAGTGGGACAACGCCTCGGGATAGTCGCTACCCGCACAATGTGTTATTGCAATATCAGGGCCACAATAGGTAGCAATCCATCTGGGAATCTTTACTCTGCCGATATCATCTGATGAGGGGTGATGCGTACAAGCCTCAGCAATCAATACCGAATCCTTAGCTTTCAGCCTGGTCAAGGCACCAGCCCCGATTGCCAGCTGTTCGATATCACCTTTGAAGCGGGAAAATAAAATAGAGAACGTGGTGCACATGATTTCTTTGGGAGTATGTTGGATCATGAAGCCGACTATTTGGGAGTCACATATCACTAAATCGGGCAGGATTTTGAGTGTTGAGAGGAAATGAACATAGTTGCTCTCTTTCACCACCACCACCGAAGCATTGTAATCGAGCGCATCGCGGATGGCTTGCACTTGAGGGAGAATCAAACGACCCTTGGGAGCGCCCAGATCGATGGGCACAATACACACAACGAGTGGGTGTTCTTGCTGGGAAGGAATCAAATCTCCCAACAACGGAGGACTGTGAAGAAATGCATCAGGACAAAGAGCAATGAGTGTGTGTTTGAACTCGCTGATGAACCCTTCACGGTCATGTCCCTTTGCAGAGCAACACAGCAGGTGACTGGAAATCTCTTTGCATTGCGCAAGAAACGATGAAGATGGCGTACAAAGATCCACCTTGTTTACCACAAGAACCATGGGAATTCGATACTGCCTGAAATGGGCAACCAATGCATCTTCAAACTCGGTCCATACATTGCCCTCAAGAAGAATCAAGGCAATGTCGATGGAACCAAGCTTTTTCATAGTCCGTCTTACCCGCTCTTTTCCCAATTGGGAGAGGTCATCAATACCGGCTGTATCAAGAAAGACCACAGGACCGATTGGGGAGAGCTCCATCCTCTTGGTGACAACATCGGTGGTTGTTCCCGGTATTGCAGAGGTTATGGAGGTGTTCTGTCCCGTAATCATGTTTAGGAGACTGGACTTGCCGGTGTTGGTTCTTCCACAAATACCAATACGCAACAAGAGTGAATTTGGTGTGTTATGCATTACTGTTCCTTGCGCAATCCATGCCTAGAAATAAAGGTCCCGTACGCCATGTTTTATCTGGTCGTGGTTCGATAAGAATTTCGTAAAGGTTGCTTGCGGAAAATCTTGGGGTACCCGCTTTCGGATCTCTTCTATTTCTTTCTGGATGAGCGCCTCCCCGATTTTTTTTGTCTGTTCTGAAGCAAAATCCTCAAGCCATTCCTGGAACGTGAGCACTGCATTCAGCTTACAGAAACACCCCTCTTTGCCGCTTTTGAGAAGCCCCATGATTTTGTCTCCGGTGCGCCCACAACGGTATCCAGCGGTACAAAATGAGGTGATATGATTCCGTAAGGCTAGCTTCTGGATTACTTGGTCCAAGCTGCTGGTATCGTTGAGCATAAACTGTTCTCGTTCAGCTATCTGGTCTTTTCTATACGTATCGGCATAATCTCCAATGCCGATTTTGCTTTCTGCATCGCGTTGCGTACACATATCAATAACAGAGTCCATGATCTGGGGAGTCTCTCTATTGGTAATAATCATGCCAGCATATGGTATCGCAAGACGAAGGACAGCAATGAGATGGGCGAAATCGGCATCATTTACTTGGTGACGGATATGATCAAGGTTGGTACCTACTGCAGGGGTCAACCGGGGGAAAGAGACCGTATGAGGCCCGATGTGGTACATGCGCTCAAGATCCCTGGCATGTGCAACCAATCCCATGACCTCGAATTTCCAATCATACAGCCCAAAGAGGGCTCCTATGGCTACATCATCAATTCCTGCATCCATAGCCCTGTGAAGTGCATACAGTCTCCATCGATAGTTCCCTTTCAGCGTATCGGCAGGATGTACCTTGTGATAGGTTTCATGATGATACGTTTCTTGAAACACCTGGAAGGTGCCTATTCCAGCTTCTTGGAGTTTTTTCAGGTCACGAATCGGTAATGGGGCGGCATTTACATTCACCCTTCTGATTTCTCCCATGCCGCTGCGTACGGGGACTTTCACCTCATAGATTGTTCTCATGGTCTCTGCGATGTAATCTGCATCGGTTTCAGGATGCTCCCCAAAGACGACAATCAATCGCTTATGCCCAATAATACCGGCAAGAACGCGGGTTTCTTCCCGTATTTCATCCATGGTCAGTACTTTTCGGATTACTGATGGATTGTCACTTTTGAATCCACAATAGGCACATCGATTGACACATTTACTGCCACAATAGAGGGGAGCGAATGTGACCACCCGGTTATCGTATACCTTTTTCTTGATTTCCTTTGCAGCCTGAGCTATTTCATTTCTCATGTCGGGGTCTGATACTTGTAGCAGTGCAGCAACATCATCATCAGACATGAGCTCAATGGAGTAGGCTTTTGCAATAATCTCCCGGATGCGTGAAGGATCTGTTTTGGTATTCTTCTCTAATGTTGTATGGATTTGTTGCTCATCAATGAAATCTTTTCCATCAACAAGATACCGGTCTATTTCATCTTGGGATATAAGTTGTTCTTTCCATTCTTTGATGCTTTGTGTTGTATGTGTGTTCATAATAAGTTCCTTATAGTTTTGCAAGGGTTGATTTAACCGTAACACCTTCGATACGTCCCAGTTTTCCTGTAAGTGCACCGATCTGATCGGTTGATGCATCAACTATGAGGGTTATTATGTTAAGATTTCGTTCTCGATAGGGTAGCCCAATTCTCCCTAGGATTATTGATCCATATTGTGTGAATATGTCATTGACTTTGCAGGCAACGGTGTCACGCTCTTTAATAATGATTGCAATAACACCAACTGATCGACTTTCCATGGCCTTATACCTTCCTTGCAAGAAATTATAGCGATACTCCATGAGTACCAAAATCCTGCAGAAAGGTTGCACACACTATTTCTTCTACCTGACAAGAAAAACAGGTAAAGAATACACAGCGCTGTCTATTGTGACCTTGGCTTCAGAACACCCAAGTGAACCTGACCGCAGGCAATAGGGAAAGATGAGGCTTCATCTTTTCCCATACGGGTGAAGCATAGCACTTCTGTTTTATTATTACAATAAACATTTATAGATAAAAGTATAAATAGTATTGCATGCCCTGCTTGTTTATCCCCTGCTATACTTTCAGCAATTTTTGCCTTGAAGGTATTACCAGATGGCTGAACACAGAGACATCATCATCGTTGGTGCAGGTATTTCTGGACTGACTGCAGCAACCTCACTCGCCATGCGGGGGCACTCGGTATTGCTTCTGGAGAAGGGAAAGGTACCTGGAGGGCTGGTGAACTCCTTCACCCGAGAGGGGTTCCTTTTCGATGGGGAGTGAGAGCCCTGGAGAATGCCGGCATGCTCAAGCCCATGCTACAGGAGTTGGAGATTGATCTTCCGCTTCTGCCAAGCAATGTTTCTCTCGGTGTTGAGGATAAGATCATCAATGCAAATTCCAAGGGTAGCCTGGAAGCATATAAGAATCTTCTCCTGGAGCTCTATCCTGAGAGCAGGGATGATGTAGCTAAGGTCATCGGCAAGTTCGATGTGTATATGCAGGTTCTCTTTGGGAGTGACAGTCCATTCTTCAAGGATGCAAAGCGGAATCTTCCCTACTATCTCACCACGTTCCCTCTCTGGTTTATCCGCTTCCTCGCAACAGGGGCAGCGATTATGCGCATGCGAATGCCGATGGAGCAGTTCCTCTCAGGCCTTCTTGAGGATAAAGCCCTCATCGATATTGTCTCCCAATATTTCTTCAAGAAGACTCCTGCCTTCTTCGCCATGAGTTACTTCTCCCTCTATCCTGATTACTTCCATCCAAAGGGAGGGGTAGGCAGTATTCCCAAGGCTTTGACTGAGCGCCTCGAATCGCTTGGCTCAGAGGTGAGGACGGAGACTGAGGTGACTCATGTGGATGCATTCGGTAAGACGCTCACCGATGGGAAGGGGAATGAGTACAGCTACGATAAACTTATCTGGTGTGCCGATCTTAAGCATCTCTACCGGATGGTCTCCTTAGAGGGTTTTGCCGAGAAGGAGATGAGTGGAATTGCCAGAGAGCAGGAGAAGGTGCTTTCCAGCCATGGGGCAGAGTCGGTGTTTACCCTCTTCCTTGCAGTGGACTTGCCTCCTTCGTGCTTTGCAGGAATTTCAGAGGGACATTTCTTCTATACCCCGTCAAAGCAAGGCCTTGGGGAACTCAACCACTGTCAGCTTGCTACTATACTGGAAGGATGGGAGGAACTGGACAGAGAAGCCTTCTATACCTGGCTCTCTGCATTCTGTCGCTTGAATACCTATCCCTGTGCTTAATGACAGCAGTGCAGCCCCAGAGGGAAAGAGTGGACTCATTGTCAGTTTCCTCTTTGACTATGAACTTACACGAAGAATTGAAAAAGGCCGTTGGTATGAGGAGTTTGAAAACCGTATCAAGGAGATGATGATTGCCTCGCTTTCTGCTTCGGTCTATCCTCAGCTGGAAGAACATATCATGTTCTCGTTTACCGCGAGCCCTCTGAGTATTGAGAGAAATATTCACAGCAGTGAAGGCGCTATTGTCGGCTGGTCATTTGAACAGGATATTCCCATAGAGGCAGGCATGCTCAATATGAAGAAGGCTGTTCTTACCCCCATCTATGATGTCTATCGTGCAGGGCAGTGGACGGTCAGCCCGGCTGGCCTTCCTACGTGTATCATGACCGCAAGGATGGCTGCAGACTTGGTGCATACGGGATGAGCATGATCTGGTTGTTCTCATCCCAGGAAGTTCCTTTTTGTTCACATATGAGCAGTAGCAGACAGACTCTGAGAAACAGTGATGCTCCCTGGGCAGGGTAAGCCTGTATGCTGCCATGACGAAAAATTGGAAATGTGTTTTCATCCATACACGAGACCAAGGGGCCTTGCTCCATGAAAGTAGAGTTGTATGGATATGGTATTAACCAATCTTTGTTCTTGTATAAAAATAAGGTTGACAGGGTACCCTTTATACAAGAAGGTGGAATCATTCTTAGAATGAAAATTCCCTGTAAAGGAGTAATTGCCGATGGATGAAAAGGCTACGCTTGATCATATGATTCTTTGTCTTGTTGACGAAATTCAGTTATTTCATTACTCAATAAGCGCTCTTGATCATATCTGGGAGATACCGTTTCCTGACCAGAATGGTTCTTGGCATCTGATCAGAGTTGTTTCCTATCGTAAACATATCGCTCTCTTTGATATGAGTGGCAAGCAGGGTGGCTACGAGTTCGAAGACCGTAGTGATATCAAGCCTCTGGAGATACCGGGTGAGTATCCTGATACCAAAGTTTGGATTACCTATCTGAATGCTGCCCGTGCTTGGTTGAAGCTGGTCAAAAAGGATTGGGTGGCAGCCAATAAGCGTATTCAGAGAGAGTATCCCCTGGAATTACGACAGGGGATTGCTCCTCATGCGGTCATTCGATCGGCCTTTCCGGATGCCTATCGTCTAGATGAAGCAATTGGTTTGGACAAGACGAAGAAAATAGTGGACCTTGTTGAATCTCTCTATTTCCATAAGCAGGCAGATGCAGAAGTGAAAACATTCACCGCCAACGAGTACTTTGCTTACTGCAAAATTGCATATATTGCAGCCAAGAGGGACGATGAAGTAATAGATGCCTCCCTATCAGGGAGGGAACTATATCGTCAATTTGCTGATGGCCGTGATGAGGGTCTGCTCAAGATTGATGGAGACTCCCCGGAGGAATTTGCCGATTGGATTGACAATAAACACCCCTTGCGGTCCATGGGAGGACACCCATGGGAGATTAAACGAGGAGGGAATACCACACACATTTCTCTCTCTGTGTACCGCCCAATGTACAGGGAAGAGGGGTATGTCATCCAATTGAGTGGAGAATCGCTGGGGAGAATGGAAGAGACATTGCGTATGTTGCTTGCTATCCATGAGGCAGGTCTTCCTATTACGATTACAAATCCTGAGTCTGTCAGAAAAAGACTCCTTGCCCAGGATAATATTGGAATCATACCTGAATATGTTTGGTTTCATCGTGCAAACCAACGATTCAGGAAGGATGAGGATGTATTTGAGGTAATGCATTACAAGGAACTTGGCCGGTACAAGCGAAGGGTCACTCCCTTTATCACTTGGCAGCCGATTCCTGTGCTACGTCCGATTGGTGGTTGAGGGTTTTTTCAGGTCTCAACTAAGAGCATTAGGTTGTTCCGTCAGGTAAGAGATAGGCTGGTGAAGTCCATGCTGGGTCTGGATAACCCAAGTGTTTTCTGGTGCAGATCTCAAAACTAGATTGCCTCGGATTAACATCCAAAGTCTTGTAATCATGTCATGGATCATAGGAATCATGCTAATGCCTATGTGGCAAAGTTGGTGATTGAGAAAGATTGTATTTATGCTGAAAACAGCTACATGAGGCTGCTACCGTTGTGGTTGGTCCTACTAAAATTCCAAAGTCTCATGATGACACTTTGGAACTAAGAATACTTTCGCTGATACAAAAGAACCCCCGAATCAATCAACGTGAGCTTTCTGATCAGCTTGCAACCTCTCTGTCTACAATTAAGCGCGTTATGACCGGCATGATACAGGCCAATGTGCTTACACGTAAAGGCGGTAAGCGCTATGGCCACTGGGAAATAGAAGTAAAAGAATAGGGGGTGGTATGAACACGTGAGTATGTGCTTTCAGGAAGCTACTCTTCTGCTGGGAATGACTTCAGTATCAAGGCTTCAAACATCCAATCGGTACAACATACACGCCATCTTCTCTACAGTGGGCAAATCCTGTTCCTGTCAGAACCATGAGAAATAATCTAAGCCATTA
>NZ_JBFXGH010000041.1:0-17946 GCF_050178175.1 Sphaerochaeta sp.
TTATATCAGGGGTGGGCAACACTATACACCAGGAAGGTTTACCATGCCTGCGGATTTCTCCGCAGTAGCCTTCCCCCTGGTGGCTGCCACACTCAGCAATTCAGATTTGCTTTTGACCTCTCTTGATTTTCAGGACAGCCAAGGGGATAAACGCGTGATTGATATCTTACAGGCAATGGGTGCCCATGTGGAAAAAGACGCGAAGGAGGGGACCCTCAAGGTAAAGGGAGGGGCAACCTTGCAGGGAGGTCTTACAATCGATCTTGGTGATATCCCTGACTCCTTGCCTGCACTCGCAGTTGCCGCCACGCAAGCACACGGGGTTACCACCTTCACCAATCTTGGCCATGTACGCCAGAAAGAAACCGATCGTGTAGCTGAGATGACAAACAAACTCAATGCATTGGGTTGCAATCTGGAGATAGGGGAGGACTCACTTGTGGTGAAGGGCCCTACAAAGGTGAAAGGGGGAACTGTTGGATCTTCAGGCGATCACCGAATTGCCATGGCAATGGTGGCGCTTGCCCTCGCCACTGAAGAAGGTCTGACCGTTGAGGATTCAGCGTGTGCTGCTGTTTCCTTCCCCGGCTTTTTTGATGCCTTTCGCACCTGCGGGGCAGATATCAGGGAGCTGGATGCATGAATAGGAAAAAGGTCACCATTACTGATGTCGCCAGGGCCGCAGGGGTCTCCATTGCAACGGTGTCCAGGGTTGTGAACCATGCCAACCGTGTGAACCCTTCTGCAGCAAAACGGGTACGCGAGGCAATGTCCGTCTTAGGGTATGCACCCAAGAAACCCAAGAGGCCACATGCCATGATTGCACTGGTGGTTCCCACCCTGGATAACCCTTTTTTCTCTTCGGTTGTGGAGGGGGTTCTTTGCCAGGCAAATCAGGAGGGAGAAACCCTCATGGTTCTCTCTTCGGAGGGTAGTGCATTGCAGGAAGAGAAGAACCTTCATAGAGCTGCAAAGCTTTGTGTGGATGGTCTTCTGTTCTGCCCCCTTAGTGATACCTCCTCTCCGTTGCTGCCTGCATTGTTTGCGGTATCCACCCCGATTGTGATCATCTATCGGCACGATTATTGCGATTTCGCAAGTCATATCTATTATGACAATGAGAGGGGAGGATATCTTGCAGCAAAGTACCTCTTGAAGGCTGGACATCGTCAGATTGCCTTCTTCGCGAGTTTCTGGGGTAAGGGACCGGATGACCTGCTCGATTTCCATGACAGGAGACTCTTGGGGAGTTATTCTTCCCTCGATCGCTTGAAGGGATACCAGAAGGCATTGAGCGAATATGGACTAACGATACAAAGGGAACTTCTCTATAGTACGGGGTATACCTATGAGAGCGGGTATGCCATGACCAAGCATTTTCTCTCCACCCTCTGTGATTTCACTGCAATTATCTGCTGTAATGATTCCGTTGCAGCAGGTGTTTTACAGGCACTGAGGGAACAGAATATCGATGTACCGAGGCAGGTCTCCGTGATTGGATACGATGCATCCTTCCTCAGTGATATAACCCGTCCTGCACTGAGCAGCATACACCAGGACCCAAAGCTGTTGGGCAGGAGTGCATTCGGGCAACTCCAGGCAAGACGTAGGGGGGAAGGGAGGATGGATGTCATCCTCAAGCCAAATCTTGTTATCAAGAGTTCAACAGGGCAGTGTGCACCCAGGGCTTAGGGATCCGCATCCGATGGTGAAGAGAACGTAATGGGGTAAATCGAAAAGGAAGCCGAAGAAAACAAACCAACGGTTCCCCTTTATAAGTTACTTGGAGTAAAGCTCTACAACCGCTGATTCAGTGACATCGTAATCGATATCGCTCCTCACCGGTAGGCGGACTACCTTTGCTTCCAGCGTACCTTCATCAAATGCCAGCCAAGCAGGAATGTTCCTGTTCTGGGTGAGTTTACGTAACCTGAATGCCTGTTTGCTTGTTTCCTGGACCGAAATGACATCCCCGACTTTCAGTGTTGCCGAGGGGATGTCCACTCGCTTCCCATTCAGCTTTAGATGGCCATGATTGATCAGTTGTCTGCCTTCCCTTCGGGTGGTTGAGAGTCCCAGGCGGAATATGGTGTTGTCAAATCTGAGTTCAAGCAAGGTGAGTAGGTTTTCTCCGGTGATCCCTTCAATTTTCTCTGCTCTTGCGTAAATACGCCTGAATTGTTTTTCCAGTACACCATAGATGAAACGCAGTTTTTGTTTCTCTATGAGCTGACGCGCATACACGCTTTGCTTGCGTCGTCGGGTCGTAGTCTTTGTTCGTCTGATGCTTGGTTTGTGGGAATAGCCCAGTACCAGGGGATCGATTCCCAGATAATTGCATCTCTTGAAAACAGGGGTTCTTGATATTGCCATAGTGTATTAGTACCACCTAATCGATTATTTTATTAGCCAAGGCTAACAAATACTATCTATACCAAGTATTTCCATTTGTTGCAAGATATCAGCAGGACAGTTGGATTTACATGTAAGCACAGTTGTACCTGAAAATGAAAAAGAGGCACACCGTAATGCTGTGCCCCTATGTGAGCCGACTGTCAGGATTGAACTGACGACCCCGAGATTACAAGTCACGTGCTCTACCGCTGAGCTAAGTCGGCTTTGACTCTGTGCACTATATCGACAGAGGGGAAATCTGTCAAGAACTTGGGGAAAAACGCCAAGCAATGAGAGAAATCAAGAATTTTAACCAAGCAGGTTGACAAAACAGTGCTAAGTTTGTAATGTACCAGTGTCTTTTGGCATGGAGAGGTTCCCGAGTGGCCAAAGGGGGCAGACTGTAAATCTGTTGGTTATACCTTCGAAGGTTCGAATCCTTCTCTCTCCACTTGGAGGCCTTCTTCTTTGAGGAAGGCCTTTTTCCTGTCTGAATCGTGAAAAAGGGGTGTCGATGAGTTGCTTCTATGAGGATGGCTTGCGGTTTTCTTGTGTAGAGGGTTGCCGCTATTGTTGCAGCTGTGAACCGGGGTATGTATTTCTCTCGCAACCAGATCTTGATCGACTTTGTGCCCATACCGGTATGGATGAGCAAGCATTCATAGAAACCTATTGCCGAATGGTTGATATGGGTGCATTCTCCATGATCAGTTTGAAGGAAAAACAGAATTACGACTGTGTGTTCCTGAACGAAAAGGGTTGTTCGGTATACGAAGGACGACCCAGGCAGTGTAGGACCTATCCGTTCTGGATGAGCATACTGGAGAGCGAGGAACATTGGGAAGAAGAGAAAAAGTCATGTCCGGGAATCGGAAAGGGGAGGCTCTATTCCAAGGAAGAGATTGATGATCTCATGAGGATAGATCTTCAACAAAGCCCGATCATACGGGATTAGGGAAAGCGATGGCAAAGATTTCGGAATCGGTACTTGAACAGATCAAGGCACGAATCCCACTCAGTGAGGTAGTCTCTGATTATGTCACCTTGAGTGCCAGGGGTGGAAGGCTTTGGGGCCTCTGCCCTTTCCATGAAGAGAAAACCCCGTCCTTTTCCGTAGTTGATGAACAAGGGTTCTATTACTGTTTCAGTTGCAAGAAAGGCGGCTCGATGTTCGACTTCCTCATGGAGATGGAGAAGGTGAGTTTTGTCGAGTCAGTCAAGATGCTGGCAAGAAGGGCAAACATTGAACTTGCAGATGAGACTGAAGAGGACCGAGGTAAGCGTGACCTGAAAGAGACCTTGTTTGAGCTCCATGACAAGATTGCTGGATCGTTTCACTACCTTCTGGTGAATTCTCGACAAGCAGAACAAGCCAGGGCGTATCTGAGAGAACGTAATGTCAGCGAGGAAATGTGGGAACGATTCAACCTTGGCTATGCCCCCTCTGATGGACAATGGTTGTATGCATTCCTCCGCAAACACCATTACAGCGATGAACTCCTCAAGCAGAGTGGTCTCTTCAGCCAGAACAATCCCCGTTTCCCGCTGTTTCGTGACCGATTGATGTTTCCCATCCGTAACTGGCAAGGCAAGACGGTAGCTTTCGGTGGGAGGGACCTTTCAAATACCTCGAAGGCAAAGTACATCAATACCCCAGAGACAATGATCTACAGCAAGAAACACAACCTGTTTGGCTTGTATGAATCACTTGAAACCATCAAGAAAACCCAGAAGGCGATACTCTGTGAAGGAAATTTCGATGTGGTGGCACTGCATCAGAGTGGTTTCACCAATGCAATGGCTCCATTGGGTACATCCTTTACTGAAGACCAGGGTAAGTTGCTCAGGAGATATTGTACCTCGGTGCAGATTCTCTTTGATAGCGACAGGGCAGGGCGGAGTGCAGCCCAGAAAGCTTTGGTCATTGCCCAGGATTTAGGCATGGAAAATTCTGTGCTCATGCTCAAGAGTGCAAAGGATGCCTCAGAGTTGGTGCAGGAGAAAGGGGAGGAAGCCCTGCAAAATGAGCTGCAACATGCAGTTCAAGGGTTTCATTATCTTGTAAACAATGCGGTAAACCAGTATGATACACTGACGTCCAAAGGCAAAACCTCTGTATTTCATGCGGTTCGGCCATATTTGGACGTCACACAGTCGTCGATTGAGAAGCAGGATCTAATAAAAACCTTGGCTTCCCTGTTGAATGTTGACGAGTCGTCAATTCTTGACGATTATTCACGTAAGGAGCGGGTTGTTGCGAAACCGGTTGCAAGGAATGAGGGGAGACAGATCCGGGCGTTGAATCCAGCGACCATTTCTGTTGATTTGTATGCAATGCTGACACTGGTCAACAACCGGGATTTGTATTTGCAAACACGATACAAATTAGCTGTTGAGGACTTGGAGGACAGTGAGGCTGAAGCTCTCTACGATGTATTGGAGGAAGCTGCACGGGAAGATGTCGGAAAGCACGATGAGTATATCTTGCAGATGATTGAAGACCCGCAATTGCGAAGTGACGTAGCATCGTCCTTTGCAATGGAGGAATTCCGGCTGGCTCCAGCTGAGGTTCTCAATGAAGCAGTGAATCGAATTCAACTGCGTAATTATGAGAAGCGTCGTTTAAGCAATAAACGACTTTTGGATATTAGTCTTCAGGACGGAACTGAGGATGAAGGGATTGAGGAACTGCTTCGGGAGAAGACTGAGATTGATGCCAAGATAGCACAACTCAAGCGTACTCTTGGACAGGAGATGTAAACAGGGTAGGTAAGAAATACAGATGCTTGATGAAACTATTTCGCAGACCATTCTCAAGGACATGGTAGCGCGCGCAGCAGAGACCGGACAGGTGACCAAGAACGAGATACGTAACGCTCTTGGGCCGAAACATGCCACGGATGAGGCTGTCGATGAAATCATGCAAACACTCAGTGAACTGGAAATTGATGTCACAGAGAGTGAGGATGCCCATGTTGCTGGTGTTTTCCCGGACGGTCCGAATCCCGATGAAATCGATACCGATGACCTTGATGATGAGCCGGATGACCTTCTTGATGATGATGAGAGCATCACGGTTGATGACTTGATTGAACATTTTCCTGATGAACATACCAAGGATGATGAAGAGAAGTCCAAGAAGAAAGCAACACATGGGTCTGATAGCGATGCGGACGATGACGATGATGCGCTTGATGAAGATGATGAGGAAGATGATTCCATAAAGAGTGACTGGACTGCCTTAGGTACCGATGATGATTCGGTAGGGGGTGGTGAACGCTTTGTTGACATCTCCAGCCTGGAAGAACGGGATGGGGACAGCGATCATGGCAGGCACAATACAATCCTCGGTACCGATAAGAGCGATACCAGTGGTGATGATCCCATTCGCTTGTATCTCAGGGAAATTGGGAGGGAGAACCTCCTGACCGCTGAACAAGAGGTTGAGCTGAGCAAGAAGATGGAAGACGGAGCCTTGATCATCAGGGAAGTCATCCAGGAAAGCGGTGTCATGATTACCCGTTTCTATGAAATCTTCAAGACACTCAACCTGAAAATCGAGGGGCAGGAAGAAGAGTACAGCGCAAAGGATTATAAGGAACTTGTTACGATACAGAAGCGTTTCAACCAGTTCTACAAGGAACCCTTGAAGGAAGTTCAGGCTGGCCTGAAGAGCTATATGGGCAAGAAGGAGCAGATGATCAGCACAGGCGAGGATATCTTGCGTGATGAGGAACTCCTGAAATCAAGGAAGGCCCTGCTCAAGAAGCTTGGAAAGATTGAACTGCAACCAGAGGAAATCACCTCCTTCACCCATGACTTCATTGATGCAGAGAACAGGATTCGCTCATACAAGGAGAAGAAGCAGCAACTGGAAAATAAGTTGCATATAACCAACCCCAAGGAGCTTCGTCAACTTGGCCGTGACCTTGCAACCCAGGGTAAAAGTACCATCATTGAGGAAGAGCTCCATCTCAGCAGTGATACAATCAAGGACCTGATCAGGGACTTACAGCTTACGGAGAAGGACCTGAAACTGATAGAATACCAGTTCCAGGATACATGTGAGAATATCCTGATTCATTCCACCAAGATCAAGTATGGTCAGAAGATGATGAAGGATGCGAAGGATAGGTTGATCAGGGCAAACTTGCGTCTGGTAGTCTCCATCGCAAAGAAATATACCAACCGAGGCTTGCACTTCTTTGACTTGGTCCAGGAAGGCAATATTGGATTGATCAAGGCAGTTGAGAAGTTCGAATACCGTAAGGGTTTCAAATTCTCGACATATGCTACATGGTGGATCCGCCAGGCAATCACCCGTTCGATCAGTGATCAGGCAAGAACCATCAGGGTCCCGGTACACATGATAGAGCAGATCAACAAGGTGGTGCGGGAGTCAAGGATGCTTATGCAGTCCCTGGGTCGCGAACCTACCGATGAGGAAGTGGCTGAGAAGCTGGGCTGGACCGAGATCAAGGTCAAGGCAGTCAAGAATGTTGCCCGTGAGCCGATCAGTCTTGAGACTCCAGTCGGTGAAGAGGAAGACTCCTTGCTCAGTGATTTCATTGAGGACAAGGAAGTGGAGAATCCCGCCACGCAGACAGCATATTCGCTCCTGCAGGAACAGCTGAAGGACGTTTTGGCTACACTGCCTGCAAGAGAGCAGGAAGTGCTGAAAATGCGATTCGGACTTGATGACGGGTATTCATTGACACTCGAGGAAGTTGGGTTGTATTTTGAGGTAACAAGGGAACGTATCCGCCAGATTGAAGCCAAAGCTTTGAGACGGCTCCGGCATCCAAAACGAAGCAGGAAATTGAAGGATTTCATTTGAGAGATACAGGGAGAAGATGATGGAAGAAGCAGAAGTATTTGCAAGACTCAACCAGCTGCAGGAAGACCTTAGTGACCGGTTTGCGCTTGAGGATGAGATTGTCAAGTTGCCAAGGGATTTGAAGGTTAAGCAGGAACTGCTCGACAAGATCAACCTTGAATATATTGAGGAACATACGAAAAGTGAGGCAGCGAAGGATGATCTGAAAAGCCTTCACATCCAGTATGATGATGCAGTATTGGCTCGTGAAAACTCTGAGAAGCAGATGGAGTTGATCAGTACCCAGCGTGAATTTGAGGCGTTGGAGAAAGAGATCAAGGATGCTGCAACAAAGGAACAGAGCCTGCTCAAGCAGTTGCATGTGAAAGAGAAGCAGGTCAATGAGTATAGTGAAAGCCTTACTGAGAAAGAGCAGTTGATGTCACTCCAGAAACAGGAAGTTGACAGCGAGGCAAGCAAGATTGAAGCCCTGCTCGATGAGAAGAGGAAGAAACTGGAAGCACTGGAGAAAAAGTGCCTGAGTTACATTGGCGGTGACATTGATGAAGACTTGTACAACAAGTTCTGCAATATTGTGAAGAACAAGAAAGGAAAGGGGATTGTTCCCATCCATGGATTGGTATGCCAGGGCTGTCATATTGTTCTTCCAAATCAGTTTGTCAATGAAGTCAGGGCAGCAAAGGAAATTGAATTCTGCCCGTACTGCAGTCGTATCCTCTTCTATGAGGAAGCTGAAGGTGCAGAAGAGAAGTTCCGCAAGCATGTTGAAGATGTGGATATCGAGGAAGGCGGTCTTTCCGACTTTGTCGATAGCAGTGAATTCGACGATTTGCTCTAGGTTTTTTTCAAGGTAGGCTAGATGATCGCGGGCGGCTACCAGCCGCTTGAGGAAAGTCCGGGCTCCATAGGACATGACGCCGGGTAACACCCGGGAGCGGTAACGCTACAGAGAGCACCACAGAAAAAATACCGCCGGTTTTCCGGTAAGGGTGAAAAGGTGGGGTAAGAGCCCACCGCACCACTGGCAACAGGGGTGGCAGGGTAAGCCTCGTCAGGAGCAAAACCAAGCAGCAGGTGGGTTGTCCGCCCTGCACCTGCGGGTCGGTTGCTAAAGAGCCTTGGCAACAAGGTTCTTGGATAGATGATCATCACAAACAGAACCCGGCTTATTGCTTGCCTTGTTTTATGCTAGACAGGAGAACAGAGGATGAAGAAAACACGATTGTGGAAGCTCCTTCTGTTCTCCTTTTTTCTTGTTTTGCTGTTTTCTTCCTGTGCAAAAGATGCTTCCTCCTTGCAGGAACTTGCACAGCTAGGGGAATGGGAAGCCTTATACGATTCAGCAAAAGAGGATTTCAGGGAAACCTACAGAAGTGGCAGTCTCTACTATCTAGCCCTTGCGCAGGCTGAACTTGGTGATAACGAGTCTGCATTGCAGAGCCTGGATCTGTATCAGGAGATAACAGGTGAGGAAGGAGCCAGTATGGCGGCCCGGAACCTGATGCTTATTCTTGCTGACCGTGAAGGAAATGCAGAGCTTGTTGTTGAGCAAGCTGCGTTCCTTGATGAGGCCGGAGCCCTGGGGACACAGGGAGCGAGAGCCTACTATCAGGCGCTGATGGCCCTTGGTCGTTCTCAGGAGGCAGCCATGGTATTTGCCACCTACCTCAGGCAGCAATTGGATGACAGGGAGTATGCACTCTTGCTCCTTGAAGCGGAAGCTCCGCTTGGACAGATACGGGATGCTCTTGGTGAACTGGAAGATGGGGAAGCGGTGTCTCTGCTTGCGGCCATTGCTTCCAGGCTCCCCTCAAAGGCTTGGGCACAGACGCTGGTCCCCCTTGCGCAGGAGTATGAGCAGGCTGACCTGAGCCCACAGGAGAGACAGGTGCTGTATGCATCTTTGGCAACACTTTGTACGCAAGCAGATTTCAGGGTTCTGGCCAATAAGTACCAGACCTTGTCAATGGAATGAATACACAGAGAAAGGATTGGGAATGGATATACTTGAGGCATTAGCCGACGATCTGGTAATGGTTGCACAACCAAGCCGATATACAGGTGGGGAATTCCACTATGGCAAGAAGGACATGGATGATGTGGATTTCCATGCAGCAATCTGTTTCCCTGATCTCTATGAGATAGGGATGAGCAACAATGCCGTGAGAATACTCTACGATCTTCTGAACCGGATGGACCATGTGCATTGTGACCGGGTTTTTTCCGTTGCCCCTGACTTTGAGGAATTGCTGAGAAAGAAACAACTTCCACTCTATACTCTGGACCTGCACAAGCCATTGCATGAGTTGGATTTGTTGTGTATATCCATCGGGTATGAATTATGTGCCACCAATATGCTCCAGGTACTCGAACTGGGGAATATCCCTCTCAGGAGCAAGGACCGCGGGGAAGAGCATCCCATTGTCATTCTTGGAGGCCCTGCGGTAACCAATCCACTGCCATTCTCACCGTTTGTGGATTATGTTTTCATCGGTGAGGCCGAGGGTGGCTTGGAGCAGGTGGTCCAGACCATGAGAAAAGCCAGGGGGCAGGGCTATGGAAGAGAGGAAACACTCAAGATGCTCCAGGAGTTCCCGTTTCTCTGGTCACCAGAGAAGAAGCGGGCCTTGCGATTCATTGATGACTCCTTCGGCATCAAGCGTGATGCACGCTACCAGCACTATGTGGTCCCCTCGTTCAAGGTAGCGCAGGATAATGGTGTTGTGGAGATCATGAGAGGATGTCCCAATGGCTGTCGCTTCTGTCATGCAGGACAGTATTACAAACCATATAGGCAGAAACTCTATGAAACCATCAAGGATGAGGTAACTCAGTATGTTGATACTCTGGGATACCGGGAGGTAACCCTCAGCTCACTCTCCAGTGGGGACCATCCCTATATCAAGGAGATGATCGAGACTCTGAATGCAGAGTTTGCTTCCAAGCATGTCTCCTTTGCCCTGCCCAGCTTGAAGGTCAACTCCTTCTCCTTGGGAATCCTGGAGCAGTTGAGTGAGGTTCGTAAGAGTGGGCTGACCTTTGCCATCGAGACACCCAAGGAGTCATGGCAGCTTGCCATGAACAAGCCTGTCCCCTTGGAACAGGTTATTGGCATCGCCAAGGAGGCGAAGAGCAGAGGGTGGAAGTTGGCTAAATTCTACTTCATGATCGGGCTTCCTGTGGTCGACCGGGAGGAAGAGAACCAGGCAATTGTGGACTATCTTGGGGCAATCTGGGATGAGACCCATATACGGATGAATATCAACGTCGGCACATTCATCCCCAAGCCGCATACGCCATTCCAGTGGTGTGCACAGCTCACTCCTGAACAGAGCTACCAGAAGCTGAGCCAGTTGAAGAAAATGATCAATGAGCGGATCAAGGGTTGCAAGGTAAGTTACCACGAACCGGGCATCAGTTATCTTGAGGGTCTGATCAGCAGGGGAGATGCACGGTATGCGGATGTAATTGAGAAGGCTTATCAGAAAGGGTGCCGCCTTGATGCATGGAATGAGTACCTCCAGTATGATCTTTGGAAAGAGGCCATTGCTGAAGCTCCCTACAACCCAGAGGAAGCCATTTTCAAGGATTATGATGTAGATGAGGAGTTGCCCTGGGATTCTGTTTCCCTGCGTGTAGGAAAGAAATTTCTCAAGGAAGAGTGGGACAGGGCGAAGAACTTGCTCCTGAGTGATCGTTGCTACGATGTCTGTGAACATCAGTGTGGGGTATGCTCAACTGCCCATCAGGTAGTGGATGTAATCCATAAGGATCCCCTCCTTGAGCAAAAGAAAGATGAGAAACCTGTAGAAACTGACCCACTCCAGCCAGTCCAAGCCGATACGGTGCAGACGGTAATCCGCTATTCCAGACATGGCTCTGCGCTCTATGTAAGTCATATCAATGCAATGAGAAACTTTGAGATGGCATTCCAGCGCTCAGCGCTTGATGTACAGTTCACCCAAGGATTCAATCCCAAGCCGAAGCTTGAGTTTGTGAACCCGCTTTCCATTGGAATCGCTGGTGAAGAAGAGGTAATGCTCGCTGAATTGGTGGACGATGGAACGCTGGATGAGGAAAAGGTGAGGGGTGAGTTGCAACAAACCCTCAACGGAGGGTACACCATCCTGGATGTATTATTCCTGAAGGGACCGAAAAAGCAGACACTTGCCAAGCACCTGAAAGGAAGCTTGTTCAGCATCGACACCAAAGGGAAGGAGCCCTATACAGAGATCTTGGAGAAACGCTTGCATGAATCTGATGCATCCATGCAGGTAACCAAGGGAGATGCACCTCACCAATACATGGTTCGTATTACCGGGGAACGCAACCTGGTCAAGTTGCTCTTCGGTTCTGATGTTGACAAGTTCCTGATTGCAAGCAAGCTTACGATCAAGCGAGAGAAGCTCTTTGCAGGATCTTGGGATACTGGATACGTAGAGTATCTACGTACCATCGAATAGCTGTTCGGTTCGCATCAGGCAATCGTGTGGTCCCACCATCATCAGGATATCTCCGGCGACCATTCGTTCAAGCGGTCCCGGGGATAGGTTGATCACCCCATCCCTACGGATGGCTACGATGGTGGCACCGGTTTCCTGCCAGAAACGCAGTTCCCCCAGGTTTTTCCCGATAGCCTTGCTCTCCTCAGCTATGGTGTATTCATAGAGGGGAAATGGATTGGATTCCCGGAATCGGTTGTTCATGGTAAAAAGCTGTTTTGCAGTGGAATACAGCTCACGAGTCAGGGACTCCTGCTCGATCAGGATTTCCCTCATTCTTTGCAACAGGGATCGCCCTTCATCATGCTTTTGATGTTTCCTGATATAGGTTTTTGCCTTTTCTGTACTGAGTACACGAACACCGCTGTTGTGCATGACATGAACCACCTCGAGCTCCTCCAGGAGGGCGAAGGCTCTTCTGATGGTCTCAGGGGATACTCCGTATTCACTGGACATGAGTGAACGTCCAGAGAGCCGAGTCCCTTCATCGATCTCATTATTGGCAATTCTTTTTGCAATATCATAGGCAATTCGTTCGTAGATGGCTCCGCCTTCTTTTTTTCGTTCTCTCTTTGCACGAGTGTTCTTATCTGCTGTACTATCCATACGCCATTCCTTCTAGTGGGTTTCCTCGCTCTTGACCACCTGCCAAAGCTGATCCATCTCATCAAGATGTTCCTGATCCAATGGTACGTTTTTTTGCTTTGCCAGTTGATGGAGCGCATTGAAACGGCCACGCATCTTCTGGTTTGAACGATGCAAGGCAACCGAGGGATTGTAGCCCAGGAACCGGGTAAGGTTGACGGTGGCAAATAGCAGATCTCCCAGCTCCATTTCCAAGTCTTCATCCGAATTATCCTGATGGTCTTTTGCCTGCAATACTTCGCTGAGTTCTTCCTTTACCTTTTCTACCACTCCATCCACATGTGGCCAGTCAAACCCGACTTTTCGTATCTTTTTCTGGATCTCATTGGCCATTTCAAGGGGTGGGAGAGAGGATGGTACCCTGCTGAAAAAATCATCATCCTTGCTCTGTTTGCCTTCAATATTGGTCTTGATGGAGTCCCAGAGGTCAATGACTTCACCAGAGGAACTGACTTCAGCAGTGGAGAAGACATGGGGGTGTCTTCTGATGAGCTTTTCACAGACGTCATTGAGTGCCTGGACAACAGAGAACTCATCTTGTTCCTCTTGGATCTCCAGCAACATCATTGCATTGAGCAGCACATCGCCAAGCTCTTCCTTCTGTCCAGGGAGGTCATGTCTAATAACCTCATCAATATACTCATAGGTTTCGTCAAGCAGGTTCTCTGCAACACTTTTTGATGTTTGTTCCCTGTCCCAGGGACAGCCATCCTTGCTCCTGAGCAAAGTGACAATGGTATGCAGCTGCATCAGAGCGTCCTGTAAAGCGTCTTTCTTTTCGAAGGTAAAGTCAATCATAACCGTCAGTATAACAATTCCTGACAATCTTGAGAACCAATAGGCCACAGTGGTTGACATGTAGTGCATACTGTATATACTGTATATGAACAGAAAGGAGAAAACAGCCTTGGACATCATTCTTTCGAATGCAAACCCCGACCCCATCTATGCACAAATTGCAGAACAAATCCGTTCTCAGATTGTTTCTGGGGTCTTGAAGGAGGGCTCTTTGCTTCCATCCATCAGGGTGTTGGCAAAGGAACTGAGGATCAGTGTCATCACCACAAAACGAGCGTATGACGAATTGGAGAAGGAAGGATATATTCAGACCATTGCGGCAAAGGGAAGCTATGTAGCTTCCCGCAATCATGAGCAGATAAAAGAGGAGTACCTGAGAAAAATTGAGGAACATATGAGGGCAATCATGTTGCTCGCAGATTTCTTGGATCTCGGGGAAGATGAACTTGGAATGATGTATGCGTTGCTGAAACGGGGAGATATGTAGAATGGAACAGGCTGTCATATGCAAGGATGTGAAAAAACACATAGGAAACTTCACCCTTGAATACCAGGAATTCTCGGTAACACAGGGTACGGTGCATGGTCTCATAGGAGCAAATGGGAGTGGCAAGACCACAACGCTCAAGCTTCTGCTTGGATTATTGCGCCAGGATGCAGGAGAAGTTTCGGTTCTGGGCAGTAGGGATATTGGGTTGGATGACCGGACAAGGAACTCCATAGGATTCATGGTGGAAGATGCAGGCATTCCCAGCATGCTGAACCCGCTTGAATTGGGACGTGTGTTTCAGGGGATTTATTCTCTTTGGGATGCTTCCTGTTACCAACAACTCCTGAGACAATTCCATCTTGACCCAAAGAAACCCTACAGGAAGTGTTCAAGGGGCATGAAGGTGAAGACGCAGCTGGCAATTGCACTGAGTCATCGGTCAAAACTCCTGATTCTCGATGAGCCAACCAGTGGACTGGATCCTGTGAGCAGGGATGAGATTATAACGTTGCTCTCCCGTTACAGTGAAGATGAGGATCACACGATCCTTATCAGCAGTCATATCACCAGTGATCTGGAGAAGCTCTGCGATTATGTGACATTTCTGGAAGACGGGAAGATTCGGTTATCCAGTGAGAAAGATGAACTGCTTGAACGGTATCGATTGGTTCAGATCCCATCCACAAGGATTGCTGATGTTGAACCCAATGCGATAAAGGGCAGAAGAGATGGCCGGTTCCAGAGTGAGTTCCTGATGAGAAGTGAGGATGTTCCTCCGTTTGGGGTGGTCCAACGGGTTACCTTGGAGCAGATCATCATCATGCTATCCAAGGGAGGAGACTGGTCATGAAATCAGTAATTACTTTGATGTTGAAAGATTGGTATGTATTGAAGAAACGCTCAGGTATTACCTTGTTCATTGTTCTCTTCTTTGCGGTATTTGCTGGGTTGCAGGGTGGATTTCTCAATACGGCAATGTGCACCATGATGATGATTATGCTCACTCTTACCACATTTGCCTATGATCAGGGTGATGGTTGGGAAGCGTATGTCTCTGCACTTCCTGTTTCCAGGAAGGCGGTGGTCCAGAGCAAATATCTGTTTGGACTTCTTACGGTTGCCGGTTCGATTCTGTTGGTTCTGGCCTCCACTGTCGTCTTCAGGGGATTTGAGGTTGCGATACTACTCAATGCATTGGCTGTTCAGCTTTTGCTTGGGCTATTTTTCCTTTCCTTGAACTATCCCCTTATTCTCAGATTCGGTTTTGAGAAGAGCAGGGTGTGGTACATTCTGATCACGTTTCTCATCATGGGAGCTGGGGCAGCACTCACCACTGTTGCTTCAAAATCAGCCCCCCAGAATATTGCATCTGTTACCTTGATTGCAGGAATACTGGTATTCAGCTTATTGGTGATCAGTTACTTTATTTCACTCAGGATCATAAATCGCAAGGAATTTATCGAAATTTGACTATGAAATAGTAGTAAAAACCGGACAACATATGGTACTACAAAGCAAAGGAAGGCTGCCATGTGTGGAATAGTCGGATATATCGGTAATGAGGATTCTTCGCCAATCTTGCTTGAGGCTTTAAGAAGACTTGAGTACAGGGGCTATGATTCTGCAGGTATTGCAGTCATTTCCAAGGAACGGAACCTGCAAGTCAGGAAGATCAAGGGAAGGTTATCCAATCTTGAACTTCTGGTCGAACAGAATCCTGTTGAGGGCAGCTGTGGAATTGGGCACACCCGTTGGGCAACCCATGGAGAACCCAGTGATTTGAACAGCCATCCACACACTGATGTTTCCCAGAGCATTGCTGTGGTGCATAACGGTATCATCGAAAACCACAGCCAGCTACGTGCCTGGCTCGAAAAACACCAGGTGTCTTTCTCCAGCCAGACCGACAGTGAGGTCATAGCACACTTGATCGACTTCCACTACAACGGTGACCTCTTGCTTGCAGTCAGGGAGTCTGTGGCGCGTCTCGAGGGCTCCTATGCGATTGCCGTGGTCTGTGCGGACCAACCGGATATCCTGGTGGTTGCAAGAAAGGACAGCCCGCTGGTGATCGGCAGGGCAGAAGGAGCAACCCTGATTGCGAGCGATGTCCCTCCGTTGCTTTCCCATACCAGGGAGGTCCAGTATCTGAACGATCTGGATGTTGCGGTTCTTTCCAAGGATTCAGTGCATATCTATAATCTTGAGGGGGAAGAACTCTCCCGTCCATGTGAGACCGTCGATTGGGACATGGAAGCAGCTGAGAAGTGCGGCTACGAGCATTTCATGCTCAAGGAGATATGTGAGCAACCAAAGGCACTCGGCGATACGCTCAGGCCAAAGCTCGACAAGCAGGGAAAGCTGTCATTACCAGCGGATATTGAATCACTCATCAAGGATGCCAGCCATCTCCTGATCACCGGTTGTGGTACTGCCTACCATGCTGCAATGGTTGCTTCCTATGTCATAGAACAGGTTGCAGCAATCCCTGTTGAGGTGGTGATCGCCAGTGAACTCCGTTACAAGCGACATATCCGAAAAGAAGGGGAAATATGCATCCTTATCAGCCAAAGCGGGGAAACTGCCGATACGATCGCAGCACTCAGGATGCTGAAGAATCTTGGCATACCGACGTTGGCGGTCACCAACGTGGTTGGTTGTACACTCAGCCGTGAGGCGGACAAGGTGCTGTATACCAATGCCGGGCCTGAGATCGCCGTTGCATCGACCAAGGCTTTCACAACCCAGTTGCTCAGTCTGTTCTCCTTGGCCACCTTGTTGGCGAAAGCTGAACAGTCGGCCTTGCTGGAAGCCCTGCAGCAGCTTCCCAGCCAAGCACAGCGGTTGCTCGACCGACAGGAGGATATCCAGAGGTTTGCGGCAAACCAATTCAACAAGACCAAGGTGTTCTTCATGGGGAGGCTGGTCGATTATGCCATCAGCCTGGAGAGTGCCCTGAAACTGAAGGAGATAAGCTATACGCACAGTGAAGCGTTTGCTGCAGGAGAGCTCAAGCATGGACCTATAGCGCTCGTCGACACATCCACATTGGTGGTGGCTCTCTGTACCCAGCCTTCGTTGTTTGCAAAAATGGATTCCAATATCAAGGAAGTGAAGGCGAGGGGAGCAACAGCACTGGTTATTACCTTCGAGCAAGTCCACACCTTCGATGAAACGGCTGATACGATATTCCGTATTCCCCAGACACACCCTCTGTTCAGTCCCATTCTCTCGGTAATGGTAAGTCAGCTGTATGCCTATTACTGTTCTGTACAGAAGGGAAATGATCCTGACAAACCGAGGAACCTGGCAAAATCGGTTACCGTAGAATAACTGGTATTTCCAGAGATTTTACGTATTCATATACTCGTTTCTTGACTTGTACTTTTTCATGCCTCACCATGTAATGGATTACATGAGCTGGAATAAGTATTGAGCTGTTCCAGTAAGGAGGCAGAGAAAGTGAAAGCGCTGAAGATTATTGTATTGGTACTACTGTCTGTGGTAGTCATCGTATACGGTATGGCATTCATGGTGTATCGCGGTGTGAACAATACCTTGCTAAACCAAGCATACTACCATGCGGTTGTCAGTGACAATGAAATTGCCGCATTGGTGCATGATGAGATCGCCAGCATGATCCCTGATATCGTCCGCGATGGTCTGACCGGTGGGAAAACCATCACGGATCCTGTCGAGAAAGCCGGTGTTGATGCACAGGTGGACTTGCTCAGCGCTGCAATCATCGATGCCCTGGGTGTTGATTGGATCGAGGATCAGGTGTGTATGGTCACTGACGATGTGGTGAACAGCCTCACTGGTGAAACCGGGAAACTGACAGCAGTCATCGATATGGTCCCAAGGCTTGATGAGATCGAACAGAATATCGCCAAGGGGTTGGAGCAGTACTCCGATATGGAGTTGATGGCTATGTTCGGGGCTCCAAAGGCCTATATCCCGGTAATTGCTGAACAGATTGTCGGCGGGCTTGGTCTGCCGCAAACCCTGGTGATTGAGGATCTGGTAAACGACATGGCTCCGGGAACCATCACCATGGTCAGGGGCTATCTGTCACTCATGAGCACCTGGCTGGGATTGCTGGTCATGATAATCGTTTTCCTGGTATTCCTGATTCTCTGCATGCTTCTGTTGCAGCGAAGCAGCGGGTTGCAATGGTTCGGAATCACCACAGCGCTGAGCGGTGCATTGTTCCTGATCATTAAATCGATGTATTCAAGCCTGGATAGGATCGGGAATCTTGCAGGTATTGATTTTGGATC
>NZ_JBFXGH010000042.1:0-17879 GCF_050178175.1 Sphaerochaeta sp.
GCGGCCCTGATCAGGAAAAAGAGACCGACACCCAGGAGTGGGAGTGCAACAAGATAGACCAGGCTCAGTGTCTTGTTGATGGATACTGCCATGAAGAAGGCAAATACAAGCATTCCCGGGCTACGTACTGCGATACGGATAAGCATCTGATATGCACGTTGTACATTGGTGACATCGGTGGTGAGACGGGTTACCAAACTGCTGGTGGAGAACTTGTCGATATTGGCAAATGAGAAGTCTTGTGTGTGATGGTAGAGTTTCTTTCGTACATTCTTCGCAAAGCCAGTAGAGGCTCTTGCCGCAAAGTGACCTGAGAGTACCCCAAATAGCAGTGCAATTGATGCACAAAGAAGAAGAGCGAGGCCCCATTTGAGGATTTCATGAAAATTTCCTGCATCAATACCACGGTCTATGAGGAATGCCATGAGGAAGGGGATGATGACATCCATGATCACTTCCAAGGTAACAAAGACCATGGTAAGGATGGTGGGGCGCCGGTATCCTACTATTTGTTTTCGTAATTCTGTAAACATATTGTTTCCAAATTCCTTCTGATTGTATCAGCGATTGCAAAGAACTGCCGCAGCTGTTCCTCACTGAGGCCCTGCCGCATGGCCAGCTCGAACTCCTGCGCCAGATGAAAGTGTTCTGCACACTTCTGTTCCGCCGACTCTGTCAAAACCACCCACTTCTGTCGTTTGTCTTCTTCCGCTTCTTCCCGTGCAATCAAGCCGTCCTTCTCCATTCCCTTGAGGATATTGGTCATGGTTGAACGGCGAATACCCAGATGCTGTTGCAAATCGCTTTGCAAAATTCGGGTTTTCTGATGATGGGCGAAGTATCCTAGAAGGTGACTCTGCACAACAGAGGCGCTGGACTCTTCTTCGAGTTTCAGCAGTCTCATCATACTCCGGTGGAGAAGATGGGAGAGTGTTTTTATGGTATGCCCGATGTGTCGTGGTTCTTCTTTCAATCACTTGTCTCTATTGTTAGTTTGCTAACAATAGTACCTATCTCTTTCCCTTTAGGCAAGCAGGATGGATGAAGAAATATGAAGAATAATCAGGCCCCCAGACGGGGGCCGAGAAGAAAACGGATCAGAGAAGGTCTGTGTAGGCCCTGAGTACCTCATCCCCTTCGCATCCATTGAGCACCTTGGTTGCGAGTACCTTGCCCAACTGTACCCCTTCCTGGTCAAAGCTGTTGAGATTCCAGATGAATCCTTGGAACATTACCTTGTTCTCATAGTGGGCGAGTAGCGAGCCGAGGACCACAGGATCAAGCTGCTTTGCATAGAGCAAACTGCTTGGCCGATTCCCACTGAACTGCTTGTTCGGGTTTGCATCATCCTTTCCACGGGCAAAGGCAACTATCTGAGCGACAAGATTGGCATTGAGCTTCTCTTGGCTGCTCGAACCTTCCACCATGATGTCTTTCCCATATTGGGAAACGGAGAATCCGATGAACTGCAGGGGAACGATATCAGTCCCTTGGTGAAGCAACTGGTAGAAGGAGTGTTGCCCATTGGTTCCTGGCTCCCCAAAGATAACCGGACCGGTGGGATAGGAGAGCTTTTCTCCATCTCTGTTCACGTGTTTTCCGTTGCTCTCCATGTCCAGCTGTTGCAGGTGAGCCGGGAAACGACTCAGTGCCTGTGAGTAGGGCAGGATGGCAGTACTTGGATAGTGTAGGACATTGCGCAGGTAAACGCCGAGTAGGGCATCAAGGAGTGCGGCGTTCTCTGTGATCTTGGGCGAGCGTGCCGCCATGTCGCCTTGGTGGGCACCATCAAGGAACATCCTCACTGTTTCAAAGCCATAGGCCAGGGAGAGAATGACAGCACCAACTGCACTGGTGGAACTGTACCTTCCTCCGATGTAGTCATCGATGAAAAAGGCATCAAGGACGGAGGATGAGGATGCAAGTGGACTGCTCTTGCTGGTTACTGCTACCATATGACCAGAAGGATTGATTCCGCTGATTCCACTTTGCTTGATGGCTTCAATGACCAAGTCCCTGTTGGTCAGGGTTTCGAGTGTTGTCCCACTCTTGGAAACCAAGATAAAGAGTGTACGCTCCAAGTCAAGCTGGTTGATTACAGCCTGGGCATCATCGGGGTCGACATTGCTGATGAATTGAGCGTCCAATTGCTCAATGCCTTCCTTGGTACACCAACCCTTCAGTGCCAGATAGATGGCTCTTGGTCCCAGGTCGCTTCCCCCGATTCCTATCTGCACTACTGTAGTGAATCGTTTTCCTGTTGATCCCACAAGTTCCCCGTTGCGAACAGCATCGGAAAATCGCTTGATCTTGGAAAGTTGTTCTTCATAGAAAGCACCTTTGTCTTCTCCATCAGCCTTAACGGGTTTCCCTACTTGCCCACGGGTGAGATGGTGCAGAACAAGTCGCTTCTCTCCGGTGTTCATGATCTCGCCATCAACAAGGGCCTGGTACTTCTGGGTAAGTTGGAGTTCATCACTCAGCTGTTGAAGGACTGAAAGATGGTTCTCATCAACGGGCATGGCTGCATAATTGTACACCAACTTTTCGCTGGCATTGACTTGGTAGGATTTGATGCGCTCCGGATGCAGGATTTGTTTCAGGTCACTTGCCTCCAGGTTCTTCAGCGCTTGAAATGAAGTGCTTGTATCGAGATTCTTGTATGTCATATCTGTTTGCTCCTTATGGTAGATGAACGCCCCTCCATTGTATTCGGAGGGGCGTATCTTAACAAGGTATACTTACTCTTCTATGTCAGGGATGCGTGTCTTGAAGCTCTCTTGCAGATCTTCCTTTGTCATCCCTTCGCGGAGGATGACAAAGATAGTGTCATCACCAGCCAAGGTTCCAAGGATCTCAGGGATTGCCAACACGTCCAATGCGATACCGACCGAATTGGCATGTCCCGGTCTGGTCTTGATAACGCCGAAGTTTCCTGAAAACTCGATGGACAGGATTCCTCTTCGTACATCTTGGATGTAGCTTTTCTCTGATTCACTGATCAGGTCGTTTTCCGGCAGGCTGTAATAGTAGCCGGACCAGCCATCGGAAATTTTTCCGACCTTGAGCATCTTCAAGTCGCGGGATAGTGTAGCCTGTGTGACTGTGTATCCCTCGGTTTTCAGCATCTCCAGCAGCGTATCCTGGTTGTCGATCCTATTGTTCTTGATAAGTTCCTTGACGACCGCCAACCGGTTGTGTCGTTCCCTCATGGTTTGGATTCTCCTGGAATGGAATATTTATGCGTTTTACACGAATAAAGATACAGTACTATTGGCTCATTTGCAAGCTTCATGGCTTCTTTTTGTTGAACTCTTGACCGGCGACCTCGCTTATAGCATGCTACACAATGGTATGGAGTAAAGGGAGGATTGTATGATAATTGTCTATATCTTGATTGTATTGGTGCTTCTGCTTGCCCTCTATGGGATTAGTGTCTATAACCGGTATGTCCGGCTTCGCAACCAGGCTGAAGAGGCAGAATCAGCAATTGATGCCCATCTGAAACAACGCTATGACTTGGTCCCCAACCTTGTGGAGACGGTTAAGGGGTACGCGAAGCATGAGGAAGAGACCTTTACTAAGGTTATCGAGGCCAGGAATATGGCGATGAATGCATCAGGGATGGTAGACAAGAATGAGGCTGATAATGCTTTCAGCTCCACCCTCAAGTCACTGTTTGCACTCAGTGAGGCATATCCAGATCTGAAGGCTAACCAAGGCTTCCTGGATCTCCAAGCCCAGTTGCAGAAGATTGAAGAGCAGTTGTTGAGTGCCCGTAAGTACTACAATGCCATCATCAAGCAATTGAACACCATATGCGAGGTATTCCCTTCTTCAATCATTGCCTCCATGGCCCATTTCTCCAAGAAACCCTATCTGGAAATCGAGGATGAGGCCCGTCCTCGTGTAGAGGTGAAGTTTTAATGGCAAAGAAAACATTCCTGATGTTTTTTGTTCTTGCTCTAAGTCTTCCCACGCTGTCTGCAGAGGACTATCAATTTGAGTCGTATGCATTGGAAGTTGCTGTGAGGTTGGACAATAGTTATGCAATACAGGAACACATTGTTGCTGATTTCTCATCTCCCAGGCATGGTATCTTCAGGGAAATACCGGTACTTTTTGGTCGGCAGAGAGTCAAGCTTACCAATCTGGAAGCAAACGTGCCGATCATCAAGGACTCGGTATCCTCTGGATATGTTACCTTCCGCCTCGGTTCTGAGGACAGGACAGTCACAGGCATCCAGGAGTACCAGATCAGGTATGACTACGCCATTGGTGATGACAGAAACGATGAATATGATGAGTTCTACTTTAATATTGTAGGAGTAGGGTGGCAAGCTCCCATTGACCATGTCTCTTTTACGGTGAACTTTCCCAAGCCTATTGATCCTTCCATGGTATTCCTCACTGGAGGGGTGTATGGTACCACTGCACAACGTGGGAGTTTCGTGATCAGTGCTGATGGAAAGACCATAACAGGAGAGGCTGAAGAACTGTACCCTGGAGAAGCGCTTACCCTGCGTGTGCAAATGGAGGAGGGATACTATTCCGATGTGCGCCCTTTTATTGATTTCACCGTTCCCTCTTCAATCATTGCACTGTTAGTTGCATTTGCTGCTTCCGTGCATGCCACGATTCTCTTTCGCCGCTATGGCAAGGAGGAGCTCTTCGTCCCGGTGGTAAGGTTTGATCCTCCCGAGGATCTCTCGCCAATGCAAGTGGGATACTTGGTTGATGGGGTCGTTGACAACAAGGACCTGACCAGTATGATCTTCTACTGGGCTGACCAAGGGTGCCTGACCATCAGTGAACTCGACAAGAAAGAGTTCATCTTCACCAAGATCAAGGAACCTCCCACCATCAAGGAGCACGAGAAACACTTGTTCTCTGCTTTATTTGCCTGCGGTGATGGTACAGAAGTAACGCTCAAGCAGTTGGAGAAGAGCTCATTCAGTAAAGATCTTGAAAAGGCAAAGACTGAAGTACGTGCCTATTTCAAGGGAGAGCGGGAACTCAAGGATGGCAAGGCGGAGCGAAAGCGTATCGCAGCCATGCTTTACGGCGCTCTTTCAGTGGTATTGATGGCGATTGCCTCCACTATCTCCTATATTGGCTCTGAAACGGTGGTGTTCTTGGTTGTCGGGTTCTTCAGCCTTGGTACGTTTGCTCTGGTCGCCAGCCGCCTTGATGCCATCTGGGAGACTTCTTCCACTTTCAAGAAGGGATTCAAGTTTTTCCTGTTGGGTGTATCGGCACTCTTTCTCTTCGTTCTTGCCTTTCTGTTCATGAACCCGGTATTCGGGCATGGAACGTTTTACTCGCTCGTCATGGCGTTTTCCCTCGTTGCCTTTCCTGGGTATCTTGGATTTCTTGCCATCGTTACGGGAAAACGAAGTGCATATGCGCAGAAGAAGCTGGAGGAGATAGTGGGATATCGTGAATTCATCAGCAAGGTGGAAATGGACAAGCTGAAAATGATGATCGACAGTGATCCTTCACTGTTTTACCACGTACTCAGCTATGCCATCGTACTTGGGTTGGAAGATGTCTGGGCAAAGAAGTTTGCGAAAATCGCGCTTGCAGAACCCCAGTGGTATGTGGGGAACCGACCGATCAGAAATGCCCTGTTCTATAGTGCATTAAGCCATAGGATGCATACCAGCGTCATGGAAAATGCCGTGTATGCCCAGGCAAAGAGTGGCTCCAGGTCCCCGATACGATCCTCATTTGGATCGGGTGGATTCTCCGGGGGTGGTTTTGGCGGAGGAGGCGGTGGGGCATGGTAATCCCCCAGAAAATACAAAAGGGTTGGTATCGGCATTTCAAGGGTGGACTGTACCAGGTAGTGGATACGGTCATTGAGAGTGAATCGCTCTCCACCATGGTGCTCTACCGCCCAAAGGACAGCGGTTACTTGTGGGTTCGCCCCTACCAGATGTTTATCTCTGAAGTGACACGGGAAGGGGAAACCCATAAACGGTTCACATATATCGGCGAAAGCCTGCCAGAATACTAAAAAACGGAGCCTTGCTGGCTCCGTTCCCGTTACTGAATCATGGTAATTGGCTTAGTGGCGATAACTGCCGTGTGCCGGTCTGGGTTTTGCGATCGCTTCATTCACACGAAGGTTTCGCCCACCGAAATCCTTGCCATCCAGCTCGGATATCGCAGCATCGGCAGATGCATCCTCTTCCATTTCCACGAAGGCGAACCCTTTGGGGCGTCGGGTTTCGCGGTCAATGATGATATTGGCACTGAGTACAGTACCGTACTGTGCGAACAGGTCCCGAAGTTCTTCTTCGGTTGTCCGGTAACTCATGTTTCCGACATAAATTTTCTTGGCCATTCAAAGCATCCTTCACAGGCAGCGCCTGTCATTCAATATTGCTTCATGTGGCGCAGTCTTTAACTCTTACCTGTCTGCGGGAGCGATTCAGTAACGCACGCATGCGAACATTAGGAATTACGTATCAGCTGCAACACAAAAACGAAAGCAATCAAACGGTATCACGGCCCATTTTGGCTGTCAATTATCACACTCACCCAAAAGGGTGAATTGCCCAATGACAGTCGGGGGGTTATTGCATTTATTGAACATTCTTAGCATCATGTCGGTTATGAATAGCAATATACTTGGGTTGGCATTGTCTTTCCCCTTTTTAGCGCTCGTCATCTTGGCAGGAATCCTTTTGAGGCGGTATGCTTCAGTCTCCAGTGAGGCGATGCGAAAGTTTGTGCATATTGGTGTTTCGAATTGGTGGTTCATTGAAGTGAATTTCTTTACTTCACTATCCTATGCCCTTGTCGGCCCAATTCTCTTCATCATCCTTAACAGCTTGTTTACCTTCCTGAATTGGGGTAAAGCCCTTGGAATGGATGACAAGAAACGAAATTATGGGCTGATTTACTTCCCCATCTCCCTCCTGGTTTTGGTTGTGTTGCAATATCAGGGAGTAGTTTCCAGCCTGGTCTGCAGCATTGCCGTGTTCGTCATGGGCTATGGTGATGGATTGGCTGCTCTTGTGGGCACTAAATGGGGGAAGAAAAAGTTACCGGTTCCCGGTCTGGTCAAGAGTTGGGCAGGTACGCTTACCATGGCTTCTGTCAGTAGCTTGGTCGCTCTCATTGGTTTGGCCTTTTTCACTACGCTCTCAGCCCCCGTTGTCTTGGGTATATCCTTGGTGATCGGACTTTCTGCAGCGGTGGCGGAGGCTGTAACTCCACTTGGTCTGGATAATATCACCGTTCCATTAGTGGTAGTGTTTCTTCTTGGAGTGTTCTTATGAATGGTTACGCGAACCTGGTTCCCCCCAGTGGGTCGCTGGCATCGCTCTTCAATACCTTCTTCTTTGCGCTCACTCCTGCCTTCTGGTTCTTGGTGGGTATCATGGCCGTGGTGGCAACAGCAAGTTATTTTGCCAAGCAACTCACCTCTGGTGGGGCTGTTGCTGCTTTCTTGGTTGGGTTTGGAACTACTTGGATTCTTGGTTTCGGTGCACTGGCAACCTTGTTGCTTTTCTTCCTTTCTGCCGGGGTATTGGGAAAGATTGCACAGCGTGCGCTGGCCTTTGATGTGATGAAGATTCATAAGAAGGGTGGCCGACGTGATGCTTCCCAGGTCTATGCCAATGGATTGATGGCATTGGTCAGTGCACTGCTCTATGCCTTGAATCCTTCCATCCCCTTCTTAGTGATGTTTGGGGCTTCTGTGGGAGAGGCTGCAAGTGACACTTTTGCAAGTGAGGTAGGAATACTCTCCAAGACTAAGCCGGTTTCCATCATCACTGGACGACCCATGACCCCTGGCCTTAGCGGTGCGGTCAGTCCTTTGGGGCTTGCCAGTGGATTGTTGGGAGCAACACTGGTTGCCCTTTGCGTTTGGGGGTGTTTCCTTCCTATCACCGGTAAGAGTGCTCTCTATGTATCAGTAATAGCGTTAAGTTCCTTTTTTGGGTGTTTGCTCGATAGTGTGCTTGGTGCTACCGTCCAGGCTCACTACTATGATGAGGTGAGTGACCGCATTACCGAGCATGCAGTAGTGGATGGAAGAATCCTTCCACTTGAGAGAGGAATTCGCTGGGTTGATAATGACATGGTTAACCTGCTGAGCAATGTGGCCTCAGCCCTGTTTGGCATGTCACTTACCCTGATAATCGGGTAATCTGTATTTTTTACTTGCTTCTCCGCATTTTTCTTTGTATCTTACATGTCGGTAGACCTAAAGGGGTCTGCTATGTGTAATCGCACCACATATTCTTTAAGTGAGGATATATAGTATGGCAAAACAATTGCAGTTCAATGAAGAGGCACGCAAGTCCCTAGTGGCTGGTGTTGAGAAGATCTCCCGCGCAGTAATGGCAACGCTTGGCCCGAAAGGTCGCCTGGTTGTTCTCGACAAGAAGTTCGGTGCTCCGACTGTCACGAAAGATGGTGTTTCCGTAGCACGCGAAATCGAGCTGGAGAACCCGTTTGAAAACATGGGTGCCCAGCTTCTCAAGGAAGTTGCAACCAAGACCAACGATGTTGCAGGTGATGGTACCACCACCGCTACCGTTCTTGCCTGGTCCATTATCAAGGAAGGCATGAAGAGTGTGGCCGCAGGTGTCAACCCAATGGGTATTCGCCGTGGTATCGACAAGGCTGTTGCCGACGCCGTTGCCGAGATCAAGAAACAGGCCAAGATGATCAAGGACAAGGAAGAGATTGCACAAGTCGCTTCCATCAGTGCAAACAATGATCGCACCATCGGTGATGAGATTGCCAATGCGATGGAGAAGGTTGGTCTGGACGGTGTAATAACCGTTGAAGAGTCCAAGACCATTGAGACCACCACTGATTTCGTGGAAGGAATGCAGTTCGATCGTGGCTATCTCTCTGCATATTTCTGCAACAACCGTGATACCATGACCGCTCTTCTTGATGATCCTTTCATCCTTATCTATGACAAGAAGATCAGCAACATGAAAGAGTTGCTTCCTGTGCTCGAGAAAGTTGCACAGGCAAGCAAGCCGTTGCTCATCATCGCAGAGGATGTGGACGGTGAGGCTCTTGCAACATTGGTTGTAAACAGTGTCCGTGGCATATTGAACGTCGTTGCAGTAAAGGCTCCTGGATTCGGTGACCGACGTAAGGCAATGCTTGAGGATATTGCAATCCTTACTGGTGGCGAGGTCATCAGTGAAGAGCTTGGCCTGAAACTTGAGAATGCTGATCTTTCCCAACTTGGACGCGCAAAGAGCATCAAGGTTGAGAAGGAGAATACCACAATCATCAACGGGAATGGTAAGCAGAGCGACATCAAGGATCGCATTGCCCAGATCAAGGCACAGATTGGGGACACGACCAGTGATTATGATCGAGAGAAGCTCCAGGAACGTTTGGCTAAGCTTGCCGGTGGCGTTGCAGTCCTGAATGTGGGTGCTGCTACCGAAGTTGAGCTGAAAGAGAAGAAGCATCGGGTTGAGGATGCCCTTTCCGCTACCCGCGCAGCAATCGAGGAAGGCGTCATCCCTGGTGGTGGTGTAGCACTCATCCAGGCTGTCCAGGTAATGGAAAAGATGGACCTCTCAAAGCTCACTGAAGATGAGCAGGTCGGATACAAGATTGTCCGCCGTGCACTTGAGGAGCCGATCCGCCAGATTGCCCAGAACGCTGGACTTGATGGTTCACTCATTGCCGACAAGTGCAAGCATGAAAAGTCGGGTATCGGTTATGATGCTGAGAGTGACAAGTGGGTCAACATGTCCGAGAGCGGCATTATCGATCCGGTCAAGGTCACCAGAAGTGCATTGCAGAACGCTGCATCGATCGCTTCTTTGATTCTTACCACCGAATGTGTTGTAACAGATATTCCAGAACCCGCGGCTCCTGCAGCTCCAGGACCTGAGGGTATGGGCGGGATGATGTAATCCTGCGCACTGCAAAAGGGGTCGCTTTCCGGCGACCCTTTTTGCCGTCTTATGGCTTCTGATACTGAAACTTGACTAGTGGATAGCGAACGTGCTACTTTAATCGATACTTGGAAAATTGGATGCGAAGTTTTCTTCCGCCTCTTTTCTGCATCCGATTTTATGCAAAGTGAGGATTACCAATGCTTTCATTGATTAGTGCTATGGCAGCCCCTGAAACGGCCGGCGCCGCAGGTACAACCGGTTCGATGATGACGACCTTTGTTACGTTCGGTCTCATCATTGCTATCTTCTATTTCTTGATTATCCGTCCGCAAAAAAAGCGGGACAAGGAAACCAAGGAGATGCTTGCCTCTATCAAGAAAGGGGATAAGGTTGTCTCGATTGGTGGAATCCATGGAACCGTTGTTGCGGTGAAAGAGACTACCGTGGTGGTCAAGGTTGACGACAACACGCGTATGGAGTTCTCCAGAAATGCAATCAGCAGCATTGTAAACAGAAAGGGCGATGGTGCAACTGCTTCCAGCAAGAAGAAGAGCAAAAAAGAGGAGCAGGTATCTGCTCCTGAGAAGAGTGTTGAGGCTCCCGTTGAGGAAGCCCCTGCTGAAGCTGAAGCTGAGAAGAAAGACAAATAATTCTATAAAAGACATCTGGAGAGTATCATGAAAAAACGGAGTCGTCTGGTGGTCGTTCTGGTGGTCGTCTTGTTGTGCGGGTTCTTCCTCTATCCCACGATTGCTTGGTATGGATTCGTACCGCAGGACACCAAGGAACTTGCAACAGGCTCAAATGTACAGATTAAGGAGTATTCCCGTGGACAGGCTTCACGCGATCTCCGCTCGCTCAAGGAGTTGGTTGCTGATGACCCACAGGCAGCCCTACCTTCTGAGTTCTCCTATCTAAAGGATTACGCAAAGGAAAATTACAAAGCCATGAAGCGTCCAGTTCCCCGGAATTGGACTGTTGAAGCATTGTTTGCTGGGTTCTATAACGAACAGGATATGTTCGATTCAGCTGAGTCCTACTACCGCACGTCCTTGCTTGATCTGAAGGCTTTGGGAAACAAGGCACTGCAGTTGGGATTAGACCTTGAAGGTGGTATGAGCATTCTCTTGGAGGCTGATATTGCTTCCTATGAGGATAAGATTGGCAGGACTGCATCCTCGAGTGAGATTTCTGAGGCAATTCGCCAGGATATCGAGATTCTTGAGAAACGAATTGACCAGTTTGGTGTCAGTGAGCCTGTCATCCGTTTACAAGGCGATGACCAGATTCTCATTGAGATTCCAGGTGCAGCAGACCCGGAGCGTGTTAATTCCTTCCTTCGTGGCAAGGGTTCCCTTGTCTTCAAGATTGTGGACACCACACTTACCGCTGAGTTGAACGCTTTCTATGCCGAGAATCCTTCTGAGGTCTATACCGATACTGGTGCACTGAAACAACCTGACTTCCTGCCGGCTGGTAAGATTGCTGCTGGTTATTATGTCAGTGACGCGTATGGGATCGATGAGCTGGAGAGCTATGTAGTGTTAGAGGATGAAATCGGCCTTGATGGGATCCATCTTGAAAGTGCAACCACGGCAACCGATGGGATCACCGGTCGACCAGTGGTCAACTTCCAGTTGGACAGCCTTGGTGGCGATATCTTCTACAAGCTCACATCTACCCACGTCGGGGATACCATGGCAGTTGTGATGGACGGCAAGGTTAAGGCCATGGCCACCATCAATGAAGGGATCAGGAGCAACGTTCAGATTTCCGGTTTCGATGCTGAGGAGGCTGCTGACCTTGCTATTGTTCTGCGTACCGCTGCGCTTCCCATCGAGCTGGTCGTCAGCAGCCAGCAGGCTGTTGGTGCTACCCTTGGAGAAGATGCTGTATCGGCTGGGTTGAAGGCCATTGCTGTTGGACTTGCTCTGGTGATTATTCTGATGTTCGCCTACTACCACGTCAGTGGTCTTGTGGCCGACCTCGCATTGTTGCTTAACTTGTTCTTCATGATCAGCGTTCTCTCAGCCTTCAATTTCACGTTGACCTTGACCAGTGTTGCCGGTCTTATCCTTACCTTGGGTATGGCTGTTGATACCAATGTCATCATCTTTGAGCGTATCAAGGAAGAACGGAGATTGGGCAAGAGTGATGCTGCTGCGATCAAGGCAGGATTTGATAAAGCATTCTGGACTGTCATGGATGCAAACATAACCACAATCATTGCAGCTCTGGTACTCTCCCAGCTTGGAAGCAGTGCGGTCAAGGGCTTTGCGAATACCCTTGCTATCGGCATTGTGAGCTCGGTATTTACTGCGTTGTTTGTTTCGCATCTTATCTTTGATGCGACCGTCGCCCAACGTGGGGGCAAGAAGCTACACATCAGCTGGAGGAAAAACTAAATGCTTAAGAAAGATATTCCTGTTATCAAGCTTCGCTGGTACGCCTGGGCTTTGGCTGTAGTCCTCATGCTCGCCGGAGGTATCTCCTTCGCTGTGTTGGGCGGTTTTAACCTGGGTGTTGATTTTGAAAGTGGATTGAGCCAGAGAATTCAGATAGCTCCCATTGGATTGGAAGTTACCTATACTGGAAACAAGGATGCAGTCCTTGCTATCTCTGGTTCCGGCCTTACTCTTGAAGTTCGCGGTGATGAAGGGGTTTCCAGTATCAACTTCAGTGCTTCCGAATATCCAACTGCACAGGAGCTTGCAACAGCACTTGGTGCCGTACCGAACATCAATGTGGCAGTTGTTGATGGGTCATTGGAAACAGATCAGCTCCTCAGTGGGTATGGATTTCCTGCAACCCTTTCTGCTGAACCTACCAAGCTGAACTTCCAAAGCAGTGGAAATGCAACCATTGAGGATGTGCGTTCTGCCTTGGATTCACTGGGCAATGTACGTGTACAGACTGTTGGGGTGGATGGAAGTCAGACATTCCAGGTCCGTCTCGGCATCAAGGAAGGTGCAACTCAGGATTCCATGGAAACCGAAGTGAAAAATGCATTGAATGCTGCATTCGGTGCCGGCAATGTTGTGGTTCTCCAGAGTGATTACATTGGACCGAAGTTCAGTGCAACATTGCTCTCCAGTTCCATTCTCGCCATCGTGGTTGCAATGGCCTTGATCCTCCTCTATATCTGGGTCAGGTTCCGTTTTGCGTATGCAGTATCATCCTTGATTGCACTTGTGCATGATATCTTGATGATGCTTACGATAATTACCCTCTTCCGCTTTGAGTTCTCTGGTATCACTATTGCTGCGCTGCTGACCATTATTGGTTACTCACTGAACAATACGATCGTTATCTTCGATCGTATCCGTGAAAATGTGGCATTGGCACCAAATGTTTCGTTGAGTGTAAATATCGACCACAGTGTTACGCAGTCATTGAGCAGAACGGTGATGAGTGCAGTCACAACCTTGATTGCTATCATCCCGCTCGCAATCTTTGCTTCCGGTGACATCCAGCTCTTTGCATTGAAGATGGGCTTTGGCATCCTCTTTGGAACCTACTCATCCAACCTGCTTGCGCCTGCGATGCTCTACTGGATCAGCAACGCTCAAGCAAAGAAAAAAGCGAAGAAAGCAGAGTAACCTGTTTCTTCATGCAAGTTTTACGCTGCCGCAGGCTTATCTTGTGGCAGCGTTCTTGTCATAATGGGGGTGTATGAAACTGATACTTTCCAGAACCATGGGTCATTGTAAAGGGGTTTCCAGGGTATTGGACCTCGCTACTTCTGCATTGCAGGATGCAAAAGACGCCCGCAAGCCTGTATATTCCTTGGGCAAGCTCATTCATAATGATGACACGTGTGCCTTTTTCGCTGATCAGGGGATGCAGGTTATCACAGAAGCAGAGGGGCATGAACCCGGATTGATTGTAGTGCGTGCACATGGAGTGCCCGAAAGGGTGCGTTCTTCTTTTGAGGAAGCCGGATTTGACTTGGTCGATGCAACATGCCCTGTGGTGAAGCATAACCTTGCAAGGATTTCTGCATATGCACCAACGCATACCATCTTGATTGTTGGACACCCTGGTCATCCGGAGACGCTTGCCATGCGAGGGGTCCATTCCGAAGGAAAGCTCTGTGATACCACGCTGATTTCCAGCCCTGAGGAGGTTGGCGCCCCGGAACCAGGCAAATCCTATGTGGTGTTTGTGCAGACAACGTTTGACCAGGGAGTATGGAATACCATTCAAGAAGCCCTGAGGGCATGGGAGCAGCATGGATGTACGATGCTTTTTGCCAATGAGGTCTGTCCCAGTTCCATCAATCGTCGGCAGGCGACCCTTGAGCTGACTGAGGCATGTGATGCAGTGGTGGTGATAGGTGGGAAGGAGAGTGCAAACACCAGGGCGCTCTACCAATTGGTACGGGATAAGGGAAAGATGGCCTGGCATATAGAGAATGAAACAGAAATTACCGACGATATGCGCAGTTATGATATACTGGGTATAACAGCAGGGGCTTCAACCCCTTCTCTGGTGATCCAACGCGTAATCGATAGGTTGCAACAGGAGTGATACATGGAAACAGGTTATCGGGGAATACCAATTCCCACCATCAAGAGGCTTCCCTCCTACCTGAGGCTTTTGCAGGGGTATCGGGAGCAAGGAATGGAGATGGTCAGCGCTACTACCTTGGCCGAAGAGCTTGGATTGAAACCAATCCAAGTTCGTAAGGACATTTCCTGCACCGGGATTGAGGGAAAACCCAAGGTGGGCTTTGCAGTTGTCAAGCTCATTGAGGCGATCATCCATACCTTAGGGTGGGACAATGCTACCGATGCAATCGTAGTAGGTGCCGGACATCTGGGCTCCGCTCTTGCTCGTTATGAGGGATTTGAGAGCTATGGGCTCAAGATCGTGGCAGCATTCGATGTTGACCCCAATAAGTGGGATACTTGGCTTGGGGATGTCCCAGTCTTTTCTTTGAGCAAGCTCAAGGAGTACATCGATCGGCACCATGTGAATATCGGGGTTCTTGCTGTTCCCGCCGACCAAGCCCAAGAGACAGCTGAGCTGCTCATGGAGTGTGGGTTGCTGGCCATCTGGAATTTTGCACCCAAGGATTTGAAACTTCCCGAGCATGTGGTGGTTCAGCGTACCGATCTGGCTACAAGCTTCGCGGTTCTCTCTGCCAAGGTACGGCAAAAGATGAGCAAGAAGGATCTAAGTAGCGAAATGGATGATTGGTAATTTCTGGTGTACAGATAAGAGGGGTATCGTAAGGATACCCTTTATTAATGTGAATAAAAGAATATTATAAAGTATTAATATTTAAAATATGTGATTATATAACCGTAATACTCCAATAATAAAAACCAATTGAACAAATATTCGTTGACTCTCGGGTTGTTTCTTCGCTACCATGGCAGCAAGAGATTAGATAATGAGGTCGCTGATGAAGAAATTGGTCGTGGAGCTATGCATGGGAAGCTCTTGCTTTGCTCGGGGTAATTCTCAGACACTTGCAGCCTTGGAGTCTTATCTTCAGGAGTCTGGATCTGCAGATTATGTGGATTTGATAGGGCACTTATGCATGGGAGATTGTTCCAAAGGTCCGAATATTCGTATTGGCGATACCACCTACCAAGGGCTTCCAGCTGATGAGGTGGTTCAGTTGGTTGTGCATGAACTGAAAGAGTGGGAAGGGATGCAATGATCCACCCTATTTATACAGAGTCGACCGAGTGTCGTGACTGTTACAAGTGTGTTCGCGGCTGTCCTGTAAAAGCTATCCAGGTAAAGGATGGCTCAGCAGTAGTGGTAAAGGACCGATGTATCTATTGCGGACACTGTGTTGATATCTGTCCATCCCACGCCAAAAAAATACGTGGTGATTTGGCAAGGGTTCGCCAGTTTGTCCAGAGCGGAAGAAAGATTTTCTGTTCTCTGGCCCCTTCCAGTGCAGCAGAATTCTCCTTCAGCAGTGAGAGCTTGGTGGTTGCCCTGACCCGTCTGGGCTTTAGTGGGGTAAGTGAGACAGCCATCGGGGCCCATCTGGTAAACCAGGCAATTGAGATGTATGCAGAATCCCACGATGGAAACTGCCCATGGATTTCCACAGCCTGCCCAACGGTGGTCCAGACGGTAAAAAAGTACTATCCCACATTGGTGGACCAACTCAGCAAGGTGCCCTCCCCGTTGCAGTGCCATAGTGCCTATTTGCGAGCGCTCTATGGAGAAGAGATCGGAGTGGTGTTCATCGGTCCTTGTATCGCTAAAAAGGTGGAGGCTGACCAGAGTCCAGGCTATCCGGACTTTGCCTTGACCTATGAGGAACTCAATGCGTGGCTCCTTGCTGAGCATATTGACTTGGAACAGATTGAGAGGGAGGTATCCCTTGACCCTTCCATTGTACCATCCTTGGTGCCCTGTCGTGCCGGTAAGTCGACGCTCTACCCGGTAGAGGGTGGGCTGATAGCCTCATTGAAGTGGGGGAGTGATCCCTTCCAGACCCATGCTGTTGCCGTCAGTGGCATGAGTCAGGTAATAGGGACTTTGTCGGGTATGGAAAAGGAAGGCGGGAATACAGCATTTCTTGAACTCCTCGCCTGCGAAGGTGGTTGCATCAATGGGCCGGTGAGCAACCAGGGGCGTTCCTCCGCCAGGAAGAAGAGCCTGAGCTCACGCTATACCCGTAGTCGGATCACCGATCAAGGCCCTGTATTTGATGGAGATACAGCCTTTGTTGCAAAGCTCCTTGAACACGGTTATTCCCTGATTGAGAAACATACTGCTGTGGTAGAGAGGCCTGTATCGAGTTTTGTTTCTCTTCATAGTGAAGAAGAAATTGACCAAGCACTCAAGCTGCTGGGAAAAAGGGATGTCTCTGATGAGTTGAATTGTGGCGGGTGTGGTTACAACAGCTGCCGGGAGATGGCCATTGCCTATCTTGATGGGATGGCTGAGATGGAGATGTGTGTAACCAAGATGAGGAAGGAAGCCCAAAGCAAGATGGATGTACTGCTCAGGACCATCCCAGTGGGGGTGGTCATTGTGGATGACCAACTCCAGATTGCCGACTGCAACAGCAACTTCCTCAAACTGTTCGGAGATCTTGATTTTCCTTTGGAGCCATCCCAGTTGAACCTGGTCTTTGGATTGCCTGTTAAGCGTTTTGTCCCGTTTTACGAGAAGTTTAACAGCCAGTTCACCGCTCCCTCGGTGCAGCAGTACCGTCTCCATTACAAGGATATGTTTCTCAAGGTGACGTTTTTCTCAGTTGAGAAGCAGCATCTGGTGGGGGCTTTGTTCGAAGACATCACCACCCCGACCGTGCGTCGTGAAACCGTGGTGAAGAAAGCTGAGGATGTTATCCAGAGAAGCTTGGAGACCGTTCAACAGATTGCATCCTTGCTTGGGGAGAATGCAGCAGAGACTGAGATCATGCTCAATAGCCTTATCGATGCCTTCAAGGTTCCCCCGAGCGGGGAACGGGATGGCTATATGCAGGAAGGGTCATGAACGACGTATTCATCGATGTGGATTATGCACAAATCTACAAGCACGGTCAGAAAATTGGGGGAGATGTGTTCCTTCTTTCCAGACAGGATGCATCGGCCCAGATTGTCTGTACACTCAGTGATGGGCTTGGCAGTGGGGTAAAGGCTAATGTATTGGCAAGCCTTACTGCCCGTATGGCCCACAAGCTCAGTTTCAGTCCCATGGATTTGACGCGTTCGGCGAAAATCATCATGAATACACTCCCTGTGTGCAAGGAGAGGAAGATCAGCTACGCTACGTTTACCATTGCAGATCTGAGAAGAAGCAATACGGATGAAGTACTGGTGAACCTTGTTGAGTATGACAATCCTTCAGCACTTATGTTCCAGGGAAGCACTCCAGTACAGTGGGAACGTGAGAAGATTGATCTCAGGAGGGATGGTGCGTTCAAGCAGGAGGTGCTGGGACACTCTCACCTCAAGCTCTCGGTTGGAAGCCGTCTCTTGATCTTCAGCGATGGGGTTACCC
>NZ_JBFXGH010000043.1:0-17456 GCF_050178175.1 Sphaerochaeta sp.
TGGATAGGTTATGAGGGATAATGGGAATTGAATAGTGGAGAGCCTCCCTCAGTAGTTGTTTATTGATGCAGAAGCAAAAGAGATGGTGTTTTCCAAGATCAAACAGCATCCAGACAATGGCTACTGCATTGGAGATCACCAAGGAAAGCAAGACTCCATTTGCACCAAATTTCAAAATGGCTACGAACAAGATATTCAAGGCAACCTGCAGAAAGAAATACGACAAGCTGGTAATTGCTGATTTCTTTGCAAGCTGCATTCCTTTCAGGATATCTTGATACATGGTATAGAGGCTGGTCCCGAGCAAGGCAACCAACCCTAACAGAACGGTTGGATAGAAAGGAATCCCCTGAAAAAATACTGCAAGCAAAAATTTCTGGAAGATTAGGAACATACCCAAAAAAACCAGACCTGAAAGAGCAACAAAACAAAGCATTGTTCCATAAAACTCTTTCAGACGTTGGCCATCACCCTTCAGATCAGCATAAAACCTAATAGTAGCCGAATACAAACTGAAGGCAATAAGATAGGTGGATACTTGGGTAAAGGAAGCAAGTAGATTCGTCACACCATAATCTTGTGGAGTAAGAAAGGCTGTATAGAGAGGCAACAGAAGGAAATTGAATGCCTTCAACAATAGATTATTGAATGTGTAGATGAGCGAATTACGTAATACCTTCTTGTGCGTCATGCCTTTCTATATCCTTACCAACCTAGAGGATTTCATTGCTCAATGGGCAGGTGAATCCATTCCCCCATGGCCAATGCAAACGATTCAGGTGAGAATGGAGTAAAACCACCACCTTTATAGAGTGTAATCTCACCAAAATAGATCTTTTGCTCTACCACAAAGAAGTCAATCTTTGCATGAATCATCCCTGCACTCAACTTCTTTGCCAAGGTAAGCATCTCATCTAGTTTCTTGGGTTTCTCAATCTTGATCTCCGGATGGGTGGGATAGTGAAACATTACATCAACATATTCCCACTCAGGGGTATAGATATTCCGCTTATGATCAGTGTATCGATCAAAATCCACCTGGATAAGCTTCGGCTCACCATGGAATACGTAGATTTTGTAGTCCTTGAGCTCATACCCCGACTCATCGACCAGATAGGGTTCACAGATTATCCTTGGCTCAACACCCTTGTAGGGCCACTCACGGTTATACCAGTAGTAGTTCTTTTGCAGCCACGTTTGCATCTGTCGAATGGCTTTCTCTCGGTCAAATGAGTGAGAATCTGTGCAGATCAATACATCACCAGAGGTGTGGTTTGCTTTCAAGACAAACTGTTCCGGCAATTCCTCCCAACGAATTTCATCAACCGAACGATAGACTCCAATATGTGGTACCAGATACTGCTCACCGATACTCTTCTTGATGTAGGAGCGGACAGCCACCTTGTCAACAAGTTGTGTATAGAGTGGGTTCCTATCATTGAGTTTGAGCCATTGTATTTTTTCATTGTAGGAAGCAGGATGCTTTAGATTCAGCTTCTTCTTGGCAACAGCCCAATATTTCAAGGAGACAAAGACAGAGTCTGGAAGCAATCGACAGACTCTCCATTTCAATACATGCACAAGGATCAATCGCGGATCCCGTATCCATTGCACAATCTTGCGGAATATGGTCACCAGATCAATCCCTGCCTGATCATCCTGACGGGCAATACCAACATAGCAGAAGGCGTAGAGAATATGACTGAATTCACTGTAGAGACGAACACGACCAATATCATCAACAAGGAAAACCAGGATGATGGTCATGGACAGAATCAGTGATTTTCTCTTTCTCCTTTGCAAAAACATGGTAAATCCCTTTATCAGGATCCCAAGGGGCAATGCATAGTACCAAAGGAATCCAACCAACCCTAGAGAGACCAAGATTTCGATGTAGTTGTTATGCGAGTAGAAGCCAAACCCAGCTACATCAGTAAATGCACCCAAGCCCCATCCGAAGAGGGGTTTCTGGAGGAACATATTCCACCCATAGGCAATCATCTCGAATCGAATGGACGTACTGCCATCTGTTTGTCCACCTGTAAAAAATGCAAGGAATGTTTCTATCCTGCTTCCAATTACTCTATATAAAGGGGCCCATGTAAGTGAGAGCACTACGATGCATCCTGCTACAAATGAGGCAATAAGGAGCGAAAGAAGTGCTCGCTTCATCGTTTTTTGACTAAAAAATACAATACCCATCAATCCAATTCCCAATACGGCAATAGCTTTTCGCGATCCAGAGAAAAGACTGAATACCATGAAGAGAGGAAACAATACCAAATACCAGAAACGTTTCTCTACCAAGGCAAAGTAAATGGCAAAAATACCGGCCACCGCAAAGGATAGCCCAAGATTATTTGCATTGACTGCAACCGTTGGTCCCAATCGATATGCAAGGAGCAATTCAAGCGGTGCAGAGAGGAGAATACGTATCATAAAGACAAGGAGCGCTACAATAAAGAACTTCAGGAATAGTACATAATTTCGTTCAGAGTCCCTCACATAGGGTGCGATGAGATTCCCGAAGACAATTACCTGTACCACAGGAAGAGCCCTCTCAAAAGCCATAGACTGATCTGTTGCATAGGATATGGAAAGAAAAGCCAGGAAAACCAAGCCAATTCCCCAAATTGTATAGAGAGTTAGTCGAGAGCGCTTGACCAAGAAGCGTATACCAAAGACCGATACAAACAGTAATTCGGTTGGAATGAATACGCTGCGAGCATCTGGACCATAGGCTATAAGAACTGAGAGAAATATGAGAAGCACCGCATCACATACGCTGTCAAACCAAGATTTTTTCTTGAGAATATTCATACCAACTCCCTCATCACCCTTCATACACGACGTTGATTATTGCAGGTATCCTATAAACCTGCAATAGAATAGAAAATACCCTATCTTTGGTAGGCTTCAATACAAGTAGTAATTGCATGCATCCACAACTTACAGATACGGTTACTATCCAAGGTCTCCCGAATTGCAACCGCTTGCTTTCCCATCCTTTTAGCTTCTTCCAGGTTATCGATGAAATAAAGCATCGCTTCGCACATTGCATCTGCGTTGTTGCGTGGAACAACAAGCCCATTTCTTTCATGCTCAACGATGGTTCCCCTTCCCTCACTATAGTCGGTGGTTATTACCGGCAATCCCATTGCCATTGCTTCAATCAAGGCATTAGGCATTCCCTCATAGAGGGAAGGGAGTACAAACATCTGTGCTTCTTGCAACTTTGTAAAAATGTGTTCTTCAATTCCAGGTAGAGATACCGAGTCTTGCAGGGACAAGGAATCAATCAAATGTTCAAGCTTCTCCCTCTCCTCTCCTTCCCCATATATTGCAAGGGTATAGTCTGGGTGCAATACATGTACCTTCTGGAAAGCTTCTATCAAGAGTGCATACTGTTTTTGTCGTGATAATCGTCCTGCACTCACTATTTTCTTCGATTCATTATATGTTTCTTTTGGCTGGGGCATTGCTTCCAGATACAGTGGATTTGGGATAATGACCCCTCTCCCTGCATCCCCATAGTAATACTCCTTGGCTCCAAGAGTTTGAAATATTGCGTTATCAGCGAGATGGCGGTATGCAAATTTAATGATTCGTTTCTCAATTTCCTTGAAAGCTATGGAAGTATTTGGGTCATTACGCTCAGACAAGAGTACAGGAACAGGAAGACCAATACATGCGTAAGCAGCTAATGTCCCACTGTATGACATCATACCCATTACCAAATCAGGCTTAAGCTCTGAAATGGTCTTCCTAATACTACGCATCAACGAAAAATCTCTGACTATTGCGCTCTTGTGGCCAGAAGCATCATACCAAATATAGCGGATATCTTCTGAGAGCGAGTATGCAGGTACAGTCTTTGTGAGCGAGATAATAGTCACATTCACATTCTGCTCGACAAAATAATTAGAAAGATAGGCAGTAACCCGCTCGGCACCACCAAAAGACATTCCCGTTATGACAATCGCAAGTTTCATTCTCTATCCCTACTCTTTTCCATAAAAGAAAAATTGTTGGCTTCCAGGCATGCTCTGCACCTCTTTTCTCTATCGCTTCTCTTCATGCAACATCAGAGCAATCAAATAAAGAATCCAGTATCAGATAGAATATCCAGTGTTCGCTCAATTCCTTTTTGTATGGGATATGCAGCAACATATCCAAGCCTCTGAATTTTTCCAGCATCAAGAATTGCTTTGGTGGCCTTTGAATACCCGGCTTTTTCGACCTCAGAAGGGAGATCAAACACTACACTGGTACCGCTATGGGAAGCTACCAAGGAGGCCAAGTCACGTAGTGTGCAGTCCGAGCTCGTATCGGCAACGTTGTATGCAGTCCCATCTTCTCCTGTATACAAGAGAAGCAGTAGCGCAAATACTGCATCAGAGACATAGGTGTATGAGTACAGCTGGTTTCCCTCACTTTTCAATACGATATCTTGCTTAGCCAGCCCATTCTTTAAAAATTGTGCAATTGCCTTTGAATCACGTTCAAGCATGGTAGGCCCATATACCCGGGAAAAACGGGCAATGACAATATCCAAATTACACTGTTTTCTATAAGCTTGACAGAGTGCTTCTCCTACACGTTTACTTTCAGGATACCCGGCGCGAAGCGTATTGGAATCAAGATAGCCAAGATATGATTCATCAAAAGCATCTACATCACCTCTATTCTCCCCATACACCTCAACACTTGATGCAAACAGAAAGCGCTCACACCCATTTTCAGCTGCCCAAGCAAGTAGATTATTGGTACCTGTTATATTGGTGAGGATAGTTCCAATCGGGTCAGTTGCATAGGCAACGGGGTGCGTATTGCTTGCTGCGTGAATAATATAGGAAGCATGTTTATCTATATGAATACCTGCATTGATATCTTGTGCATAAAAGGAGAAATACGGAGAAGCTGCATAGGACGAAAAACGTTTTTTTGCTTTCTCTGCATCTCTTCCCACTGCTAGAATATGGCACTGTAGGTCTGTCGCATCATTTTGCTTCATCAGCAAGTCTACAAGAAAACTGCCTATCATCCCTGTTGCCCCGACAATGAGTACTGTTTTTTTTCTAAGAAAACTCCAGTCATCCAAACGAGCAATTACTCCGTCCAAATCTGCTTGGTACAATGCGTGGTCAATCCATCTCATAACGTCCAACTTTTAAAAATGCCTTGAAAGTGTCCAGGTCTTCTTTCGTCGTGAGCTTTATGTTTTTCTCTGAACCTGCAGCAAAGTACAGTTTTTCACCCAAGTCCACCATCATGGTATTGGTATATGCCGACCCGTAGATGCCGATACCTTCAGAGAAAGCTTTCTGGTACGCCCACAACAGTTTACCAAACCTATAGGCCTGGGGGGTAGAAACTCTTCGAAGGGTCTCCCGAGGAATATACTCACAGGTTGAGATATCATCACATTTCTTAAAGATCTGTTCATTGTACGGCATCGAGCTCACTGCATTCCCATATTTCTTTCCTACAACTATTACATCGGAAAGCACACTGGCATCCACAAGTGGGCGAACTCCATCATGCACGATTACCAGATCATCATCCTTGCAGATCCCTTTCAGTGAAAATACCCCGTTTCTAATTGACTCCTGTCCACTGGATCCTCCGGTGACAACCCATTTCAGCTTATCAATCTGGTATTTTTTTGCATACGATTTCACTGTATCCTGCCAACCGTCTAGGCATACCACTTCAATTGCATCAATCTCAGGATGTGCTTGAAATGCTTCCAATGTGTAGATAATCACCGGTTTTTCATAGATGGTCACAAACTGTTTGGGAACATCCAAATTCATTCGATTTCCAGAACCCCCAGCTATTATCAAGGCAATATTCATGTACTCTCCCTTACATTACTCATTCCAGTACGCAACAAAGTCATGTTTGCTAACTCTTTTCTCTACTGGAGGTAGTTGCATATAATCTCCATAAAGAGAAGAGAGATACTCATGATAGCCTTTGGGTGCAGGAAATACAAGGTTTTCAAATTCTAGAGGGACAGATGAGGCAAAACAATCACTATCCAATATTTCACGTTCACCATATCCCCATACCATACATCCCATGCTATGGCTTATGAGATTTGAAGAGGAACGTGCGATGCGGTTTATCTTCCTTGCCAGCCAGTTTTCTGATAGGGGCAATACCATTAGTTTACCGGGAATCAAGAGGAAATTCCTGAGAAGACTCCAATGCTTGCCCAATCGAGACATCTTTACTTTGAGAAGTTGTTGGTACATTCGGGACTTCTGAACTTGCTTATGGATTTTTTTTGAATCGTCAGGTGCTACATCCAAAGGAAATATATCCACAAACACACCAAACTCAATGTCATGATTTTGTGCGCCCTCTTTTACAAAGGTTTTTGTATCATACACTTTTGCAAAAGGGAACCGACATCTTGGAGAAGTCTCCAAGGCATAAACAGCAAATTTCGGGGAAGAAAAATGCTTCACGAACACATCGTAATCAGATCTCGGCATCATAAGATCAATATCATCATCCCATGGAATGAATCCCTTATGACGAACAGCACCCAGTAAGGTTCCCCCAGAAAGAAAATAGGTAATCTGTCTTGAAGTGCAGAACTCATCAATCGCTGAGAGGATTTCCAGTTCACATGTTACCAATTCTTGATGAGTGAGATTCTTCACAGTATACATCCTTCATTAACAGCTTTAAGGTTCTCATAAATGAGCGCTCAAATCCAGTACCTTCAAAGAGAATCCTCCCAAGACCTCATCTATTTTCCCCTTTTCTGTCAGTATCCGCACATCCTCTTCTGACTCACTCCCATTGGCCAACAACAGAACCTGTGCCTCTGGATAGTAGGCACAGTCAACATGGGGATTGTCAGAAGTGTAGAGAGGCTCTGCTGCAAGATTTTGTTCAAGGATTGAACGTAGTGCGAAGGTATTCTCAGGAGAATATCTATACTCTGAAAGATAGATACCCTTACCCTGTCCAAACTTTCGCTCCGTGTATGTTGGCAATCCATCTTGTGATTGCAGCACTGTGGTATCACCATCGATTAGATAGATACCTTGCTTGGGTTGGATTTTTAATTGTGACTTGGAATCTTGTGCAACATCCACTTCCCACTGTCCATGACAGAGCCTCCTACCGTCATCATAATCAACACCGAGGACATGTGCCATTTTGAAGGAGTTATTGAGTGAGGACGGTGCATTGATTCCAAGGAAAGTACCTCCCTTCCAGACCCACTGAGCAAGTAACCTAACTGCCTCAGCATTATCCCAATGTGCTCCCCCACTCCAGCTACTGCCTTCAAAGCCTGCGTTGATTATGATATCAAGGGAATCAAGGGTTTCCTTGGTAACTTCATCAAAACTCAAGAACTCAACGGTATAGGGAAGACCAGAGATGCTTTCCAGTATGTTAATCAAATCCAAGTCGGGGTGTTCATGGTAGTGCCCGCCGCACGTCCAGGTTCTGAGCTTTCCCCAACTGCTGAGAATTCCAATCTTCAAGGCATCGGTATACACCTCTGAAACCTGATGTAGCTCCTTGATCTTCCTGAACTGGTCCGCTATGTCCGCTATGGTTTCCACAAAATCGGGAAAGCCTTCAGTCAGGTGCAAATACCCACCTAAGCCAATTCGGTCGATGGGAGCCCTAAGCATCGCTCTTCTGACGTTCACCCAGTACTTCTGTGCATCGAGCGCTGGATTGCCTCCCTCCTTGAAGGTAGGGGCTCCTCCGAGCCCCACAGGGAAGAGATAGGGATGCAACCTCAACTCATGAGTAAGTCCTCCTGGAACAGCATTACAGAGACGAACCTCGAAGCCGGAGAAGACACACTTTATGATTCCATCGAACCCGATTGTCTGGAAGGCCTCTGACTGTGGTTCCATTCCAACCCAGCTGTCATCATAAAATACATAGGCTTTTTTGCCATAGCTATGCACAATATCAACCAGCTCTTTGACATACGAGCAGACAAAAGAGTTGGTGAACCAGAGGTAGTCCATCATCCGTTTATTCCATGCAATATGGGAAGGATTGCGATTCCCATTGTTTATGAAATCCTCACCTGTGAGGCGATATCCATACTGTGCTTCAAACTGGTCCAAGGCAAGCGGACTGACCGTGAAGTCATAGGAAGCCCAGTCGGTGAAGAAATTCCGGTTTCGCTCATCACTTCCCCATATCCAAACAAAGTTGTAGAAGAGGGAGGTAAACCGCCTGACATCTGTCTCCGGGTGCTCCTCGCACCAGCGAACCAGATAGGAACGCAAATAGCTTTGGACCTCGGGGTACCGGGGGTCCAACTGCCTAAGTGGTTCGATTTTCCAGTTGTTGGTTACATGATTGTACATGTTTATCTCTTCCCAGATTCGGAAAGCAAGGAAGTTCACACTGTACTGATGAAAGGGTATGCAACCCTCAATGGTGACTGATTTGGTCGTAGCATTATACCGCCATGATGAAGCAAGAATCTCTTCTCCAGTTGTTCGGTCAAGTACCTGCCAGTACGGTAACGATGCTTCATTCACTTCAAACTACTTTGAGAAGTATCGTGAAAGCAACAAAATCTTCACTGTTTTGGAGGTACTTACTACCCGCTCACTCTCCAGAAAGGTTTGCTGTTGGAACTGTGGATGGGCTGTGGCAAACTCGTTGTGTTCACGAATGATGCAGATGGTGGAATATACATCCATGCCCGCTTCCTGCAACCGTGGAGAGAGCTTGGTTCCATCACAATCGCGAATGACATCAGCTCCCCACTTCTCCGCTAGAGAGAGAGAAAGTTCTTCATAGCCAGCTTCCCCTGGCATGGTAAATGACCCATGGGATTTCTTCGCTACGTCCATTTCTAATACCTCACCCTATGACGGTATCATGAGATGGGTGGCAAGTTCAGAAATGTCCATTTTTAATGCAATCGAATACCAATACACTCTACAGTGTATTGCTTAACTAAACTTGACTAAGATTAATCATGCTTCCTAAGTATTCATCGTCAGCAGTTTGTGCGAATAAAAGACAACCGCTTCCAGGGTATAATGTCAATTCGCCGAAATATATCGCATCTTCCGTTTGATACAAATCAACCCTTACATATGGGATACCCTTTGCCAGAACTCTACTTATTTCCAACATCTTTTCAAGATGTTTAGGTTTCTCTATACCTAGTGGATTACTGCCATGTCCTTTCCTCTCGATATGTAATTCATTCCATGCTGTATCATAATGATTAATGTTATAGGTGCTTGCTTTCCTGTTGCTCATAACTTGAATAACTCGAGGCTCCCCGTGAAAACATGAAATCTTATAGTCTTTCAATTCATAACCTGATTCATCTACAAGATATTTTTCGCAAATAACCTTTGGTTCGATATTTTTATAGGGCCACTCTCTTGTATGCCAATAAAAATTTTTTTTCAGGGCGCGATGTAATATTTTTTTTGTTGCTGGAATATCCAATTTTTCCTTATCTTTACAGACAATGACTCCCCCTGAGTCATGAGTACATTTCAACACAAATGTATTAGGCAAAGTTTGGAAAGGAATAGATTCCACATCATTGTATACCCCGATAAGAGGTATTAAATAGTGGGAACCTATTGTCGCTGAAACATATTCACGAACAGCGTATTTATCAACAAATTTTTGATACTCAGGATTGTGATCATGCAACTTCAACCATTGTATTTTTTCATTAAATGTATTCGGATTACTTAGGTCGAGATAGTTCCCTGTTTTACTCTTATATCGCCAAGCAACGCAGGTTTCATCTGAAAGAAACCGTACCAAATTTGTTCTCAAAATGAACAATTGAGGATTTCTTACAATCTTGATTAGTTTCTTACCAAGCTTATTCCACATATTGCTCATTCCAGCCCCTTCTCCACCACGAACAACACATCCTTGTCCACCTGTTCCCTGACAGCCTGAAGACTCTCGAACTTGGTGATGGGACGAATGAAGTTCTTGATCTCCATGGTTATAACCTGACCATAGAGGTCACGGTTGAAATAAAGAAGGAAGGTCTCAATGGTAATAGTAGGATAATCATCTACGGTTGGCCGGGGACCGATGCTCGTAACACCAAGGTATCTTACCCCATCTACGATGGTGATGGTTCCATACACCCCATGACGGGGAATAAGCTTATTTGAAGCTATCTTGAGGTTGACCGTAGGCATTCCCACCGTTCTTCCCAGCTGTCTTCCGTAGACCACTTCCCCTGTCATGGTGTAGGGATGCCCTAGCATCTCTTCAGCCTCTTCAATCTCTCCCCTGAGCAGTGTATCGGTAATGCGGTCAGCAGTAATTGGTTCACCCTTGTACAGTACAGGTTTGATAAGATCAAGTTTCTCATTGTGCTCCTTAAGTGAGGCAAGTCCCGGATGGTGGCTTCCCACAATCACGGAATCGAAACCCTTGGTTTCCAGACGCTTATCAACATGAATAATGCTACACGCCTGACCTGCATACTCCCTGATCAAGGCATCACGCTCTTCATCAGTGGTAAGCACTGCTTGACCGGTAACCGGCTGGATATATATTTTCTCTGGCTTGTGGGCAAGGATGGCTTGGTGCCCACGATGGACTCCATCAAAATGCCCGAATGCTACACTCATACCTGTCTCCTCGGCCTTCGGTAGAACAGAAGCCCAATTACATAGTAGATGACCGTTGCCAACCAAAGCTGCCATCCACCTTGTATGACACTCGGCACATAGCTGGCAACCAACACTACCAGTGTCAGGATGGGAAGGATATTCCCGCCGGGGGCGTGGAAAAAACCTGCTTCCTTGATAGGATGCTGCTTTCTTGAAGCAATGACCGTTACACAGACGATTGCCACCACGATGACATTACAAAGAGCTCCTAGGTTGATCAGAAGATTGGTAAGTTGGGGGAAGGCGGCAAAGAAACCGGTTACGAGCACTACTACTGCCGTTGCTGTCAGTGGGGCACCATTTTTCTTACCTGTTCTTGCAAGAAAATGAGGAAGCGCACCCTTCTCTGCCGTTGCTTGCAGGGTATGACTTGCAAGGGCCATGGTTACAATCATGGTAGTAAGCAGTGCCAGTACCGCTGAAATGGAGATCAGAGGAGTCAGGAAGGGTAAACCAGGAAGACTGAATGCAGCAGCGTAGAGAGGAATGTAGCGCATCCCCTCATTCTCTTGCAGGTAGGATGAAGATACCAATCCCAAGGTTGCCACCAGCACTACCAAGTAGAGCACCAGGACAACGGCCATGGCAATGGCCATCGCCTTTGGAACAGTCCGGTTCGGTTTCTCTACTTCCCCAACCAGGAATGACAGGGCAACAATAGCCCCATAGGCTACCATGGCAAGCGGAAGTGCGTCCAAGAATCCTGTAACGCCACCGGTCCCCTGTGTAAAGAAGGGGGTAAATTGGGAAGCATCCCAGCTTCCACTGGAAAAGACTGAAATGGAGAAGATCAGCAAGGTGAGTCCAAGGAAAAGGGTAAGCACGGTAGTAGCTTTTCCGGTGATACGGAAACGTACTGCGTTCAGCACTCCACTAAAAAGTACGGCAGCAATACCAAGGGGAACCTGCCAGGAACCCATGACGGGAAATGCAACAGAGAGGTAAATACCAATATAGATAGCTGAGAAGGCAGCTCCTGCAATACACCCAAAGAGGTAAGCCCACGCTGAAATCCATCCCCATAGATTGCCTTGCTCCCTTGTTTTGCCCAAGAGTAAGGCTGGAAATGCGAAGACCCCTCCGCTTTGGGGATAGCGTGAGGCAAGCTCTGCTGTCTGCAGGCCATAGGCAAGCAGGATGAGCGCGCCAAGAATCCAGGAGATGATCGCCGACGGACCTGCACTCAAGATAGTCATTCCAGAAAGAGAGAAGATGGCACTGCCGATCATCCCCCCGATCAAGAGGTGTACACTGTCAAAGGTTCCTAGTTTCTTCTGCTTTGTTGCCACAATAATGCCTCCAACGAAGTCAATCATACCGTGGTAGCAAACTCATGTGCAAGGAAGCAAGCCCTCTAGGGAGAGAAATCCTAGATAAATACTTGGCAGATAGAAAGACCAGATATACTATTCATATTATACCCGTTCGGGTATATTATTAATCAATAAAGCATATTTTATACCCGTTCGGTGATAATTTTAAAAAATTCTTCTTGAAATATACCCGTTCGGGTATATAGTATTATTATGAACGTAATTGGAATGTTTATTCGAGATCAAAGAAAACGTGCAGGACTCACCCAGGAGGAGTTTGCACTCCGCTCTGGGTTGGGACTTCGTTTCATCCGTGAACTGGAACAGGGCAAACAAACCGTTCGTTTGGATAAAGTGAATCAGGCACTCAAAATGTTTGGTCATATTGCGGGACCAGTTCCCATGGATGGAGAGTACAAACCATGAAAAGTACACGCCAAGGACGAGTATTTGTGAGAAACATCCTAGCAGGAATTATTGCACAAACTGATGAAGGCTATCAGTTCACCTATGATCCTATGTATCTACAAACCCCTGGAAGTGTACCCATCAGCCTTACCATGCCTCTTCAGGAAGCTCCCTATCAAAGCACAACGTTCTTCCCCTTCTTTGATGGCCTCATCCCAGAAGGCTGGCTCTTGGAGCAAGCATGCCGTAATTGGAAACTGGACAGGAGAGACAGGATGGGATTGTTGCTCCATGTATGTCGTGATTGTGTTGGCTTTGTATCAGTTGAGGAGGTATTGTGAAACGTTGTCTCTATTGTGGGCGGATTTTAGATGAGCCTCATATGCATGGATGGCACCAGAGATGTATCCGTTCTTTCTTTGGGACGAAAGAAATGCCGATATTAGATATTGACGAAGCAAATCTAGGCCTACACGCAACACATAGTGGCTATACAGTCCCTGGAGTACAGAAAAAGTTGTCCCTCTCTCTCGACCATACGAAACAGGCAGACCGTCTCACATTGGTTGGAAAACCTCCTGGTTACATTGTAAAACTGCAAACTGAGGCATATGAAGCACTGCCAGAGTTGGAACATGTGGTCATGCATATGGCAAAGATTGCCAAGATTGCTACCGTTCCGAATGCACTTATCCAATTAAATGATGGTTCATTGGCCTATATTGCAAAACGAATTGACCGAATTTTCAAAAAAGATCGTGTAATACAACTTCCAATGGAAGACTTTTGTCAGCTCACTGGTCGATTAACCGAAGATAAGTATCAGGGTTCTTATGAGCAGTGCGGAACTATCATTCGCACATACTCCAGGCAACATATGCTTGACCTCACGAACTTCTGGTATGTTTTAGTATTCTGCTTCATCACGGGAAACTCTGACATGCATCTCAAGAATTTCTCACTCTATGCCCCCGTTAATGAACACTTTCAGCTCACCCCTGCGTATGATTTACTACCGGTACAACTCATCCTGCCTGAAGATACTCAGGAGATGGCATTAACACTCAGGGGAAAAAAATCACGACTAAAGCGAGCAGATTTCTTAGGTCTTGCAAAGCATCTGGAGATACCTGAACAGGTTGCTGTTCGACTTATCAAGCGGATTTCTGGTTTATTTCCTCAGTGGGAGGCACTCATTAGTGAAAGCTGTATGCCTAACCATTTGAAACCAGCGTTAACGGAACTAGTGAAGACAAGAATCGATAGGATTACTACAGAATAGCGATGCTTCTCTCATACTCTCACCCTTCTACCAGAATCGTAGACGTCTATTCACATGCTCCAAGTCGAACAATTGATGATGACTTCCTCTATACCATTCCATCATGCCTTTATATTCAGGATCTTCTGGGTTGCTAAGAATTCTCAACAACTCAGCATATCCATACCGCCCCCCTACATCCTCTGGTGGGGCTTCCCCCTCCCAGTCCAGACACACTGGATGATTCTTATCGTAGTCATCAATAATTTCATGGAGACGGATATGGGCTATCCAAAAATCCCCAAAGTCATAGTTGTAGATAATTTCCCTGTACTGGGGGAATATTTCATGGAGGAATACCAAGCTGTCATCCTTTGTCGTTTCCCCTTCCTCTTCAAACTCCCTTGGGAAACCGGTCAATGTATATTTCAGTCTTCCATTGGGATGTCGCTCTATCCAGAAATCATGCAGGTGGTGATTCCACCAGCCAAGCAGTGTCTGCAATATATCGTGGAACTCTCGGAATGTACAATTGAGGGGCACGACTACACGACGACGACAGGTACTGTCCAGCTCCAGATCTATGTCAAAGACAGCAGCCTTGCATCGAAAGAGAGGTTGCCCATATTTCCGCTCAATATCACTGGAGAATTTTTCGGAAATATTAACATAGTCGCTTCCGTCTATGGTCTTTACAGTAAGATAGTCCATATTGAGATGTCGGATCATCTGCTTTTGCAGTAATACTTCGGTTGAGTACCGGTCAAAAAAGAAGTGGGTACGAGCACAGACATTGTTCAGCCCTGCAACCACCGAACGATTTGCAGTCTTACTAAACGTGATACCTTCTCCACAATCCTGCAGGTACTGATCGATGATAGTCGGAGTGAAACACATGGTATCAAGGCAGGCTCTCACGCCCTCAAGGATCAAAGTCTCGATGTTCTTTACATCGTCTCGATTGATGCCGTAGAGAATGAACGCATAGCGGGAGGCATCATTGCTAACCACAATCGTTCTCCTATGGTTTACCATGATCATATTGGCACTCCACGAGAAGAGTGGATCAATTGCTGTATCTGCAGCTCCAGCCTGTATCCTCAGGTAATCCAAGAGCTTTTTGGTACATCCAATCTGCATCTAGTTACCTTCTCCTTTCTCTTTTTCCATATATACCTACAACAAACCAGCTTTCCTAAGCTCTTGTTTCAGCATCATTTTTCTGGGATATTGCTCTAACAAGACATCGATGCAATGTTGCATCTCTTTTTCTCCACCAATGGATTTCAGTACTTGCAGTGTATTGGCAAGCTCGGTAAATGCATATCGTGAACTTTCTTCACTCACCATATGAAGACTCTGCTGAACAAGGAGTTCCTTCAACTCGGCAGTATATGTTGGGACCAAATACTCATAATAACGAAGGGATTCTTTGGGAAATTGTTTCACATACCATAGCATTCTCTCATAGTTGCCTTCCTCGATCAGAAGCTCAGGCAGAAAGCGTACTACATGCAATGATTTCCCTTCCATCGCATCGCAGAGCAACTCAAGGGTAGTTTTCCAGGAGTCTGGCGTGCTGAGTGCCTTGAGTTCAGTGACATAATACGATTCACCTTTTGCAATCAAGTCAAAAGCAGCATCAAGTGCACCCTGACGATTCCCCATCTCCTTAAAGAGTCTGAAAAGATACCCTGAGAATATATGACTGTATTTGAATCGTTTATTTGCTTCCTGAGCCAACTCAATTGCTTCATTCTTGCGCTCTTCCTGTAATGCCTTTTCAATGGAAAGCTTCCAGAATTCCGGCTTATATCCATGATCCAATAGATATTGGAGTCGCTCTTCCTTGCTCGCTGTACGAATGAGAAGGAGAAAAGTAAGGGCCTCTACTTCACTCCCCTCCTCTACAATCATCTCACGAAGCTGCTGTACTTGTTTGTTATCAGTTACCATGCCGATCATTAATCGTATTCTGATTGGCGTCAGATTGTCATAATCCGAGAGAAGAGCATAGAGTGATTGCTTCTTTGGCAAAGGGATAACAGCATCAGCTATCGTATTACAGCATTGCTTCAGCCTCTCATAGAGCATTTCGTATTGGTAATCCATATGCTGTAGCTGCGGAAGAGTCTCGTCCAACAAGAGACAGAGTTGGATTGCGTAGGAAAACTGCGTGTGTGCAATGGCTACCTCGATGTCATGGAAGTAGCTGTCAAGGAATTGCTCGCTTTCCTGGCTAAGGCCAAGATCACCATAGCTGTCATACTCAAGATCAGTGAGGGATTCTTGTAATAAATTACGTATCACATCAACATTCGGCGAGATTGGTTCCTCACCAAATGCAATATGCAAACGTCTTGCAAAAGAAGCATCTTTTTCAGCTTCCTGCAGGAGAAAATCAATCAAGGAATCCTTGCTGGATCCCTGCAGGAGCGTCAGTAGAGAGTTACCCATCTGAAAACCTATTCATTATTTTCATCAGCTATGTTTGGTATTAAATGCTCTTCCTTGCCAAACCACTGAGCCTCCAAAGATGGCAATCTGGGTTCCGCAATATAGAGTAGATTTGAACCACGGTAGTTCTCCAGAAAATCCAGGAACTCCTCTGAATCATACCTTTTACCGTCAATGATGAACGCCAAATCATCGTACGTATCCTCATCATACTCAACGCCTATTACTCCTTTGGGTGATAGAAAATCATCCTCCAACATGGTGGGGGGAATTAACAACTTGGCAATTCGTTGTTTCAGTTCTTCCATGGCAAGCTTTGCATCCAGCTCAAAAGGTGCATTGAAGGAAATTGTTTGCAAGGCATCCTGTCTCCCCTTGTAGGCATAATAAATAACACCATCATGATAAACCTCTGCCTTTACCTTGAAACGCTGTCCATCCACTGTAATGGTCTTTGGATGAGCATATTTGGTAACATCCAACCCCATTCGTTCACAGAGATAGGCATTATAACAATCCCAACAGAGATGCAACACCGTTTTATCAGCTTTCTCAATATGGTGGTCCGCTTCCTGAGTACATCGGTCACATGTATGTAGTAACATCATTTCTGGTTCCCCCTTAGGCAAAGCATAGAGAAAACCATGTAATGTGGCAAGAAAAAGCTACGAATCATTATGCTTTTTTACTCTTGTATGTAAGCAAGGCAATCATAGATATTGATGCACCGCAAAAGTAATACCAGTAGAACATACGATACCCACAGGATCCCATACCAAGGATGATTTACCATTATATATTCTCTACTGATTAAACTCCTTATTGTAATTTGCAATCGATTAAAGAAAAACAAACCATCAGTTTCTTGACAAACAAGAAAATGCATAGTGGAGCAGAATCATATATATGTACCCAAGTCACAGATGCTGTACAACTTCTAAAATTCTGTGTCTTATATGGGTATAATGCTTCTGGTAAATCAAACCTTTTACTTGCTCTTGATTTTCTAAGAGACATTGTAATTTCCGGTCCTAAAACAAAGGAACAGATAACTGGATATCAACCATTTGCACTTGATGATAGTTATAGAAACCAGCCGGGGTCCTTCTTTCTCATATTTTATATTGATGGTGTTCGATACGAATATTCAGTTACTCAAATTCCCGTCTCAGTTATAACTAGGATTTGAATAATTCTTTTAAATAGTTGCAGATAATTTCGAAAAGTACGTGACAAAAGCATCTATCATAGATATAATTATATCTATGATAGATACCAATGCAAAACCGAAGAAAATCATCCGCGTCACCAACAAGAAGAACGGTGTCACCTACCTCTACGAGGACC
>NZ_JBFXGH010000044.1:0-17443 GCF_050178175.1 Sphaerochaeta sp.
ATACACCAAGACATTGTGGCTGAAGAAAATTGGGCCGATAAATGGGATCTTGGAGAGCCCTGGAATGGGAAGATTACCGATGCCTGGAACTGATTGGGTCCCACCGATGAAGTGCCTGAACAGTGTGCCTGCGGTTCCCACCCCAAACATCTGCAGACCAATACCGGCAATACCTTGTGGTGCGCGGAATGTGACAACAACGAAGGCGAAGAAAATGCCAAACAACGCCCCCACAACCATTGCAAGGGCCAATCCCAGGACATTGTACATGCCTGGGGTCGGGCCACCCTGCCCAATGCTGTAGGGTACAAGCATCCCGAGGAATGCTCCCATTGCCATAATACCTTCACAGCCAAGGTTGAAGACACCTGCTCTCTGGTTGAACATCTCCCCAAGGCTGGCGATGAGAAGGGCGACGGAGAATGGGATGCCCAGACTCAGTATGTTTACGATAAAGTTCATGCTTCCACCTCCACATGTTTCTTGCCTATTCCTTGGTACTTACGCCAGACCCGTTCCATCAGGTAGGGGTCGGCGAGGATCATCTTGGTAGCAACGATGACCAGGATGATGACACCCTGCAGCACATTGACCATATTGGCTGGTACCCCGACCATGCGTTGGGTCATGTCAGCCCCGACGATCAAAAGACCAAAGAAGAATGATGCCGGTATGATGCCAGCCGGATGCAATCCTCCAAAGAGGGCGACAACGATTCCGCTGAATCCATACCCTCCGGTAATACCTTCAATTGCTCTGCGGTGTACTCCTGCAATTTCGATGGCACCCGCCATCCCGGCAAAAGCACCACTGATGACCATGGCAATGACCAGATACCAGGTAACGCTGATACCTCCGTACCTGGCTGCCTGGGCGCTCGCCCCAGCTGCTCGCATCTTATACCCATAGTTTGTTTTCCAGAGGAGCAAGTAGATGAGCAAGGCAAGCAATAGGGCGAAGAAGATGCCGGTATGCAACCGAGTTCCCTTGAGGAATCGGTCGAGCCAGATCCCCTCTGACAGTCTCATGGACTGGGGAGTTCCGCTACCCATCGTGAGCTCTGCTGGATCGAGGAATGGTCCGCGGAGCATGAAAGTGTATAACTGGGCGGCAATATAGTTGAGCATTACCGTCGAGAGCAGCTCACTGACCTGCAGTTTTGCCTTCAGGATACCTGGGATGAATCCCCAGACCCCTCCTGCCATTGCTCCCGCCAAAATTGCCATCGGGAGAAGGATGGGTTTTGGGAGTTCAGGGAATGCAAGTGCCACGGCAGTGGTACCGAGAATCCCCATAGCCATCTGCCCCTCCCCGCCGATGTTGATGATGCCGCTACGGTATGCGACCGAGATACCCAAAGCTATGATCGTGAGAGGTATTGCCCTGATCAGGACCTCGGTAAGCTGGAGGGTTGTCTTCAACGGTTCGAAGAGAATGACCATATAGGTCTTGAAGACATCAGCCCCGATGGTCAATAGAATTACCGAACCGATCAACATTGCAGCCAGAATGGCCAGAATGATGATGGTAACCTTGTAAAGTACCCTAAACTGTTTGGTCATCTTTCACTCCTGCCATCAAAATACCGAGACTCCTACGATTGGCGTCCTTTCTGGGGAGGACTTTCTGGATCCGTCCCTTGAAGATTACCGCCACACGGTCTGAAAGGTCGAGAATCTCATCCAGTTCCTCACTGATGAGGAGGATACCGACTCCTTCACGCCTGATCTCCAAGAGTTGCTTATGGATGAACTCTGCTGCCCCGAGGTCCAGGCCTCTGATGGGGTAGACGGCGACCAGGAATTTTGGTCTCCTTGAGATTTCTCGGGCAAGGATGACTTTCTGGATGTTCCCTCCAGAGAGCGACCCGGCTGCAACGGAGATGTTGGGGCTGCGAATATCAAACTTGACACGCAGGTCCTCAGCATTCTTGTCTATGGCCTTATTCTTAAGGAATGCATGTTTGCTGAACTCATCATGCCCTGAATCCTTGAGGATGAGGTTCTCCTTCATCGAGAAGGAAGGGACAATGCCTTCTGTATTGCGTTCCTCAGGGATATAGCCCATGCCAGCTTCTATGATGTGATGAGGGCTCTTGTTTGCAATATTCTCGCCGAAGAACTGGATTTCCCCACTTTCTACTTTTCTCAGTCCATTGATGGCTTCGGCCAATTCCCTCTGCCCATTTCCTGATACACCGGCAAGACCGACGATCTCACCGGAGCAGATAGTCAGGTTCAGGTCCTGAAGTGCCAGGAACCCACGATCGCTCTTCACATTGAGGTTCTTGATATCCAAAACAGGTACACCCTCGCATGCGGGCTCCTCGTTCAGGGGGAGGTCAACCTCATGCCCGGTCATAAGGGCGGCAATGTCGGAAGGGGAATGTTCATGGGTGTTCCCCTCGAAGACAACCGCACCATGACGAAGGATGGTGATCTTGTCCGAGAGGTCTTTTACTTCCTGCAGCTTATGGCTGATGAAGATGATGGAAAGTTCACTGCTCATATTCTTGAGCAGTGCAATCAATTCATCAGTCTCCTGCGGGGTGAGGGCACTGGTTGGCTCATCCAGGATCAGGAACCGTGCACCCAGGCAGAGTGTCTTTACCAGTTCCACCCGCTGTTGCTCTCCAATGGAGAGTTGCCAGATATACGCATCGGGATCGACTACGAGCCCGTATTTTTTTGCTACTTCATTGATCCGCTCACGCACCATCTCAAGGTCCAACTTGTGTGGTGACCATGCTGCCTTGTATCCAAGGGCAATATTCTCCAGGACGGTCATGTTTGCAACCAGCATATACTGCTGGTGTACCATGCCAAGACCTGCTGCAAAGGCATCATTCGGGGAGCGGAAATGCACTTCCTCACCATTGATGAGTATGCGCCCTTCATCGGGCTGGTAGAGACCCATGAGAATATTCATCAAGGTCGTCTTGCCCGCTCCGTTCTCTCCAACCAGCGCCAGGATCTGGCCCTCGGATATCTCCAAGGTGATGTCATCACTTGCCAAGACTCCAGGGAAGCGCTTGGTGATGTGTTCCACGCGTAGGTTGGTTATTTTCTTCTGTGTGAGTTCCATGGGGGAAGCCTCCGTGGGAAATAATCAAAAAAAGCAGTCATGCAGAGTAATCCCTGCATGACTGGGAAACAATGTGCTTACAGTTTGGAGTAATCAACACTGGTGTAGTTGATGGTCCCACTTGCAGCTTTGAAGGAATCGATGGCCGCATTGACCTTCTCTTCAATCTCCCCTGCATACATGTTTTCGAGTTCAGGGTTGAACTCAAATACGAATCCACCGTTCTTGAAGTTCAAAGGAATGACCTCTCCACCCAGGATGCCGGCATCAAGCTTGGCAACGAGGCCTTCGATGACGGATGCATAGTTGTAGGAAGAAGCGGCAATAACCTTGTAGCCTTCGGTGATGTGAATCTGAGCGATATCCTGACCAACCCACCAGATATCCTCATTGGGGTAGTCAGCAACGGCACGAAGAGCACCGAGAGCCTGCTGGCTGCTTCCGGTCAATACATCGGCACCGCTTCTGATCTGGGACTGTGCAACCTCTCCAGCTTTTACAAAATCACTGAAGGATCCACTGTGCGCGACCATGATCTTGGCTTCTGGATTGACAGCCTGGACACCGAGGACGAAACCACGGTTGTAGCGGGCTGCGTCCCCTGCATCAACAGGACCTACAAGGCCGATGATATTGGCTTTGGTAGTCATCCCAGCGATGATACCGGAAAGGTAACCGGTCTCTTCACTTTCCGGCATGTAGGTGAATACATTGTCCGGACCAACCTCGGCGCTGGTTCCAAAGGCGAAGGAAACATCAGGATACTCTTCAGCCATTTCCATGATGAGGTTCTTGTACTGTGCTCCATGGGCGATGATGATATCAAAACCCTGGGCAACATACTGGCGTGCAGCAGAACCGGCATCAACTGGCTTCATCTTCTCTGTATAGCTGTACTCGATACGACCAGGCAGGCTTTTCTGGGCAGCGATGATACCATCGTGCATTGCCTGACACCAGCCCTTGTCGTCAATGGTGTTCTCGATGATCAAGGCAATCTTGACCACATTGGAATCAGCCTCTTCAGCCGGGGCTTCACTGCTGCCTGCAGCAAAAAGCGAGCCACTGACGAGCGCCAGGCAAAACAGAATTGTCAGAAATTTTTTCATGTTCCTTCTCCTCTTGGAATATCGACCCATTTTACTGGGTCTAAGCTTTTTTCAGTATAGAGGTGGATTGGATGCTCTGTCAAAAGAAATATGTAAATAGTTGTGAAATTATCGATTCATAAATTGAGCTATCAGTGGTATTTACAGTGAATATCGAGGGAAAATGAAAATTTATGTGTTGCAATTTTAGTGAAACATAAAAGTATTACTATCTTTATGCACCATTCATATGAGCAAAAAAACTAGACAATACTCGCAGGATGTATAGATTTTGCACTCATTGTTGCAACTTTTGTTGCGTTGAATACTGCTTGTTGCAGTTTTTCGCCCTTTAGCAACTGCACCGTCAGTGCAGCACTCAAGGAATCACCGCACCCGATGGTATTCACTACCTCTGTCTTCTCAACCGGAACAGTAAAGAAATGAGAATTCTGTACCCAGAGTTCAGATGCTCCACGAGAGAGGACGAATGTACTCCCATACTGAGCATACAACCTTCCGAGCATTTCCCCTACGGTCTCCTTGAGACCATCGGTATCCTGGTGTTCTGCCAGCTTGATCCCAAGGAAGGTCTGGACTGCTTCACTGAGGTTGATCTTCACCACATCAGGGTGGTGGGGGAGACAGCGCTCCAGGTCTTCACCCTTCAGGTCGAGCAAGACAAACTTCCCCAGTGTTTTGGCTTCTTTGACAAAGTCTGCATAAAGATTGGCTGAATACCCAGGAGCACGGGTACCCAGAATGATTACACCGTCACAATCCTTGATGTTTTGGGAGAAGAGGTTTCTGATGGGCTCCTCGCAGGCGGGATCGACAGGGAATGGTTCCTGGACCAGCTCGGTTGTCCCCTCGCTTGTGAGGACGGTTACACAGGTCCTGATGGCACTTCCACTATCCGCCCAGAGCAGAGTAACCCCATCTTTCCTGCAAAGGCCAATCATCTCCTCGGTGCGGTTTCCACCCAAGTGGGTAAGCAAGAGACTTTCATGCCCAAGTTGGCTGACAATCCTTGCTGCGTTCATTCCCTTTCCTGATGCATCCAGATAGTGTTCCTGGGCACGATTCACCTCCCCGATTGAGAAAGAGGGGAAGCGCATCGTAATCTGGAAAGTTGGGTTCAGGCAGACAGAAAGAATCTTCATGACAACTTGAGCAGAATCGAATCATGCTGGGGAACCAGTTGCCGGTAGGCAACACCGGTCTTGCCAAACATCAGCTTGGATGCTTTTGTGTTGTCTGCTTCACTGTACTTGTCGGAAAGGAATACCACTTCCTTGATCCCTGACTGGATGATCGCCTTCGCACACTCATTGCAAGGGAACAGGCCAACGTACAGCGTACACCCCTTCAGGTTGCTGCTGATAGCGTTAAGGATGGCGTTCAGCTCAGCATGGCAGACATAGGGATACTTTGTCTCGAGCCACTCTCCTTCCCTTTCCCAGGGGATGTCATCATCATCCACCCCGATCGGGAAACCATTGTATCCCACGCCAACGATCTTATGGTCGGTGTTCACGATACATGCTCCAACCTGGGTGCTCGGGTCTTTGCTTCTGAGTGACGAAAGGACGGCCACTCCCATGAAATATTCGTCCCAACTGAGATAGTCTTTACGCTTGGGCATGATTTGTACGCTCCTTTTCTAGCAAGAATTCGAGAATGGTATCGGTTAATGATTGTTGGATGGAACGATAGAGGAGAAGGGCATGCCTGCTGTGGTTGTAGTCGTCCATCTCCGTTTCAAGGATGTGGAAGTCAACACTGTTCTGTTCCCTCTCTATGATCTTGAGATTCTTGAACGGGACAGTCTGGTCGTTGACATCGTGGATGGAAAAGAGGGGACAGGTTATCTTTCCAAGATTCTTTCGAACCTCTTTCATGGCATGGACCAAGCTCAGGCCTGGACGGATAAAGAGCCCTCCATAGCCATACCAGTACTCACTGCCATCTTCTCCCTTGGGATTGCCGGTAACCACATGTGCCCCGATGGAGGGGGTGAAGAGCCCCAGGGTTCTGGATATATATTGTTTCCAGTCCGTGATGATGCCGTCCTTCAGGCTGTTGTAGACCACAGGGGCCGCTATGGTTACCAGTTTATCTGGTGCAAGCGTGCCCTGGCAGTAGGTTTCTCCCAGCTTGAGGGTCATCATGCCCCCCATGCTGATGCCCAGCACGTAGAGCGTCTCATACTGTCCCCTGAGGTTTTCGTAGTAATTGCAGAGGTAGGAGAACCACTGGGTGAAGGTGGTATGGGCAAACTGCTTGGGATCGGTTCCAAAGCCAGGCAGCAAAGGCGCATATACATCCAGTCCCGCTTCATGAAACCGCTCAGCGCTGTAGTGGTAGACCGAAGGGGTGGAAGGGAAGCCGTGGATGAGCAAGATAGCCTGCTTGTTTTCTGGCTTCACTCGTATGATGCTCTTTGCTTCCTCACAGCATACCTTGGATTCATCGACAGTGAGGGGCGCGACATTCCTGTCGCGATACCCGATCAGGGTTGTATTCCAGAGTATGAATGCAATGATGAGGACGAGGATGATATACCACATGGCCTTAACTATATCCCAGAGACCCAATGAAGGAAAGGGCAAAAAAAACAAGAGCCTATCGGTGAGGATAGGCTCTTGGGATAAGTGACAAATTTTTCTGCTAGGCCATCATGAACGGAATGACTGCAAGCAATACACCAGCAGCAACGGCAGAGCCGATAACACCAGCAACGTTCGGGCCCATGGCGTGCATGAGCAGGAAGTTCTGGGGATCAGACTCCTGGCCGACCTTGCTGGAGACACGGGCAGCCATTGGAACTGCCGATACGCCAGCGCTTCCGATAAGTGGATTGACTGGATGTTTCGGGTCAAGCTTGTTCATCAGTTTTGCGATCAGGACACCGGATGCAGTACCGATAGCAAATGCAATCATGCCAAGAGCGAGGATTCCCAAGGTGTTCAGGTTGAGGAAGTGTGAAGCTTCCATCTTCGAACCAACAGAGAGGCCGAGGAAGATCGTTACGATATTCATCAATGCATTCTGCATGGTATCCGAAAGACGGTTGGTCACACCGCACTCCTTGGCCAGGTTACCGAACATCAGGGATCCGATGAGTGGGGTGGCAGAGGGGAGCAAGATTGCGCAAGCGGTCAGAACGGTCAAGGGGAAGAGTATTCTCTCCAGCTTTGAGACCGGGCGGAGCTGTTGCATCTTGATCATCCGCTCTTCCTTGGTGGTCAGGGCTCGCATGATCGGGGGCTGGATGATGGGAACCAATGCCATATAGCTGTATGCAGCTACGGCGATGGGGCCCAACAAATCCGGTTTGAGGCGACTGGTCACGTAGATAGCCGTCGGACCGTCAGCACCACCGATGATTCCGATTGAACCAGCAGCGTAGAGGTCAAAGTTGATCCCAGGTATGAAGCTCAGTGCAAGTGCGCCGAGCAGGGCAACGAAGATGCCTGCCTGGGCTGCTGCGCCGAGCAACAGGGTCTTGGGGTTTGCAATAAGCGGGCCGAAGTCCGTCATTGCACCAACACCCATGAAGATCAAGATCGGGAAGAGACCGGTATCAATACCCATATCGAACAACAGCTTGATAAACCCAGGAGCTCCTGAGGTAGGATCAATGCTTGCTACATATCCCATGGGGATGTTCGAGAGGATACAACCGAACCCAATGGTCACCAACAGTAAAGGTTCAAAGTTCTTTACTATGGCAAGATAGAGGAGGACAAAGCCAACGATGATCATGACAAGATTGCCAACACCGAAGCCTTCTGCCAACCCCAAGAATCCGAACAGTCCAGTGGACTGCCAGAGTTGATTAAACGCGGAACCAATCATCTCAGAGTCTCCTTTAGCTGATCACCAGCAATTCGTCATCGCTCTGCATCTGCTGGCCTTGGCTTACGGCGATCTTGGTTACTACGCCATCACAAGGAGCATAGATCTCATTTTCCATCTTCATGGCTTCCATGATCATAAGCACCTGGTTCTTCTTGACCTGCTGGCCTTCCTTCACATCGATGCGGAGGATCAGGCCTGGCATTGGTGCATTGACCGAGACAGCTTCATGGGAAGGAGCAGCAGCACCGGAGGCTACTACAGGAACACTACCGGCAGCATCCTTGGTTGCCTCGATGGCGCTCTCGTCGATGCCGAAAGCAACATTGAGTGGGTAGTCATTGCCATTGACCTTGGCGGAGTTCTTGGTAAGCTTGACGCCATAGGCCTTTCCATTGACAGTGACGGTGTACTCGCCCTTCTGCTTGGCAGCTTCTTCCTCACGGTTGATCTTGTAGATACCGTTTACCTGAGCCTTGCCGGTAAGGTAGAGAATTCCCTTCTCCTTACAGGAAGCAGCAATGAAGATATTCTCATCAGTGAGCGGAAGGCCTTCCTTCTCGAGCATCTCTTTTGCTGCCTTCACACCCTTCTTGGGATCGGCATCGTTGATGTCGACAACCTTCTTGGTGGTGGGCTCCATCTTCATCTGCTCAGCACAAATCTTGACAACTTCGGGATCGGGTTCTACGGGAGTCTTTCCGAAGTAGCCGAGGACCATCTTGCCGTAGCCTTCCGCAATCTTTTTCCAAGGTCCGAACATGACGTTATTGAAAGCCTGCTGGAAATAGAACTGGGAAACAGGAGTTACGGAAGTCCCGAAACCACCCTTTGCTACAGTCTCTGCCATTGCCTCGACGATGGCAGGATACTTATCCATCAGGTTGTTGTCACGCAACATCTGGGTGTTTGCCGTAAGGGCTCCACCTGGAAGCGGTGAGAACGGGATCTCAGGGCTGACAGTCATTGCCTCGGGGGGAATGATATAATCCTTCATGCAATCCCTGAACACTGACTCAGCTTCACGAATCTTCTTGATGTCGATACCCAGATCATAATCAGTATGGCGAAGTGCGTGCCACATGGTGATGATGTCTGGCTGACAGGTGCCACCGGAAACCGGACTCATGGAGAGGTCAACCTGGTTTGCACCTGCTTCAATGGCGCTGACATACTGCTGGATTGATACCCCTGCGGTATCGTGGCTGTGGAATACGAGGTTCATATCCTTGCCGAGCAACTTGCGTGCGCGCTTGATGGTCTCGTACACATATGCCGGGGTAGAGGTACCACTTGCGTCCTTGAAACAGACGGACTGGAACTCAATCCCTGCATCCATGATCTGCTTCAGGGTTGCTTCATAGAAGTCTGGATCGTGAGCGCCCTCGGTGTTTGGGGGAAGGCTCATCATGGTTACAACCACTTCGTGGCGAAGGCCTGCATCAACAATGGACTTTCCACTGTCAATGAGGTTGTTGACGTCATTGAGTGCATCAAAGTTACGGATGGTTGAAATACCATGCTTCTTGAAAAGCTTGGCGTGCAGGTCGATGATATCCCTTGGCTGGGAATCGAGGCCGACAACGTTGACACCACGACTGAGGGTCTGCAGGTCTGCATCATCCCCGGCAACTCGACGGAACTCATCCATCATGGCGAATGCATCCTCATTGGTATAGAAATACAGGGACTGGAAGCGGGCACCACCGCCGGCTTCGAAGTGACTGATGCCAGCCTCTTTGGCTGCCGCAACTGCAGGCATGAAATCCTTGGTGAATACACGCGCACCGTATACTGACTGGAATCCGTCACGAAACGCTGTGCACATAAAATTGACTTTCTTCTTCATTTGAGATGATCCTCCGGGGTTACTTATTCTTTTGACTTTGCGAAGGCTGCTACGATTGCTGCTGCGATATCTGCGTCATTGGCAGAGGTTGCGGAAGCGGTGACAGCTGCGGGACTGCTTACGACGGCTTTGGGTTTCTGTGGTGCGATTTTTCTAGCAACTGCGCTCATGGCTTTTGTAAGGAAAACCAGCAACGTAAGAAACACAAACACCGTGGCAATACCCAGAATCATGAGGATGACCCCATTCTCCAACTGGGCGACAAGTTGCTCTTTCGGTAGTTGCGCTAAGAATACCATACGAACTCCTAATAAGGTTTATAGTGATCGTAGCCAAGGACTACAAATGACACACTGGGAGTTAGTATATCGGAATCATAGGGAGCGTTTCAAGTAAAGGTGGTATAAATGCTTTTAGGAATTTAGCATAGCTCATTTTTACCGAAGGGGTTTTTATACGAAAAAACACCCCTTGTTGGAAGTTTTGGTTTGCCTGTATACAATTATCTGGATACCTTTTTATAGAATCTTCCATGGATACCTGTCTGTAGCCTGCTTCTCTTGTCTGTTTCCATGCTTTGCAGTAAGGTACTCTGTGGTAAAATTATTGAAAGAAGAAGGATATATGGCTGAAGGAATGGATTTTGCACAGAAAATTGCCGAGGACAAGGCAATTAGGGAAAATATGGATAAGATTGGCAGAAAAATCCTGGTCATGAGTGGAAAAGGTGGGGTGGGAAAGACCACCGTTACCGTGAATCTGGCAAATGCGCTGGTTGACAGCGGATGTACTGTCGGCATTCTTGATACTGACCTGCATGGACCGAATGTGGCAAAAATGCTCGGTTGTGAAAAGGAGATTCTCACCACCGAGAATGGTGGAGAGACGTTCTATCCAGTTGAAGCCCGACCTGGGTTGAAGGTAATGAGCCTTGCCTTTGCAATAGACCCCGATAGTCCCGTTATATGGCGTGGACCCATGAAAATTGCAGCCATCCGGCAGTTCCTTGCCCAAGCCAATTGGGGAGAGTTGGACTATTTGCTCATCGATTCCCCTCCGGGTACCGGTGATGAGCAACTCACCGTTTGCCAGACAATTCCAGAACTTACCGGGACAGTCATTGTAACCACCCCCCAGGAGGTCGCAATCCTTGACGCACGAAGAAGTGTGAGCTTCTCGAGAAAGATGGGTGTGGCAATCCTGGGTGTCGTGGAGAATATGAGTGGTCTTATTTGTCCAGGCTGCAATACAGAGATTCCCATCTTTGGGATTGGTGGGGGAAAGAAGATGTGCGAGGAGATGGGTGTCCCCTTCCTGGGACGTGTTCCTCTGGAAGTGCCACTCATGGAGGCTGAGGATGCAGGCAAGAGTTATCTGAGCATGCAACCTGCAAGCCCTTCCTCTGCTGCATTGAAGGCAATTGCCGAGATGATCAACAGCGGCACTGCTGTCTCATCCCATCGGTCAACCGATTTTGCTGGAACTGCTTCCTGTGCACCTTCTGCTTGTTCCTCATGCAGCAGTAACTGCCCATCCAGAAAAGGAGAGTAAGTGTATGTTTGACCCGTTTTCGCAAGATCAGGGAAGTAAGGAGACGAAACATCTCGTTTGGAAGTCTGGACAGCGTCAGCTGGTCTTTGAAGGACCCATCTTTGATATTTGCACCGTTCATCGTACCAGTACTGATGGACGGAGCTCTTCCTTTATAGAGGTGGATGCACCCAACTGGGTAACGATAATCCCTTGGTACCGTGACGAGCATGGTGTTCCCATGATGGTCATGGAGGATCAGTTTCGCCATGGGTCGAATACCGTTACCCGGGAATTTCCTGCCGGGGTGGTGGAAGAGGGTGAGAATCCCCTTGATGCCGCCCTCAGGGAGCTGCGGGAGGAGACCGGTCTTGTCGGTGGCAAGGTTACTGCCCTGGGCAATGTCAACCCCAACTCTGCGTTCATGAACAACCGTTCCTATTTCTATCTCGTCGAGGGTGCTGAGCATGTCACCGGACAGGAGCTTGATCCGAACGAACAGCTGGATGTGTTCTCTGTACCGGTATCCCAGGTGGTTGCGGATATGGGCACCGGCATTTATGATAATGGTATTATGATGATTGCCCTGGGTTTCTTCCTTCGGGAGGCACAGAAGCGTCCTGAGTTGGTTACCACACTAGAGAAGGAGTAACTGAGATGAAACGAATACGTCTTTTGTTGCCTGTATTGGCGCTTGCCATGGTCATTTTGTTCTCATCCTGTATGACAGGAAAGGATTTGGTGCGGACAATCGAGGTGAATGGAACGGCAAAGGTTACCGTCACCCCTGATATTGCCACGTTCTCCATCCAGGTCAGTGAACTGGGGAAGACCACTGAGGAAGCCCAAAGGCTTGCGAATGCAAAGCTGGCACAACTCCTCTCTGTGCTTGATGCGTATGGGATAGCTGAGGCTGATATCAAGACCACCTCACTGAATTTGAGGCCCAGTTACCGATGGGATGAAGGAGAACAGATCCTGGAAGGGCAGGTTGCAAGCCAGAGTCTTTCAGTGAAGGTGCGTGACCTGAAGGCCCTTGGTTCCATTATTGACCAGATGGGAAAGGTAAGCGGGATCTATCTCAACTCTGTACAGCTTGACAAGGAGGACAAGAGTGAGGCACTAAAGCAGGCACGATTGGAAGCAATCGGGAATGCGAAGGCAAAAGCAGAGCTCTATGCAGAAAGTTCGGCCATGCAGGTTGGTTCCCCCGTTACCATCAGTGAATACTCCGTTGCTAGCAACCCATACAATACAAGGATGAAGATGGAAGCAGCCTCTGCTGTCGCTTATGACATGGCTACCGAGATTCCTGCAGGATCCATGGAAGTCTCTTCCACGGTTTCGATTGTATATGAGATGTACTGATACTTAGTAATAGGACAATAGCAATTTGTTCATGAACAAAGAAATGAAAAAAAGTCTTAAAAGGACTTAACAGACAAGGTTTTTGTTGATATAGTGTAAATGTCCAAACGAGTGGGCGAGTGGCTTATGTCATATACTCTCTCCCACCGTGTATCTTGTCGTTGTTTCCCCCTCATTATGAGGTAACGGCAGATGCAGGCCGCGCATATGCGGAACTCCTTCAAGGGTGCAAGCTTGAGGGAGTTTTTTTCGCTCTACAGTTGATCTCAATGCTCTCTATACATGAACACTTTTCACGCATCTTCATGGGCGTATTCTCAATTGTTCTAGACGTAGCACGTCATACGTGTTAATCTGTTGTTGAAATAGAGGGATTATCCATGGAAACAACTATCCGTACCAAGAAAACCCTGGCGGAGCAGACTGCTGATCGATTGGCAGAAACCATCATGAATGCCGAGTTCAAGCCAGGGCAGCAACTGCCCAGTGAATTCCAGCTTGCTGAAAAACTGGATGTTGGTAGGGGTACCATCAGGGAAGCGATCAAGATACTGATATCCAGGCATGTTGTTGAGATCAAGCGGGGGACCGGTACGTTTGTAGCCGAAAAACCGGGTCAGGTCGAGGACCCGCTTGGTCTGGCTTTCATCAAGGACAAGAAGAAACTGTCGATGGACCTGTATGAGATGCGCCTCATGATCGAACCCCAGATTGCTTCTCTTGCTGCCAAACGTGTAACCAAGGAAGGGATGATGAAGATTGAGGCATCCTTGTTGGCGATAGAGGCAAATATTGCAGAAGGGTTGCCATGGACAGATGAAGATATCGCTTTCCATGAAACGATAGCACAGGCATCGGGCAATCAATTGGCATCAACGCTTATTCCGATCATCCATTCTGCTGTCAGGATTTTCGCTTACTTGTATGGAAAACCTCTCACCGAGACAACCATTGCAACACACAGGGAAATCATGGACGCCATCAGGGCCAGGGATCCCGAACGGGCGGAGATTGCCATGAGAAGGCATCTACAACGAAATAGAGTCTACGCTGAACACCTTAGAGAGACTGCAGGAGCCAATGCATGAGGGAAAATACCTACGACATCCTTGTCATAGGGGGTGGAGTCATCGGATCAGCTGTTGCGAGGGAACTTTCCAGATACCGTCTTAAGATCGGTGTCCTTGAGAAAGAACTCGATGTGGCGTGTGGTAATTCCTGCAGGAACACCGGCATGCTTCATGCAGGTTTCACATACAAGCCTGGTTCCCTGAAAGCTGAGTGTGCGGTGGAAGGGAATCGTGAGTTTGACCAAGTGGCAAAGGAACTTGATATCCCCTTCAAGCGAACCGGCAAAGTGGTGGTAGGCTTTAGTGATGAGGACAGGCAAAACATCCTCAAGTTCAAGAGAATCGGGGAGTTGAATGGGGTGCAAGGCCTGGAGATGATCGACAAGGCCAGGCTTAACCAGATTGATAACAGTGCAGGGGGAAAGTTTGCCCTATACAGCCCAGATTCTGGCATCCTCAATCCGATGCTGTACACCATAGCCCTTGCAGAGAATGCCCATCAGAACGGTGTGGACTTTTTCTTTGACAGTGAAGTCAAGGCAATCAAAAGGCAGGGGGAGTACTTTCAGGTCACAGCTGGTGATTCGGTTTTCTCCAGCCGCTGGATTGTGAACTGCGCCGGGATGCATTGTGTAACCATATCGGAAATGCTGGGCTTGCATGGTCACCAGGTTAGGGGCTTCAAGGGAGAATATTATGTGCTGGACAAGAAAGCCAAGGATTTCATGGACATTCCCGTTTATCCAGCACCCAATGCAAAAGGGGGCTTCTCCACCCATGCAACACCTACTGTCGACGGAAACATCTTGGTAGGTCCTGATTCCTATATCACCGAGGGTCCTGACGACTATGCTTGCACCCGCGATCATATGCAGGGTCTTATAAAAGACGGGTCGGCGATATTCAAGCATATGAAGGCTGAGTATTTCATCAGGAATTTTGCCGGGACCCGTTGGAAACGGATAGACCCTGAGACAGGTGAGGTCCTGGACTTCCTTATTGAGACCAGTGATGACCATCCGGGGGTGGTGAACCTGATCGGAATCGAGTCTCCCGGACTTACCTGTGCCCTGCCCATTGCCCGCCGTGTGGTGGCAAGGATTCAGGAGAAAGAAGTTCTGGAGGCAAACAATGATTTCAATCCATACCGGAAGGGAATTGTGCGTTTTGCAGAACAGTCGAAAGAACGGCAGAAAGAACTCATCGCCAATGATCCTGACTATGGTGAGATAGTTTGTCGCTGCGAAACTGTTACACGGGCTGAGATTGTCCAGGCGATCAACAATCCTCTTGGAGCGGTGACATTGACGGGCATCAAGAACCGAACCCGGGCCTGCATGGGTAGATGCCAAGGGGGGTACTGTGAAACACGAATCACCGCCCTGATCCAGGAGCAGTGTAAAGTGAAAGAACATGAGGTGATGTACCAACACAAGGGCTCTGGAATGTTCATCGGCAAGGTAAGGGAGGTCCTGGATGGAGAATAAGGATGTCATTATCATCGGTGGAGGGCCTGCGGGGCTGGCTGCAGCCGTCCAGCTGTACAAGCTTGGGATTACCAATATCCTGATCCTTGAGAGGGAGAAGCAATTGGGAGGTATCCTGCGGCAATGCATCCATGATGGATTCGGCCTTCAGCGGTTTGGTGAATCACTAAGTGGTCCTGAATATGCCCAGCGCTTCATTGACGAGGTAAGAGAGCTGAACATTCCCTATATGACTGAGGTGACGGTAACCGAAGTGACTGCTGGAAGGATCGTGACCGCTGTCTCGAGAAGCGGAGTGCTGGAATTCCAGGCCAAGGCGGTAGCCTTGACCATGGGTTGCAGGGAACGGACACGTGGTGCGATCAGTATTCCAGGGACCAGACCCGCAGGAGTATATACTGCAGGGGTTGTACAATCCTATATGAATCTAGCGAACATCATGCCGGGAAAAGAGGTGGTGATTCTAGGCTCCGGTGACATCGGTCTGATCATGGCCCGTAGGTTGACCCTTGAAGGGGCGCATGTAAAAGCTGTTCTTGAGATCCAACCCTATGCGAGTGGTCTGCCACGCAATATCGAGCAGTGTCTCAATGATTATGGGATCCCTCTTCTCTTGAGCCATACGGTGGTTGATATCAAAGGACATGCCCGCATTGAAGGTGTAACCGTAGCACAGGTCGATGAACAGTATCGACCGATTCCGGGAACAGAAAAAGCATACAGTTGTGATACACTTGTCCTCTCAGTAGGGCTTATCCCTGAGAATGAGCTTTCCCTTGGCGCCGGTGTTGTGCTCGATCCGATGACCAAAGGGGCTGTAGTGGATGAACATTACCAGACAAGTTGTGCTGGTATCTTCGCTTCTGGCAATGTCCTGCAGGTCCACGACCTTGTGGATTTCGTTTCCACCGAGGCTGAACACATGGCCCATTCCATACAAGCATATCTCTGCTCTTCCTCGTTTGGGAAGGCGGCAATCGAGATAGCAGTCGATGCCTCTGTAGCCTATGCAGTTCCGCAGAAAATTACTGGGAAGAAGGATTTTACACTCTCCCTGAGACCGAAGAGGCCGGGTCGTGGTTGTACAGTTCTCGTGAAACAGGGAAATGAGACCATTGCCAGCAAGAAGTTCGCCAAAGTCCTGCCTGCTGAGATGATCCAGCTTCCCGTATCTGCAGAAAGGATTGATCCAGGGAAAAACTTGGAGATAACCATTATATGAGAAGAGAGTATACCTGCATCATCTGTCCCGTTGGCTGTGATATGGTCGCTGAGATTGAAGATAATGAAATGGTTTCTTTGGTTGGCAACAAGTGTGCCAAAGGCAGAGCGTACGTACAGCAGGAACTGACCGATCCAATGCGCACCATCTCAACTTCCGTAGTCGTAAAGGGAGGAGAATTGCCCGTTGCAAGTGTACGATTGAGCAAGCCGGTGCCCAAGGCCAGTCTTTTCAAGGTGATGGCTGAGGCCAAAAAGGTAATCCTGCTTGCACCGGTAAGGATCGGACAGGTGGCTTTGAAAGATATAGCTGGAACCGGTGCAGACCTGATCGTTACCAAGCATGTGGATGCGGTTCATTGAATGGGTATGATTGGTTACTCCCTGCTTCGCTTATAGGCATTTCTCTTGCGCCAGAGATGGGCGAACATGAACTTTTCTCCTTTGTTCCTGTCCTGTTTTTCCAGATATGCAAGGATTTTCCTGTGTTCTTCCTGGGTCTGTTTCTTTCCTAGGTTGCTGAGGCGTTGGTAGAAAAGCAAGCTGTTCGTGTTCAGGTTCAACCTGCTGAAGGTAGTGAGAAGGATCTCGTTTCCTGAAGAGCGAACCATCTCCAGGTGGAATTTTAAGTGAAGGTCGCTGAATCGCATTACATCACTCGGGTCATCCATGTCGCAAGTATCCATCTCATCGAGGATGGCACTGAATGGGGCGATATCTACAGCATGTTCACAGTTCAGGCGGAAGGCAAGGCTTTCTAGGTATGTTCTGACCTCTGCAATGTGTTGGTAATCCCTGACTGTCAGTTCCTTCACATAGGAACCGCTCTGGGGGAGTACCGATACAAAGCCATCTTGCTCGAGGCGCTTGATTGCCTCCCTTACA
>NZ_JBFXGH010000045.1:0-16475 GCF_050178175.1 Sphaerochaeta sp.
TTCCTTGCCATGGCTTTGGGTATCGTGGTCTCAGGGAAGCTGTTGCTTACCTCGAGTCCACGATCACTGATCACCGACCACAGCACCTTCCGGTTTGCCCTCTTCTTCAAGAGCATGGGAGCTTATCTTCTGGCGGCAATGCTTTTTTTACTCCTTGGACTCATGGCTGAACCAGAGGCATACACTACCAGTGACGCATCCGCTCTGGAACATCTGATGTTGCTTCCCCTGGTCCTCGTCCTCACCCCCATCCAGACCAGCAGCGAGGAAGTGGTATTCAGGGTATTTCCCATTCGGGCTGTTCAAGGGGAAAAACTGAGAAGAGGGGCAATGAGAAATGTCCTTGCCTGTGTACTTTCTGCAATCCTGTTCACCTCTCCCCATCTCTCAAACAGGGAACTGGGAAGTGCAGAGAGCCCAACTCTCGTCTTGGTATTTTACGCACTCTTCGGTGGCTTGGTTACTGCGCTGAGCATTGCCACTGGAGGATTCGAACCGGCTCTGGCAATCCATGCAGCCAACAATCTCTTTGTTGCCCTTATCTGCAACTACCAGGGATCCTCCCTTCCCAGCCTTCCGCTCCTGACCACCACAAAGGCAATCGGCACTCCCATGGATCTCCTGCAACTCATCATTGGGCTGTTGATGGTATTCCTTGTGGTCAGGAAAGATAGTATGGCTCAACACCATATGCAAAAATGACAATGGATGTTTCTGCGTTAAACGGGCCACCGCATTGCGATGGCCCGAAATAGTAATAGTCTAGATGTCTTACCGTACGCGGAAAGCATCCCGTCCAGCATACTCAGCGGTATCACCAAGGTAGTCCTCGATGCGCAGAAGCTGGTTGTACTTGGCAAGACGGTCAGAGCGGCTCATGCTGCCGGTCTTGATCTGTCCAGTCTCAAGAGCAACTACGAGGTCGGCAATGAAGTTGTCCTCGGTCTCTCCGGAGCGGTGGGAAACGATTGAGGTATAGCCGTTGCGCTTTGCAAGGTCAATAGCCTCGAAGGTCTCTGTGAGGGTACCGATCTGGTTCACCTTGATCAGGATGGAGTTACCAACACCCTTCTCAAGACCCATCTTCAGTCTCTCAACATTGGTTACGAACAAGTCATCGCCAACAAGCTGGACACGGTCGCCGATACGATCAGTGAGCAACTTCCAACCTTCCCAGTCGTCCTCGGCCATGCCGTCTTCGATTGAGATGATCGGGTAGCGGTTTGCCCAGTCTTCCCAGAGGTCAACCATCTGTGCACTGGTAAGCTTGTCACCGGTGGACCATCTGAGGGTATAGGTCTTGGTCTTCTCGTCGTACAGCTCACTGCTGGCCGGGTCAAGAGCAATCATGAAGTCACCATCACGACCGGTGGTGTAACCAGCAGCCTTGATAGCTTCCATGATGACCTCAAGGGCCTCTTCATTGGACTGCAAGTCAGGAGCGAAACCACCCTCATCACCAACAGAGGTGTTGTACTGGCGTCCCTTCAGGACTGATTTCAGGTTATGGAAAACCTCTGAGGTCATGCGGAGTCCCTCGCGGAAGGAAGCAGCACCGATGGGCATTACCATGAACTCCTGGAAGTCAACCTTGTTATCGCTGTGTGCACCACCGTTGAGGATGTTGGCCATCGGAACGGGAAGAGTGCAAGCGTGGTATGCACCAAGATACTTGTACAGCGGCAGACCGAGGTAGTCAGCAGCGGCACGGGCGACAGCCATGGAAACACCAAGGATTGCATTGGCACCAAGCTTTGCCTTATTTGGAGTACCGTCAAGAGCAATCATAGCGCGGTCGATAGCAACCTGGTCAAGAGAATCCATACCTTCGAGTTCAGGTGCGATGATGTCGTTGACATTGTCTACAGCCTTCAATACGCCCTTGCCAAGATAGCGGCTCTTGTCCCCATCACGCAGCTCTACAGCTTCGTGGACTCCGGTGGAAGCACCAGAAGGAACTGCTGCACGACCCATGGAACCATCCTCAAGAATGACATCTACTTCAACGGTGGGGTTACCACGTGAGTCAAGGATTTCCCTGGCTTCGATAAATTCAATAATGCTCATGAATATTCTCCTAATTACTGTATTGGAATAACAGTACTAATATTCGTATCTTTTACCGCTAATGTCAAGGTGAACGCACTTGCCGCCCCCCTTCTTGACGGGTTATCATAGGCCTATGGATAATGAACATGTACCATATCGTTTGCCTGTTTTAAGTAGGGACCTTCTCGATTCCATCATCTTTGCGATGGAGGATCAAGCGAACTTTTACTTCCTTGACCTCAAGGATGAGTCCCTCGTGAGAGAGGATGAGATACAATATCTCGATGATATCGATGAGGAAGAGCGCGAGAAGCGGTTCATTCCCATACCTGACTGGGAACCATCGGATGGTTTCCATCTCATGGAAATGTTCGCAAACAGGGTAAGGAATCCCCTCTACCGGTCCCGTCTCCTTGCAGCCCTGCAGAGCGGGAGGGGGGTATTCAGAAAGTTCAAGGACACGCTCTCTGAGACACCGATATTGGAGCGGAAATGGTTCAGTTTCCGTGATGAACAACTCAAGCGCGTGGTTGTCTCCTGGTATCGGGAACAGGAGAGCCTCACCCAACTGCTTGAGTTAAGCGATGAAGAGACGGAACTCACCGAAGACATCCTGTTGGAGGACTTCACCTTCGAGACCCTTGAAGGACCGGTAACTGAAGAGATCATGGACATGGTCCAATCATTGGTGGATGAACTAGAGGCAGGCAGTGAAGAAGACCGTATAGCAAGTGTGGTCCTAATGCGTCACCTTGAACTCGACGAACTCGATCATTTCTACTTGGCCAAAGCACAGGATGGAAATCTGGCAGCCTTCCTCTCCTACACCATGCTTGCCGATTATCTCGTGGAAGTACCACTGTTTGGAGTCAAGACTGAATATCGAGGGCTTGGCCTTTTCCGTCTCCTTTTCGACTCATTCAGCCGTCAGATGGCCCGATTCCACTACCAGAAAGTTGTTGTCACCCTAGCATCTGGATTCCTGGGAATGGAGAAACTCTTTGCCCCCTATGGTGCGAAGGAAGTTACCAAACAGCTCATTATTGATGCAAACAGTTGGAACACAACCCATCCAAGCTCAGAAGAAGCCTTTCTCTAAGCCTCTGTACCCAGTACGACACTTTTGTTAGACTGCAAGGGAAGGAGAACAACAATAGATGCGTGTAACCATTTGCGAAGACAAACATGACATGGGCTACCAGGCAGCAAAGCTGGGCATTACCATTATCAAGGAAGCAATCGAGAAGAAAGGGCATGCTGTCATATCCGTCGCAACCGGTTTAAGTCAATTCTCCCTCTACGAACATCTTGCAAAAGCAGACATTGACTGGAGCAAGGTGGAGGCATTCGGATTGGCTGAATATGTAGACCTTCCAGACACCCACCCTTCCAGTTTCCGTTATTACCTGAACAATCGCTTTGTCGAGAAAGTAACCCACCTTGGTGCATTTCACCAGATCAACGGAGATGCGGAGGATCTGGAAGAAGAGGTCAAGAGATTGAACGCTCTCATCAAAAAGAAAAAAGTGGATGTCTCCTTTCTGGGCATTGGGGAAAACGGACATATCGGGTTCAACGACCCCCCCGCCAATTTTGAAACAGACGACCCATACATTGTGGTGGAGCTTGAGGACCGGTGCAGGAGGCAACAGGTAAGCGAAGGGTGGTTCCCTAAAATTGATGAGGTTCCTTCAAAAGCCATCACCATGTCTGTAAGACAGATCCTGAAAGCCAAACACCTTATCTGCTCCGTGCCCGACCAAAGGAAAGCCCGTGCGGTTGCCATGTGTCTTTATGACCAGATAGGGGTCTACTCCCCTTGTGCTGCACTCAGGACAAAGAAAGAGTGTACCCTGTTCCTGGACCGTACCGCTTCCATGTTGGTGATGGGCGACCGAAGATAGTTCTCACGGATTTATGGAGAGAACATATACCGGGGTATTGCCTCTAATATATTAGTATGTTAGACTATCAGTATAACATATATGGAGGCACCACTCATGATGCATATGTCACTTCGCTGGTTCGGCTCAAAGCACGATACCGTTACCCTGCAACAGATCCGCCAGATTCCAGGCGTTGAAGGGGTTATCACCACTCTCTACGATATTCCCGCTGGACAAGTATGGCCGATTGAAAGAATCCAGGAGCTCAAGAAAGAGGTTGAAGCTGCTGACTTGAAAGTACTCGGCATTGAGAGCGTCAACATCCATGACGCCATCAAGATCGGTGGAGAGGACCGCGACAAATACATCGCCAACTACATCCAGACCCTTGAGAACCTCGGCAAGGAAGGAATTACCACCGTTTGCTACAACTTCATGCCGGTCTTCGACTGGACCAGGACTGAACTTGCCAAGAGGAGAAGTGACGGAAGCACCGTATTGGCATATGACCAGAAAGTTGTTGATAGTATCGACCCACAAACTTTCCTCGACCAGACGAACAACAGCGCCCAGGGCTTTGAGATGCCGGGGTGGGAACCGGAACGCCTTGCCAAGATCAAGGAATTGATGGAAGCGTACAAGGACGTCTCTGATGAAAAACTCTTTGAGAACCTTGTGTATTTCCTCAAAGCAATCCAGCCGACCTGTGAGACATACGGGATCAAGATGGCAATCCACCCGGACGATCCAGCCTGGCCAGTGTTTGGGCTGCCACGGATCATTACCAGCAAGGAGAAAATCCAGAAGGTCATGAAGGCTGTTGATGCACCATTCAATGGACTCACCTTCTGTGCAGGATCTTTTGGAACCAATCCAAAGAACGACCTTCCCGGTATCATCCGCGCTCTACCGGGAAGAATCCATTTTGCCCATATCAGGAACCTGCATCACTTTGGAGAAGGAGTGTTTGAGGAAGCTGCCCACCTCTCCAGCGATGGCTCCTTTGATCTCTATGAGATCGTGAAGGCACTCTATGACATCGGTTTCGAAGGGCCAGCCCGACCAGACCATGGAAGAATGATCTGGGGAGAAGTGGCAATGCCCGGCTATGGATTGTATGACCGTGCACTCGGTGCATCCTACATTCTCGGGCTCTATGAAGCCATCCAGAAAAATGACCAGAGGAAATAGCATGGCACAGATAGTCCGCGTTACTGCATCTGAGGAAATCTATCAGACCCTTCGGGACGAAATTCTCTCCCTGCGCTTCAAGCCGGGAGAGGAGCTGAACCTGCAACAGCTCTCCGTGCAGTTGCAGGTGAGTCGTTCCCCTGTCAGGGATGCACTCATGAGGTTGAGCTCTGACAACCTGGTTGATATTTTCCCACAAAAAGGGACGCGAGTCTCGCTCATCAATCTGAAGCAGGTTGAGGAGGAACGCTTTTTGCGTAAGAGCCTTGAAGACCATGCAGTCAAGAAATTCATCTACGTGGCACGTGATGAGCATTTCAAGGCAATGGAAGTTGCCATTGAAGAACAGGCAGCGTATGCAATAGGGGATGATTTCATCAAATTCCTGGAAGCTGACAATACCTTTCACTCAATCATCTTCCAGGCAATTGGTATGCAACGCATCTGGAACATCATCCTCGCCCAAGGCGGAAACCATCACAGGATTCGTCTTCTCTCCTTTTATCAGAAAAATGTCCTGGCAGATATTATTGAGCAACACCGCCAGATGCTGAATGCACTCAAGCATAAACAACTTGATGCCATCCTCAGCCTTGAGGATAAACACCTTTCAAAACTATTGCAGGAAACTGAATTGATGGTTGGTCGATACCCTGAGTACTTCAAGCAGGAGAGGAATTACGCGCCACTTCAGTTCCAGCACCAACAAACCTGGAGGCCTTCATGAAACTAACCAATACCGGATTACAGAACAGAAGTGAATGGGAAGACAAGGGGTATATCCTGCCATCCTATGACCGCTCAGCAATGATACTGAAGACGGAAAAGCAACCTACCTGGGTGCATTTTGGGGCTGGGAACATCTTCCGCATTTTCCCAGCAGCGCTCCAACAGGAACTTCTCAGCAAGGGCCTTGCAGAGACAGGCATCATCGTAGGGGAAGGTTTTGACTACCAGATCATCGACGAGGTCTATGAGAAACACGACAATATGACCTTGATGGTAACCCTCAAGAGTGATGGATCCATCGCCAAGGAGGTCATTGCCTCTGTCGCAGCTGCCTACAAATGTGACCAGCAGTTCACCAAAGAGTGGGCATTTTTCCAGAAGACATTTCGCTCCCCTTCCCTTCAGATGGTAAGTTTCACCATCACGGAAAAGGGGTATGCTCTCAAGCGTGGGGATGGATCATTCCACCCTGCAATAGAGCAGGACCTTCTTTCAGGGCCAAAAAAGAATACCATGTTCCTCCCAAAGCTTGTTTCACTGATGTATGAACGCTATCTATCTGATGGGGGTAAGCTTGCCCTTGTAAGCATGGACAACTGTTCACACAACGGGGAAAAACTCCAGGACGCTGTCATGACCATTGCCCAGGCATGGGAAGAAAAAGCCCTGGTGAAAGGGGGCTTCCTCTCATACCTCCAGAGGGATGTCTCCTTTCCCTGGTCCATGATCGACAAGATCACCCCGCGTCCCGATGCAAAGGTTGAGGCAATGCTCAAGGCCGATGGGTTTGAGGATACCTCACTGGTTATCACCGACAAGAACACCTATACAGCGGCATTCGTAAATGCAGAGGAACCACAGTACCTGGTCATCGAGGATGATTTCCCTGCCGGCAGGCCCCAACTTGAGGAAGTCGGTGTTTACTTCACTGACAGGGATACGGTAAACAAGGTTGAGCGGATGAAGGTGACAACCTGCTTGAATCCTCTCCATACAACCCTCGCCATCTATGGCTGTCTGCTCTCGTACTCCCTCATCAGCGAGGAGATGAGGGATCCCCAGTTGAAGCGGATGGTGGAGATCATCGGGTATGAGGAAGGGATGCCGGTGGTAACCGACCCCAAGATTCTTGACCCCAAGGCTTTCATTGATGAAGTGCTCACCGTCAGGTTTCCAAACCCCTTCATGCCGGATACCCCCCAGCGAATTGCAACTGATACCAGCCAGAAACTCGCGATCAGGTTCGGCGAGACCATCAAGTCATACCTTGCCAGTGATCAACTGGACGTTAAAGACTTGAAGCTCATTCCCTTGGTATTCGCTGGATGGCTGCGTTATCTCATGGGACTGGATGATGAACTCAATCCGTTCACCCCAAGCCCCGACCCACGTCTTGAAGAGGTACAGGCTTATCTCAAGGATATCAAGATTGGGATGAGTGGTCCTTTCCCTGCATTGGAAGCGTTGCTCAAGGATGAATCCATCTGGGGTGTCAACCTTCCAGAGATTGGCATGGCAGACTTGGTGCTCTCCTACTTTACTGAGTTGATAGCAGGAAAGGGAGCAATTCGAGCGACATTGATCAAGTATGTACAATAGGATGTATGCTGATATGCAACAATCACACACCGGGCGCCTCATTTTAGAGGCGCTCTATCTTGTCCTGGGCACAGCAGTGGCAGGCGCCGCAATTGCCCTGTTCATCACTCCTGCAAGGATTGCCAGTGGAGGGGTAAACGGCGTTGCCACCATTCTCTACCATGTAACAGGCTTCGATACAGGATTGGTCATGCTCCTGATCAGTCTTCCGCTCTTTTTCATAGGACTGAGAATCTTTGGTCGTCTCTATGGAGCAAAGAGCCTTGCAGGAACGATACTGCTCAGTCTTTGGGTCAGCCTTATGGGCCAACTTACCAACTATGACGGGGTATTACCCTACGTGGATAGGATGGATACACTTCTCTCAGCTATCTTTGGAGGAGTCCTACTTGGGGGTGGCATTGGTATTGTAATGCGCTCAGGGGCAAATACCGGAGGTACAGACATCCTTGCCCAGATCATCAGTCGCTATACACCGCTTGCCATGGGAACAGCTCTCTTCCTCTGCGATGGGCTTATCATTATCGCAGGTGCGCTTGTCTTTGGACTGGAGCGTGCTCTCTTTGCGATCATCACGCTCTACATCTCAGGACAGATGGTGAATTTCATGGTAATGAACCTTGGGACCAAATACGCAAAAACAGCCTATATCGTCAGTGAAAGGCATGAGGCAATTGGAAAGCGTATCATCACGGAGCTGAGACATGGAGGAACCCTGATAAACGGTGTTGGTGTCTTTACCCAGAAGGAGAGGAAACTCCTCCTGGCTGTGGTTCACAACCAACAGATCAACCACCTGATACAGATTGTGCACGAAGAGGACCCCAAGGCATTCATGTTTGTACATGAGACCTATCAGGCGCTTGGAGAGGGCTTTGTCCCCATGGGGCGCATCATCAAATCAGAAAAACAGCGGAGCAAGCAGAACCGTCCAAAGGGCTGAGAAGGAGAGAGAGAGGCTGCTCATGGCACCCTGTACATCACCTATTTCCAAGGCCTTGCTGGTACCAAGCGCGTGGGAACAGGCCCCAATGCCAACCCCGTGTGCGACAGGGTCCTTTATTCCAAAGAGCTTTGCAAGCACCGGGGCAAGCAAATTCCCGGCAACCCCGCTGATAAGGGTGGAAGCGATGGTTAGGGCAGGAAGCCCTCCGAACTGCTCAGTCAAGGCGATGGCGATGGGAGTTGTAACCGATTTAGAGAGCAGGCTTGCCAGAATTGTCCTATCCAAACCAAGCAGGTTGCATGTCACCACCACAGAGGAAAGGGCGGCCAAAGCCCCGGCAAAGGTCCCCAGTACCACAGGGAAAAAAGCCCGTCTCAGCACATCCCTCTGTCGGTGGATTGAAAGAGCAAGCACTGCCGTGACCGGGGTAAGGAACATATAGATGACTGAGGACCCTTCTTCATAGGCATCCAGGGGAATATCAAAAAGGAGCAGGACAGCAATGATGACCAGCATGGCAATCACCAAGGGGTTTGCCAAAGGGTTTTTCAGTTTCTTATTGATGAACAGTCCAGCTTGGAATGCAAAGACCGAGAGGGAGATCCCAAACAATGGAGAGCTAAGAATCTCAAGCATGTTTTCTCTCCCTTATGCTCTTCTGCACGAACTGCACCAGGACCACTGTCCAGCTACTCGCTGCAAAACAAGCAAACAACGAGACCAGGTTCACGACCAGCAACTGCCACCAGATACTCTGGACCAATGAGGAGTACCTCATGATCCCTACTACAGGAGGGATGAAAAAGAACGTCATGTTCTTGAGCATGAAGTCAGCACTCTCTTGTATCTGGTACTCCTTGAGCAACCCACTGGAGAGCAGTACAAGAATCAGCAACATGCTGATCACACTGGAAGGAAGCGTAAACGGAAGCACCGAGGAAATGACATCCCCCACCAGGCAGAGACCAAAAATAAGTGCAAGCTGTATCAAGTATTTCATGGATGCCATACCATACCCTATTGGAAGGTATTTTGGGAAGAGGTGCCTAGCCGGAATGAGGATTACCATGGACAGTCATCAACCATATTCTCACAACGCAGGAGTGTGCGAAGTTTTCCATCGAACAGATAGGAGATGAGGACCACAATCTCAGCCTCAAAGCAACCACACTTGCCCCCAGTGGCATGAATCAGGAACCTTGACACTTCATTGCAATCCAGCCCCAGAGACCTTGCGGAAATTCGATGAAAAGGCGGCAACTCCAGATGGATCATTTTCCTACCCTGCACCAACCCTGATCCTTGTCTCCATTGCGATCGGATCAACCACAATCCTAAGCTTGGTGTACAACCCACTTCCTACGGTGTACCCGAGGGGTACAAGGCAACCTGACCACTTGCTGAGGGGTGACTATCCTTCACCAAGAGTGCCGAAACAGGGTATCATCATCTACATTCGCTCGTAACCTACAAGCAATTGCGTAGTTACCACTCTAGAGGCAGGGTGAAGGCAGGTAACCTTCTCCTTGTTGCAGTAGGTAAATTTGGGGAGGAAATCATGGGAAGGCGTACAAACAAGGCAAAAAAACGGGGGAAGAGAATCCTGATTCTCCTCGTGATACTGGTAGTTACCTGGGTGCTGACCCTTATTTTGGCACCGAACGAACAAGAATATATACAGACCTCGACTCCGGGGATTCCTGATTTGGAACTACCAGCTTACTCCCCAACCGATATAGTGGTCACCCACCCGGGATACACCCTCCTCTACGATGAAGAGCATGAACAAGCGCGTTGGGTAGCCTATGAGCTTACCCGGAGCGAACTGTACGGGATATATGAGCGTGGAGATGATTTCAGGAGCGATCCTTCGGTTCCCAGCGAATCTGCATCATTGGACGACTACCGGGGAAGCGGATATGACCGAGGACACCTGATTCCTGCAGCGGACCTCTCATGGTCAGAAGAGGCTATGAGTGGTTCTTTCTACCTCAGCAACATGAGCCCACAGGAAGGACAGTTCAACCGGGGCATATGGAGCAAGCTGGAGGCAACAGTACGGAATTTTGCCGATACAGAAGGAAGTATTTACGTTGTCACCGGTCCTGTCCTGACTGATGGCCCATATGACACCATTGGAGACAATGAAGTCTCCATACCAAACCAGTACTACAAGGTAATCCTGGATTACCGGGAGCCAGAGCTCAAGTCCATTGCATTTCTGCTCCCCAATGAGGGGTCGAAAAAGGATCTTGAGGATTTCGCCACCAGTGTAGATGAAATTGAAACCATTACCGGCATAGATTTCTTCCACCGTTTACCTGATCCTCAGGAGGCAGGACTTGAGGCGGAATATGATGTGGGAGCTTGGGATTTCAATACATTCCAGGTGAGTAGAGCTGACCGCGAGGCCTTCAATGCAGATCCTACCAACGAGGTCACGCAACCCGAGAAAGCCACTGGCTGGTACGCAGTTGCCAAGAGTACCCTGAACACCATCCTGTATATGGTTAAGAGCCAGAGCCTGAACCTGATTGAGATTTTCATTCCAAAATCCACGCTCAAGGCTGCTGTTCCATTCCTGTACTGATCGAGTGGAAGAGTGAAGCAAAAGCACTCTCCTCGCGGAAGAAGACTGGAGGCATACCAAGGGGTGCATCCACGATGCAATGTCCTCCTTGGAAGGTTTCTTTGGTGAAGAAGTGGATCCACCTCCCACTGGGCAGTACCAGTTCTCTGCTTTCCACGCCCTCCTTCAACACAGGGGCAACCAACAGATCCCTTCCCAGAAGATAAGAATCCTTGTTGCTGAAGAAGGCTTCCTCTGGATAGTGCAGGAAGAGAGGCCGCATGACAGGAATACCCTGTTCAGCATTCTCCCGCACTACATCCTGGAGGTAAGGTTTCAACGCTGCATGAAGCCTGGTCATCCGCGCAAAGAACTGGATGGTTTCCTCGTCTGAGTCGAACTGCCAGTTTTCCGCTGGGCGATTACCTTCATGGGTTCTCATCAGTGGGGTGAAGGCAGCAAACTCACACCACCTGAGCAGCAGCTCCTTGCTCCGTTTCATCCCATAGAGTGTGGTATACCCACCAATATCACTATGATGCAATCCCATCCCACTCATGGACAGGGATAGCGCTGCACATAAAGCTGAGGGAAGGCCATCATCCTCACTCCAGTCAACATTCTGGTCACCTGCCCACATCATGGGACAGGATGACAGGCTCAGGGCAGAACCAGAGCGCATGAAATAGAGAATCTCATTGCTTTTCCCTGCCTTGGCAATTGCTTGCTTATTCACCTGTGCCCAATACCCTGGCCAAGGGTTATGCTCCAGGAGTGCCGATCTTCCATTGTGAAGCATGATATCATGGGGGAGATATTCTCCAAAGTCCGCCATCCAACCACGCAAGCCCAGACTGATCATCTCGTCTTGTATGACCTTCTCATACCACCGGACTGCTTCAGGGTTGGTGAAGTCCACCACCCCGGCATCGAACTCACCAAAATCCACCAGGTAGGGTTCCTCTTGGCTGTTCCTGCCAAGATACCCTTTCCCTGCTGCTTCAGTAAACAACGGGTAGTCCTTGAGTACATAGGGGTTGATGTAGCCGAGCACACCTATCCCACGTTGTTTCAATGCATCGATCACACCATCCAAACCAGGGTAGAGTTCCTTGTCCCACTGCCAGTTCCAGCAAAGTCGCTTTCCAAAACTTGTGTATTTTTCCCCTTGCCAATCCTGGATCCAGATACCATTTACCGGTGTGGAGAAAGCCTCCATCGATGCCAGCTTATCCAGGAGTACCCTCGTTCCTCCCTGGATTCCCAGTATGATGCCATCATAGACCCAGTCAGGGAGCAATGGCTGGCGACCCAACAAGGCGGAGATATCCTTGACAACTTCCAAGAGCGATGGTTTTACCGAGATCACCAGGGAAGAGGGAACCTCCCAGAACAACAACCGATGAACATGATCTTGGGAGAAATCGAAGTCAGCATAGCCGTCGGTGTTTGCGTGGAGGAAATACCCCCTGCTTGAAACAAAGGTGGTCTGTGGATAGAACGTGGTGTGGTAATCACCCCCTGCCCTGTCCCTCTCATCAGCAATCTGGGTGATGGGAGTATGCTTGTTTCTTCCAACTCCCTGTTCTTGGGTCCATAGCGGGTAGTTTCGTCCACGGAGATCAAAATAAGAGAACTGTTCACCACATCCCCAGATGTGCTCCCTCTCTTCGGCAAAGATGTGCAGGACCAGGCGGTTATAGGGCTGTGGAAGCGGGGAGAAGCGCATGATCAGTCGACCATCCTGTTCACTGAGTTCACATGTCAGGTGATACATGCCCCCGGAAAAATGCAGGATACACACACCCCTGCCCTCTACATAGGCTTCGCTGATGGTACAGGTATCCAAAGCCAGTGTTTCCTCAACACTCTCCTCGATGAAGTAGTTGCCTCGGTACATGTCAATCGTTGCATTGTTTCTTTGGAGCATCAAGACAGGATGCTCTTGCGTATGTTCAAGGATTTTCACCTGGTTGAAGAAAACCGAGAGAATCCCATCCTGATTTGTATGACTGAACATGCCTACCCCTTCACTCCACCTGTAGTCAATCCACCAATGATCTTGTCATGCAGGAACACATAGGCAATGATGCTGGGAATGATCGTGATAATGACCGCTGCATACATGCTGCTGTAATCGGTAATGAACTGGCTGGAGAAAAACTTGATCCCGAGCTGTATGGTCCTGGACTCTATGGAACTGGTCAGCAACATCGCCATGACGAATTCATTCCATGAGTAGATGAAACAGAATGTTGCTGCCGTTACGATTCCAGAGCGGGAGAGCGGAAGGATGATCATGGAGAAACGTTTGAAAAAGCCGCACCCATCCATGATGGCAGCCTCCTCCAACTCCTTGGGGATGGATTTCATGAATGCCGTCACCAGGAATATGGAAACAGGAATATTCACTGCAGTATAGACAAGTATCAAGGCAAGCAAGGTGTTGTAGAGACCACTGCGGGTGATCATGGAGAAATAGGGAACCATGAAGGAGATCACCGGTACCAGGACTCCGGCGGTGAGGATGGTATAAATGATGTCCCTTCCCTTGAAATGTTCCCTGGAAAGTATGAATGCTCCCATGGAGGTTACCAGGCTGTTCAGCACCACGGTCACGACTGCTACAACCACTGAGTTAATCAGTAATCGAGGAAGACTTGCCATGGATAATGCATTGGCGTAGTTGACCCATTGGAACTTCTGTGGCCATCCAAACGGATTGGTCTGCAGTTCAAGATTGGTTCTCAGTGAGCTGATCAGCAGCCAGAGCAAGGGAAGCAATGCAAAAGCGAGCAAGCTGACCAAGAGAATCCATTTGAGCGTGTTGCCGATGATTGATGCTGGGGTATGTTTCATCTGGATGTGCTCCTATTGTGCCATTTCACTCATGGGGTCCGAGGAACCAAAGAGTTTCCGTAGCAAGGTAATGACCAATGTCCCCATGATGATGAGGAACACCCCGCTGGTCGAGGCCTCACTATAGCGCAAGGCATCCATTTTCAGATACAGGTCGATTCCCATGGTGGTGGTTGCATACGCCGGCCCGCCACCGGTCATCAGGAACGTCGCCTCAAAGTGGCGCATCCCGTACGCCATGGCGAGTGTCATGGTGGTGATCAAGGTACCACGGAGCATGGGCAGGGTGATATTGATTTCCTGGGCCAAGGTGCTGGCCCCATCGATCTCGGCTGCTTCATAGAGTGACCGGGGAATATTCATCGCTGATGCCAACAGGACAATCATGAAGTAACCGATATAGATGACTGTCTGGAAGATCACGGAGAACAAGGCGGTATCAGGATTTCCCAGCCAGTTATGCTTTTCCATCCCAAAAAGGCTGGCAAGGATTGCATTCAAGGGTCCATCGACGTTGTAAATGGCAACCCAGACCATTGCAAGGGCAACTGTAGAGATGACATTGGGAAGGTAGTAGATGGTTCTCAGCCCTCTCCAGCCAAATGGCTTACGCACCAGAATCATGGCAACCAAACAGGCCAGAGGAACCTGGATCAAGCCTTGTGAGAGAGCCCAGATGATATTGTTTCCCAAGGCTTTCTGAAAGGTGGGGTCCGTTATCAACTTTACATAGTTCTTCACTCCATTGAATTCCATCGACCCGATACCCCGCCAACTGGTGAAGCTGGTAAAGACAGTGAAGAAGAAGGGATAAATGAAGAAGAAAAAGAAAAGTAGCGAAACGGGAAGCAAGAAGAGTATTCTTGCACTCCATATCCATCGATTTCGTGTACCAACTGCTTGCATCGTGGACTCCTAGAGAGAAAGATAGCATACTGCCGCCCGAAGGCGACAGCATGATGTACATTCATCTATCAGCGTTCGATCTTGCGGTCGACCAGTGCACAGAACTCCTCTGCGCTGATCCTATCGAGGGCAAGTGCTCCAAGTTGCTGGGCGAACTCGAGGGTAACCTCAGCTCCGAGAGCAGCTTCCAGGTCAAAAGCTGTGGTTGATGCAGCTGCATTCACATCGTAGAACTGCTTCTGTAGGTTGTTTACCGGTCGATAGTCAGTCTTGATTGCGAACATGGCTCCACTGGTCTCAGCAATCTTTGCAATGGATGAGGGATCGGTCAAGAACTTCAGGAAGTCCACGATGGCCTGTTCCTTGGCTGCGTCCTTGCTGGATGCTGCACAGATATTTGCCTGTAGACGGCTGATCATGATATCCTCATACTCACCAACCGCTGGCAATCCACCGATCTTGATCGAATCAAAGAAAGGAGTGGCGGCGAGGTCTGCTCTTCCTGCATACCATGGACCATTGGAAAAGACGGCGGTTCGACCAGCGAGGAAATGACCACCACTTCCACCAGCGCCAAGACCAACAGCGTCAGCGGTGGAATACTCCTGGATCATCCTCTTGATCAACTTGGCCGCTTCTACAAACGCTGGATCGGTAAAGGGCTTGTCCCAAACATTCGGTCCCCCGAGGGAGACTGCAAAATGGCTGAACCAAATCATACTGGTCCAGGCATTGGTGTCGCCCGTCATCTGGCTGGTAGGGGCAATACCTGCAGCCTTAAGCTTGTCAAATGCTGCAAACATCTCTTGTTCTGTGGCTGGCACTTCATAGACACCTACACTGTTCAATGCATCCATGTTGTACCAAATCGGGAGTATGGCTGTCTCCATCGGCAAGCTCTTGAGCATCCCGTCAACAGTGGACTGTTCCAAGGAACCACCATCAAAGTTAGCCTTCCATGCATCATCAAGCTTTCCCTGGAAGTCCATCAGAAGGTTTGACTGATAGAAGGTTGCCGTTGTCGGATTGAACTTGATCGTGAAGATGTCAGCCGGGGCCTGGCCTGCTGCCAAACTGGTACGAACTTTCTGCTCGTAGGCATTGTAATCAGGCTGTGGTTCGATAACCACCTTGATCTTACCGGCATTCTTGGTGTTGAACTCTTCCACCAAGGCTTCCACGGCAGGGGCCTTGCTGTCATTTCCCACCCAGATGCTTGCCCATCTCAGTTCGATTTCCTTTTGCTGCCCACTTTCCGCTTGCCCTTGTGCTGTCAACGGTGACAGTAAACAGAGTAGAAGCAACACTGCAATGAGTCGTGATTTTTTCATCATAACAATCTCCTTTTGTATCGTAGGTTTGCACGAAATGCAAACTTATTTACCCCTTATTGGATGACGTTCCACCCTTTCAGCTTTGCCACCAGCTCCAATGGCCTGATATAGGCCCCATAGACCACCGATGAGTGATGGGCAAGGCCATTGTCCAGCACCAGATCAAGCACCTCTTTGACCGGTCGATCAAAGATCGCCTTCATGTACGTCCCCTTCAGCAACTTTTCCATGGGAACTGCTGTAGCCTTTTGGAGGAATATTCGATAGCCACCCCTTGCTGAATCGATGCGGAGAACCGAGACAGCGCCACTTTTAAGCACAAAGTCTGCAGTGACTCCCTTGCCTCCCGCAAAGTAGGTATCAAGGCTTCTGTTGCAAGTGCCATCCCATAGATTGCAGGGGGCCAC
>NZ_JBFXGH010000046.1:0-16369 GCF_050178175.1 Sphaerochaeta sp.
ATATGCATGGTAATTCAGACCATTTAACCAGAATATATGGTATATCAAGAATCGATACACAATATTGACAGATAGGGAAACAGGTTCGCCCTTCCATGCTCTTTCCAGTGTACTAACCCCGATCATTCGATGTGTGTCTGAACCACGGTATCAACTCCCGAGAGTAAATCCTCAACAGTGGCAGTAACCGATACATGTGGTTGTAGGGAACCACCCTGATGTGACTTGTCCATGACAAAGAACGTTGTCGAGTATTGTACGGGAATCCCACTATGGGGAAGGGTGAAGGTCTTCACTTCCCCAAAGTGATTCACGCTCCCTCCCGTGGGAGTTCCCACAAGCGTTGCGTTTGAGCGCTGCTTGAGTTGTACTGCATTCATCAGGGCAGAAGAGAGTGTACGCTCTCCAATCAACACATCCAGGGTAAAACCCTGTGCTCTCTGATACACTGCCAATCCATCAATCATGGGTTCTGCCAAGCTTGAGTCGCCTTCTCCATTATATCTGAGATCAACAATGATCTTGGCAGGTTTCTTGGAGGATACAAGAGCCAAGGTCTCCTCGATGAAGGCATCGATGGGGAAAGCAGGGTCAGAGGCACAGCCATTGTATCGGATGAAGAGTATATCTTCTTGTGTGTCCAAAAACTCAGTCCGGTAGTAGACACGTGCACTACCGGTACTGGAAGGATTGTCATACAGAGTCACGAACTCTTTCTGGAAAAACTCAGTGATTGAAATTGGTGTGATTGAAGATGAAGAAACATTCTGACCGGTGTGGTGGTCGATGGTAAGCGTAATGGGATCACTAGGATTCTCTGTTATTCCTACATATGTGTAGAACTCTGCAACGTTGAGTAGCTGGGAAACATTCTGGTTGAACCATACCTGATTATCATACCAACCAGAGGTTCCGCCCTTTCCATTATCTGCTCAATGGACACCCCATTGAAATTGAGCACTTCAGAACCAAGCATTGGTTCTTTGCTCTTCTCTACCACAATCAGGCGCCATGCATTGTTGACATATGCAATCTGGATGGGAAGCGCATGCAAGCTTGCAGCGATGTCCTTGGGAAATCCAATCATTGTAGGGGAATCACCAACCTGGGCAACGAGTTCACACAAGGCGATATAGAATTCAATATCTTCCATTTGGAGAGCCGATACCAATATTTCCTCATATAATGCCTTGAAGTCCTTTTCTTTGTTCACGCTATACAGATCAGGATGATTATTCTCAAGGGTAGTCATAAGGACCTGTAGGTCCTCTCTTCCGGGATCAGACATATCAATATCACTGGATAGTTGTGTCGAGGCACAAGAAGAAAGCAGCCCAAGCAAAAGAGCAAAGCTGAGGATCAGAAGATTTCTCATGGTTTTCATGAAAGGCCATATACCATACATACGAGACTTGGCATAGGAAGAACAAGCCTGGTCTTCCCGTCAATCGGGAAAACCAGGCTTGTTTACAAACAGAATGATTACCCCCTGGCCATCATATTATGCAGACCACCACCATTTTCCACGTTGGTGAATCCCATCTGGTTGAGGATACGCATGCCATAGCTGGAACGGGCTCCTGAAGCACAGTAGATGATGATCTCTCGATCTTTGTCTTCAATGCCTTCAGCCCACTCCTGCAGGGAATCGAGTCCAACATTGATGGCACCTGGGTATGCACCCATCTCAAATTCCATCGGGGTACGGACATCAAGCACAATCGGACCTTCAGAAGCAAGTGCTACAGATTCATCAGCTTCTTCTCTCTTCGTCTCCTTGGAATCCTCTACAGATTTTTTTACAATCGGATACTTTCCGACCTGAAGATACTGGAAACCAATGGCTCTGGCATGTCGCTCTAGACTGATATAGCCACCACTCAGGTTAAACACACGGTCGAACCCTGCACCCTTGAGCATTCTGAGTACTACGTGACCTTTCTGCCCATCATCACTGATGAGGATGATCGGATTCTCCTTGGGAATCTTGTCCAGATTCTCCCTGATCATATCCTGACTCAAGTTGTTGGTACCGCGTAGATTGGCCTTTCCATAGCTGATAGGATCACGAAGGTCGATTGCAATAGGCTGCTGTTCCATGACGAAGTGTTCGAAGTCCTGTGCCAGAACAGAGGGGCTGAACCCACTGTTGTGATTGATTGCAGTGAATGCGGCCATGTTTACAGGGCCGTTCGGTGAGTTGAACGGAGGAGCGTAGGCCAAGTCGAGTTCCGCAAGATCTTCAAGTGTCAGGCCACCTGCAATTGCAGTTGCTATAACATCGATTCTCTTATCTATTCCTACCCGTCCAGCGACTTGGGCCCCAAGCACTTTCTTGGTCTTTTTATCAAAAACGAGCATCAAACTCACTTTCTCTGAACCTGGGTAATACGCAGTATGACTTGCCTTGTGTACGACCACAGCATCAACATCGAGACCTGCATCCCTCCCTGCCTTTAGACTCAACCCTGTAGAACCGGCAATAGCCTCAAATACTTTTACGATCGAGCTACCGAAAACACCTTTGTAGGTACGGTTCCCTCCAAGAGCATTCTCTCCAACAATTCTTCCCTGTCTGTTTGCAGGCCCTGCCAGTGGCATCCTCACATTTTTCCCAAGGATATTGTGGGAGATTTCCACCATATCCCCAGCAGCAAAGATGGAAGGATCACTGGTGCACATCTGTGCATTAACCTTGAGTCCACCAGAAGAACCTATCTCAAGACCTGAGTCCTTTGCAAGTTGCAATGTAGGACGAACACCTACTGAAAGCAGGACAAAATCAGTATCGATGGAGGTACCGTCATTGATAAGCACCTTATTGTCCTCAATGGCCTCTACAGATTTACCCAGTTTGAGCTTCACACCATAGTCCAATAGTTCCTTCGTGATAAACCCTGCAAACTCCCCTTCCAGGTTGGGCATTACCTGGGGTGCCATCTCTACCAGTGTTACAGCGATCCCGCGCTTGGTGAGTGCCTCAACCATCTCCAGGCCTATGAAACCACCGCCGACTACTACTGCTTTCTTAGGGTCTTTCTCATTGATGTAGTGGTCAATCCTGTCCATATCTGCAAGGGTCCAGAGTTGGAAAACATGTTCCTTATTGACACCAGGGAGAGGTGGTACGACCGGCTTCCCCCCCTGTGCGAGAATCAGGGAGTCGTAAGGAAACACATGCTCCTCTCCTGTAACGTTATTCAATGCTTTGACCTGTTTCTTTTCACGGTCTATTGCAAGTGCCTCTGTATGGGTATGTACCTTAACGCGATACTGCTCATGAAACGTCTCTTCACTTGCAAGAATCAAGGAAGACCGGTATTCAATATCCCGGCCAAGGTAGTAAGGAAGGCCACAGTTTGCAAACGAAACATCTGCTCCAGCCTCCAAGAGGGTGATATTCACATCATTATCAAGTCTACGTACTCTTGCTGCTGCCGTTGCACCAGCTGCAACACCGCCTATGATCAATACATTCTTCATTAATAACTCCTCGTGTAACGAACGAAGAAAAAATAATATGATTAGTTGCTAGTGTCAAGTATTCATATGAGCAATCGTTATTTTTTTCTTGAATGAAGCATGTCACTGTTCTTAACGCCATATTTTTGTGCTTATTACTCATTTTATGCAAGAATAGGAGGTGCTGCAAAGCACTTCCTATTGTAGAGCAATTGTGTGTATGAAAGGATCAGATACAGCGAATCCATGGTGCACTGCAGAGAAAATATCATCTGGATACTCGGCATCACCTGGCAATGTACAGTCTACCTTGTCAGAAAGTGCATCTTACAACTCCTATTTTCCTTATATCCAGCAGCAATCGCTACTGTATCGGCTTCAAGGGTATGTTTCTTGCCGGCCTTCTCATAGATGACCTTTCCATCTTCTAATGAGAGCACCTTTGTACAGTGACAGGCTGTCTTGCATCCGACCAAGCCAGTTCCAACTACAACAACCTTCTTTCCATAGGTTTTCTTGTTGGTCAGTAGGTCATTTGTCACAGTCATTGATTACATCAAACGCCATATGTGGCCCTTTCGCATTCGTTTTGGCATTGGTATTGGAGAAATCCATATAGGTATTCCCCAATTTGCATACAGAGTTGTAGAATCACACTTGTCCCATGCTTTTAGGCTCTTCATTTTATCAGAATAATAGGCAATCCCCTCGCCATCCTTCCCTTCATAGTACCCTTTAAATGAATATCCGCTCTTCTTGGGTGCGACTGCGTACGGCATGGCATCACCAGTGCGTACATTCACACTGGTTGTCCCTCCTTCACCTCCGTTCTTATCCAATGTAACCGTATACTCATTACCCGTCCATTTTGCATACAACGTCATATCGTCTAGAATGACATCCTTCTTGAAATCCCATGCCTGCCCGTATTGTGCATCCTTCGATGTAACTATGTTGACACCCCTGTGGTGATTCACGTTTCTAGACAGAAAGGGCTGAAGGCGGACCATTGGCCTATGGTATCCAATCCACGCATATCAGAATGGTCAAGTGCCGAACAACTGATTTGCTGTCTATCAATCCTTTTCATGTATTCGAGCAAACTGGAGAAAAAAGAAAACAAAGATTATATTTGACAAGAGGTCACATCATATTAGTATAAAACATCACCAAAGGTAAGTTTTCTTGTCTCTAAATTGTATTATTGTAAACGTTTACAACTTTTCCTTGACAGATAAGAATTGACGTGCAAATAATACAATTGTACAAGGAGATACGGAAATGAGTAACGTAATCCTGTCGATGAAAGCAATTGATAAGCGATTCGCCGGAGTACATGCACTCAAGGGTGTGGACTTCGATTTGCATGAGGGAGAGATTCATGCAATCGTCGGTGAAAACGGGGCTGGAAAATCAACGCTCATGAAAGCCCTCACTGGTATATTCCCAAAAGACTCAGGTGAAATCCATTATATGGGTAAGCTGTTCAATCCACAGGGCCCAAAGGAAGCATTGGATGCAGGTATTGCAATCGTGCACCAAGAGCTGAATATGATGGAGCATCTCACAGTAGCACAAAATCTTTTTATCGGACGAGAGACTACCAAACACCACGGCTTGTTTTTGGATGAGAAAGCACAAAACAAGAGAGCCAGGGAGTTGTTCGCTCATCTGAATATGTCCATAGACCCAGAAGAAAAGGTACGGGATCTTACTGTTGGCAAGCAACAGATGGTTGAGATTGCAAAAGCTGTTTCCCATAATCTCAAGATTCTTATCCTAGACGAACCTACTGCCGCATTGACTGATCGTGAGATCAAGGACCTGTTTGCCATCATGAAAGATTTGGCAAAGAAAGGCGTTGGTATGATCTACATCAGCCACCGTCTTGATGAAATCGGCATCATCACCGACAGAGTTACCGTACTTAGGGACGGTGAATATGTGGGGACCAAACTGACCAAGGAGTTAAGCAAGGATGAGATGATCAACATGATGGTTGGACGGGTCATCTATGAACAGCCAAAAGCGAAAAGCAATGTTCCTGATGGTGCACCGGTTGTCCTGAAGGTCGAGAATCTCAATGCAGGCAAACTTGTACAGAACATCTCATTCGAGTTGCACAAGGGTGAGATACTTGGATTTTCTGGACTCATGGGTGCGGGCAGGACTGAGACCATGCGTGCTCTCTTTGGTGCCGATAAAGCCTCTGGCTCGATTTATATCGATGGAAAGAAGACTATCATTGAAAGCCCAAAAGATGCAGTACTCAATGGCATTGGATACCTATCAGAAGATCGTAAACGTTATGGCCTGGCGCTCAAGCTCTCGGTTGAATCCAATGCCATCATGGCTTCGTATGAAGACCTCTGCCCCAACCTCTTCCTTCCCCGCTCCAAACTACATCAGATTGCTGCAGAGAATGTAGAGAAACTCAATATAAAGACACCCTCACTGGACCAACTCGTGCAAAATCTTTCTGGGGGAAACCAGCAGAAAGTGGTTATCGCAAAGTGGCTTATCAAGAACTGTTCCATCCTCATCTTCGATGAACCAACACGGGGAATCGATGTAGGGGCAAAGAGTGAGATCTATCACCTGATGAATGAACTCGTCAAGGAAGGCAAGTCCATCATCATGATCAGCAGTGAACTGAATGAGATTCTGAGAATGAGTGACCGGATTGCAGTAATGTGTGAAGGAAAACTCACTGGGTTCCTTCCAATAGAAGAGGCAACCCAGGAAAAGATCATGGAATTGGCTACACAACATGGATAGGAGTAACCCTGGATGAAAACGAAGGATATGGTTGAGTTGAATAAAAAGAAAGGATTGAATCTACAAAAGTTGCTTGCACCACTGGCTCTCGTCATCATCTATGCATTCTTTTCACTTTTTGGCAGGAACTTCTTCTCCTATACGACATTGGTAAACATCCTTGACTCTTCCTACTACATTGGGTTCCTGGCCATCGGGGTTACCTTTGTCATCATCACAGGGGGGATTGATCTCTCTTGCGGCACGGTAATGATGGCAGCAACAATCATCGGTGGAACAGCATACAAGACATGGGGATGGCCAATGTGGCTTTCATTGATCCTCATCATTGTGGTTGCAACATCCTTTGGCCTTTTCAATGGCATCATGGTAAGCCGACTGAAGTTGCCACCTTTCATCGCCACTCTGGGTACCATGATGATCAGCTTGGGTACCGGTTCAATCGTCTCAAATGTACGTAGTGCCACCTTCCCTGCTCGTGGAGCAAAAGATAGCTGGTTCAAAGGAATCTTCAAGTTCATTGCTGAAGACAACACATCCTACCCCACCGGTGCCATCGTACTCTTCGGCACAGCATTCATCGCATATATCATTCTTACCAGGACGAAAATGGGGCGATATATCTTTGCTGTTGGCTCAAACAAGGAGGCAGCACGCCTCAGTGGTATTGATGTCGCAAAATGGGAGATGATGGCCTATGTGATCAGCGGATTCCTTGCCGGTATCGGCGGTATTGCCTTTGCTGCTGTCTACACCACCGTTATGCCGGCCCAAGGCCAGGGTTTTGAATTGTATGCCATAGCAGGAACCGTTATCGGGGGAACCAGTCTCAGCGGAGGTGCGGGTTCAGTCTTTGGGACAATGATTGGTGTGTATATCATGAGTGTATTACGCGCTGGATTGCCATCGATGGATCTGCAGTCACAATACCAGACATTCTTTACCGGTGTGGTTGTTTTGGGCGCTGTCATGCTCGATATTTATCGGACGAAAAAATCATCAGAGGTGCGCATCCTCTCCGAGGCTGACAGGTACAAGGAGGAGATGTTGTTGAGGATCTCTCAACTGAAGGCAGAGATGACCTCTGCTGATCCTGCAACCAAAACAGCGTTGGAGAAAAAACTAGCGAAGCTTCGTCTGGAAATGCATACACAATATCGTGTCCTGAAACGGGAAGAAAAAGCGCAGAGAGCAGCCCTGCGTAAGAGGGAAAAGGAATTCTTGAAATGATAACGGAATATATCCGTTGTATATAGCAAATCCGGGTTATTTGATCCGGTAGAAAATAGGAGGATTAGTTATGAAGAAGACCTTAGGCGTTCTGATGGTTCTCGTGTTGATTACTTCCACTGTTCTGTTTGCGGAAGGAGTAAAGGAGCAAAAGCCTTATATCGCTGTTGTTTCAAAAGGAGAACAACACGATTTCTGGCAGCAAGTGAAACTGGGTGCCAATGCGGCTGCGGAAGACTATGGGGTTGATATTACCTTTGAAGGTCCTCCTTCAGAAAGTGATGTACAAATCCAGGTCGAGATGCTCAACAATGCAATGGCAAAGAACCCTGTTGCAATTGCCTTGGCGGCCTTGAATACCAGTAGCGTACTTGACCAGCTCCAACAGGCCAAGAATCAAGGTATTCCTGTCATTGGATTTGACTCAGGTGTACCGGAAGCTCCAGAAGGTTCCATCTGGGCGAATGCATCAACAAACAACTATGCCGCAGCAGGTATGGCTGCCGAGAAGATGTTTGAAGTGATCAAGGACAGAATTGAGGCTGCCTCAATCGCCAAGCCTGTCAAGATTGTCGTCATGAATCAGGATGCTTCGGGAGAATCGTTGCTCAGCCGTGGCAAGGGATTCAGAGACACCATGATCAAGCTGATTGATGAGAAGACCTCGCTTAGCAAGAGTGATATTGCAGTAATCGGAAACACTGCTTACATTGCCCCAGACAGCCCAACAACGGGAAGAAAAGTCTTCATTGAGATGATTGTCCCCGCTTCTGCCGCCATGACTGACGCAACCAACGCAGCACAGGCAATGCTGAACAAGGTGACCAGTGACAATATCCTGGGAATTTTCTGTTCCAACGAGGCAACGGTCAAGGGTCTTTTGGCTGCAACCAACGATGGGGCAACCTTGAAGAGTAATCCCGCATTCAAGGATGTGGTGGTAATCGGATATGATGCAGGCGCTGCACAGAAAAATGCCGTTCGTAACCAGTACTTCCTCGGTTCCATTACCCAAGACCCCTACCAGATTGGCTACAAGGCAGTTGAACTGGCATACAAAGCCTACAAGGGTGAGCCGGTTTCCGATGTCGACACCGGTGCAAAGTTCTACAACTACGAGAACATGGATGATGCAGATATCAAGGGTTTGATCTACGATTGATGAACCGTTGAACAGAGATTGCATCTCATAAGTTTGGAAGGGTCACCGGCATTTGTACCGGCTGGCCCTTTTTTCTCAGGAGACCATCATGGCATCCCCTACCATCAAAGATGTTGCAAGAGCGGCGAATGTGTCAATTGCTACAGTTTCCCGTGTACTCAACCATGGGGAAACTGTAAACATACACACACAGAAAAAAGTATTGGATGCCATGGATGTGCTTGGCTATAACCGTAATGAAGTGGCACGTTCTCTCAAGTTTCGGCATACCAAGACAATCGGTATTATCGCCCCAGAACTTTCCAACATCTTCTTCATGGAAGTGGTTGAGGCCATTGAACGCTGCCTGGCTCCCCACGGATATTCATTGATCATCACATCTTCCAACGATTCAGTGGAAGAAGAGAAGCGAAAACTCCAGATATTCATTGAGCGAAACGTGGATGGGATTGTGGTGATGCCTGCAGGGGCAGATGGCCGGCACTTCCAGACAAACGCATTGTCAAGGATCCCATTGGTCATGGTCGACCGATGCATCGAAGGACTCAAGGTTGATTTTGTGGAAACCGACAGCCGATATGGGGTTCGTCAGATGATCATGGCGCTCAAGCATGAAGGATATAAGAGAATCGGATATATCGGAGGGGATCTCAGCATACATACGGCACATGAACGATTGTACGGCTATCTGGAGGCAATGAAAGAACAAGGTCTGAAAGTCGAGAATCGATTTGTCTATCATCAGGATGCTATGACCCAGGCCTCTGGACGGTATCTCATCAGGCAAGCACTTCGCGAAGTAGATTATCCTGAAGCCTTTTTCATTGCCAATGATTCCCTGCACCTGGGTGCAACCATCCAGGCATTGGAGATGCTCCCACCCCATCAGCTGGAACACCTGGTATTCGCAAGTTTTGATTATCTCAGCTATGCTCCACTGCTCAAGCTCTGCCATTATGCAGTTGCACAACCTTGTGAAAAGATTGGTCGAGAAGTCTCCACCCTTCTTCTCAAACGGCTGGATGGCAACTGGGAAGACTTCCCGGAACATGTGAAACTTCGTCCCGAAATAAAGGTGATCCGGGCAAATGGGGGTATCCCCTACCCTATGACAGATAAACAATCAGACACCTGTCCTATTGCATAGCTTTAGCTATTCCCAATTGAATACCTTGGCTACTGGACACATCACACCATAAGTTGGCCCTTCAGCAGTGTTGCATTCAAGGCATACTTGGATTGAAAACAGGGTTGTAATCTTTCCTGTGCATCTCCTTACCGTATGCTGAGATTTGAATTTATGATACCCTGTAGTGAGTGACAGTAGTGTATAGTTGAGTTCGCTATTTGGTTGAGGATTTGCAAAAGGGCATTGGATGCTCCTGCAAGGTGGTCATGGCCGGCTATCGGTTGACACCAAGGTATCCATACCCGTGTGTATTGGAAGACTGCTTCCCAGTCTATCGCTGGATTGCTGAACATACACAGGAACTCTCCATCGACCCTGGACGTATCGCACTCCATGGCAATAGTGTTGGAGGTGGGTTGTCTGCCGGGTTAACGCATCTGGTCAGGGATAGCCCAAAACAGATGCCACTGTTCCAGATGCTTATATATCCGGTCCTGGACGCAAGGCTATCCACTGATTCCATGCAGAAATATGTTGATATCCTTATCTGGAATGCAAAGCTCAATGCCAAGATGTCGAAACTCCACCTCCAGGGTAAAAGGATTCATACACTTCACCACATGAGATGACCTCATTGGAGGAACAGCCAAATATGTATATTGAGGTCATTGCGTTCGACTGTCTCAGGAATGAGGCAATCGAGTACGCAAAGAGCCCCCAAAAGACGGGTATTGAAGTGTATCTGGTGAAGACTGAGGGGACTATCCATGGGTTTTAGCTGAACCATGCAAGCAGCGGTACCCAGATGATCGTAGGCAATCGAAAAGCGTATGTGAAGAAGCAATCCACTTTTTGATGATCAGAAATGGCATCGCTCAACAATGCAGTTCCTCGTACAAAACATAAGCACTGTTCAGTTCAAACAGTGCTCTTATTTCTAGAAAATTGCAACAGATGGAAACTATCGCAGCGTCAATCCCAACTCCTCAAGCATAGCCTTTCCATACTCGATCGAGATTGCATAACTGAAACTCGATTCATACCCTGGAAGGGTACCTCGGACAAAATCCCCACCCTCTTCTTTTGGGACAAAGAGGCCCATCATGATTCCAATGACTCTCCCGTCATCATAATTCACAAGCGGACCTCCTGCCATTCCCGTATGCATGGCTCGGTCGAACAGGAAAAGATTCACAGAATCCCTTAATGAAACTTTTGAGGCAATAATTCCACTCTGTACAGCTAGGTTCTGTAGGTCCTCATGTCCGAAAGGGAATCCAAATCCTAATACCGATGAACCCAGATGCACGAATTCAACATTACCTACTATATGGTCAGGGGTATCGATGATCAGGGGCTTCGTGAAATGAAGCAGCGTTGTATTGGTTGTATGATCGGCTTTGACAACCTCCACAGGAATTGCCTGGACCACATCAAGACTGAGCGGAGAAAACGCCTCCGGATTGCTGGGCCGAGCTACCATCAACCCCTCATAGTTCTCTTCCAGCAAGTAGGTGGCAGTAAGGAGATATCCCTGTTCATGCACGAGGAAGGCCGTTCCCAGAAAGACCACCACATCTTCTTGTTGTTGTCGTAACAAGAAAAAGCATCCACCTGCATATTTTTGGCTGATCTGCTTAAACATCCGTTTCCTCCTGCTGTTTTTTCTTGGCTTTCTTATGGAATCTCACAAGAGGAGCTTCACCACTCTCAATCTGGAAATGGCGGGCCTTCAGTTTTCCCGTTTTCACAGAGAACGTCTGCACCCCGGTATACTCGTTCAGGCCCTTCTTAAGGCTATAGGTAAGCAAAAGCAGTACCACCGCAAAAGGGAGCCCAGTTGCAATGACCGCCGACTGGAGCGCTACAAGTCCTCCACTGAGCAGCAGAGCAGCAGCCACCACACCTTCCAGGATCGCCCAGAAAAGACGCTGTGGAATTGGTGGATCGGGATTACCACCAGCGGTGATGATATCGATTACCATGGAACCGGAGTCAGATGAGGTGACGAAGAAACTCACCACCACCAATACCCCAAGAACAGAAAGGACGGAAGAGAGCGGGAAGTGTTCCAACAGAAGGAAGAGAGAAAGTGGAACATTTTCAGTTACCCCTTGGCCGAGATTACCTCCCTTGAATAGGTCAATATAGAGGGCAGAGTTTCCAAATACAGTGATCCACAAGAAGGTAACAAGCGTCGGGATCAAGAGTACTCCCATGAGGAATTCCCTGATGGTCCTACCCCTGGATACACGAGCGATAAACATGCCTACAAAGGGAGACCAAGCAATCCACCAAGCCCAGTAGAAAACAGTCCAGTCATTCTGCCAGGAAGAGTTCTCAAATGTTTCATTCCAAGTAGCTATCTCAGCGAAGGAGGCTAGATATGCACCAATATTCTCGACAAACCCGTTTGCAATAAAAAGCGTGGGGCCAAAGATGAACACAAACACCAACAAGGATAAAGCGAGCCAAATATTGAGCTCTGAGAGCTTTCTGATACCGGCATCAAGACCCCTGACTACCGAGATTGTGGCAATCGTGGTGATCCCTGCAATAAGGAACAGCTGAACAAGAGGGCTCTGCTCAAGACCGGTGAGGTGATTCAGTCCTGCATTGATCTGCTGTACACCAAACCCGAGGGAGGTTGCTACACCAAACAACGTAGCAATGGTCGCCAGGATATCGATCAGGTTGCCCCATCCTCCGTTGATCTTCTCTCCAAGAATCGGGTAGAAAATCGATCGAATGGATAGTGGCTGTCCCTTGTTGAAACTGAAGAACGCCAAGGCAAGAGCAACCAAGGCATAGATTGCCCAAGGATGCAGCCCCCAGTGGAGAAAGGTATACTTCATGGCATTCTGTGCAGCTTCAGCAGCAGAGGCAGCAGGAACCGGGGGAACCATGAAATGGAACATCGGCTCGGCTACACCGTAGAAGAGCAAGCCTATTCCCATTCCAGCGGAGAAGAGCATGGCAAACCAACTGAGGGTACTGAAATCCGGTTCAGCATCGTCCCCACCCAGTCTTATATCCCCATACCGGCTGAACATCAGATAAAGCACGAATACCAGGATAATGTTCACTGCCAAGGTGAAAAACCAGCCGGCGTTGGTGGAAATCCCGTTGAGAAGAGGGTTGAATATATTCCCCAGCATCTCGTTGAAAAATACCGATACAATGACAAATCCTATGATAAGAAAAGCAGAAGTGAAGAACACCACAGGATGGATGTCAAAGTCAAGTTTGCGTTTGGTAGATGGTTTATTCTGTTTGATATCAAAGCTCCTTGTATATAGCTGCTGGTACAATCATAATTCTGTTCTGATTGAAAACCAATACAGGATATCTGTCAATAGGCGTAAATTGTCGATGATTTATTCGTTATAGGACAAGAACAGCAAGTGCATTTCTATGAGCAATTACTTTCAAATACCTTTATGCATTGCTACTTTTCCCTTCCCCATGGACGAACAGACGAGTTTTGCATATTTCTTCTTGTACACATAGCGCATCAAATGGGTATCCAGATAAGGAAGTGGCTTCACTTGTGCACATGAGAGCCCAAGCAAGGCAGCTTTGCTGTCCTTCTGGACCAGTGCTGCCACCGCATGAGCATCCGATTCACTGTTGCCCATACAAAGCGCCCCTACTCCCTGCACAATCAGTGCATCCCGATGCTTGAGACCGTGAAAGCCAGTCGTTTCCTCTTGAACTATCTGCACTGAGGGTCCGGCGATCTGGGCAAAATCGTCTAGATACGCGTTCAGTGTTTTACCTCTCTTGCTTACCTCCAGAATCTCTTGGGAGGCAAGCAAGAGGATATAGGTGCAATCCTTCTTACTCCTCATTACCCTTTTTACTATTTCCAGCAATGAAGGAGAGTCATTGGTTGTATACGTCACTTCCTCACCATCCCTCCTTGCCATAATGGTTGTTTGCACCTCCCCCTCGAGGGAAGAAAGAAGTGGGGAAAGCCTGAGGACTTGATCCAAAACAGAGTGCTCCATGGTTTGCCATCAGGACTGCAGGGGTTGCATAGTCCTTCAGTACCCTGCCTACCTGCTTCATCAAAGCCTTGGTACCTGGCAATCCGTATTGTGAGGTAGGTATGGTCTCTCCAAGCAATTCTCTCCAGTCATCGCTGATGGCAATATTGTTGCCAATCAGACTCATCAGGGAGGCCATTTCCTGAGGGGTGTGTATGACACAGTTTACCTTTGGATGCGTTTTATAGACCAGGGCATGGATTCCTTTCTCAGAGGAAGGTTTCAGGGAGCCTGTATACGCTAGCCCTTCCAGCGATACCAAAACCAATTGATTCCCCGTCAGTTGCTCATAGGACCTACCGCTGGGGGTGATAAGGAAAATGATTACTTCCCCCCCTGCAGCTGATATTTCCCCATGTACGCGCAACCAGATGCGAGGCAACCAATCTCTTCGTAGCTTCCAGTACTGCCTTTTTTGCTTCCTGAAGTTCCATACATCAATCCTTGATATATACAATCTGGGAAAATACCCGGTCAAAGGCTTTCAGTGACTCGTCGATCATTTCTTCGGTATACGCAGCACTGGTGTAGAGTCTGCTTCCCGCCAAACCCACCAGCTCCAGGATACCCTTCTGCGATGACCTTTCCAAATACCGTAAGATCTGGTGAAACACCAAAAATCCATGGGCTCATGCCATGCCTATCCTGAACCCGGTTACCACCTCATCAAATACCAACAAAGCATGGTAGGCTTGACAGAGTTTTCCGCTTCCTTGTTGAAGTTCTTGTCCAAAGGACGGGTTCCACTCTCTGGTCCAACCGGTTCAATAAAGACAGCCGCCGTCCCTCCCCTTAGCTTATTCAAACGCAGGGTCCGCTCCAGGGCATCCAGGTTGTTGGGAAAAAATTCCTGGGTATGCTTGAAGAGATAGGAGCACTCCATGTGCCTGAAAGCCGTATTCCATAGGCAAGTTGGTCACTCCAACCGTGATATGCTCCACCCATCTTGATGATGTTCTTCCGACCGGTAGCAAGCCTTGCAACCCTTATTGCTGCCATGCATGCCTCTGAACCTGAGTTGAACATCCTGAACAGCTCAACACTGGGAATGCTTTCACAAATCTTTTTCGCAAGCTTATATTCATACTCATGAAAGAGACCTGTGGACGGACCACCATCTTGCAGGAGTTCAATAACCTTTTCCCTGACAGACGGGGGATTTGAACCAAGAACCGTCGGCCCTCCTGCCTGCAGAAAGTCGAAATATCTGTGCCCGTCGATATCATACAGATATGCTCCTTCTGCCTTCTTCATCACCAATGGGAAGGGATGATTAAATGCAAGATTATGTTGTACTCCACTTGGGATATAGCGTTTTGCCTCACCTATCATGGTTTTTGAAAGAGGGCAAGATACATCAAAATATGTTCTTTCGTAGTGTGCCAAGGCCTTTCTGGAAATCTGGAAATACTGTAGATGGGGCTCTTGATCAACGCATCAAGTTTTTCCGAGATTCCTGCTGCATCAGGGTAGGTTGAGATTGCAAATCGGGTATCCTTATCATTCCTCCTAGATGGATGGTGTTTTGACCGGTTTTACACGGGTATTCATGGAAGTTCTGTAGATGATGAACCGATTGACACAGAACTCTGAGATCAGGTTGACCACCATGGTACCACCCAGTACAAGGTAGTCAGAGATACCTAGGCCAACCAAGGCATCGCCCCACCACGTGGAAAGCGGGGTGAATATAAGATAATAGATTCCAAGCTGTGTCATGGCCTTGGGAATATTGTTTGCACTCTTGAACGTAAAACGCCTATTCACTGTGAAGTTGTAGATAACACTGGCAATGAGTGCGGTAAGATAACTCGGCCAATACTGGAGATGAAACACTTCCTCCAGGAGAGTAAATACCAATACCTGAATAACACCCGCGCTGATGGAAAAGAGCACGAACTTTCCGAATTGGATGAGATTTTGTTTTCCGGTCATCACTGTATTGTTGTTTTCTTCCATGGAACTTCCTTTCCCTTCTTTGTCTCTATCCTTGGCTCATAAACCCTCCCCTTTGGGATTGCATCAGTTGCCTCTTTCTCACTCTGGTAAAGGCCGAGTCCAAGACCCGCAATAATGGCAACTCCCAACGCTCCTACATTCTGCGGGTTCTTACTACTCTGGATTCTTCTTCCCAGGATGTCACTGAGAATCTGGCAGGTGACGGGAGAGAAAGCCCCACCCCCAACAAAACGGATAACCGATGAAGTTTTGATCTTCTTCTCCTGCATCTCCAAGAACCAGCGCATATGCAGACAGACTCCTTCAGTGACTGCCCAGATTATTTCTGTCTTTCCTGTTTCCAAACTCAAATTGAAGAACACCCCCCCTGGCCTTGCTATCCACAAAGGGACACTTATTACCATGCAACCAAGGGGTGAAAATCACCCCATTACTCCCATGAGGTATGGTATCGATCACGGTGGCCATATAGTTATAGAGGTTTTTGGCAATGGCCTCAGGAGAATCTGTTACCAGTTTCTTCTCCAGATAGAGATTGATCTCATCCAGGGCAAGATGGTCCTTGACCCATTCAAGACATTTTCCTGCTGTCTCCAGTTC
>NZ_JBFXGH010000047.1:0-16280 GCF_050178175.1 Sphaerochaeta sp.
GGGGTGATTCTCTCCGTCATCCTGGAGAGAAAATCATTTGGTTGACAGTCATGCCACCTGATATGAATGGTTATGCATAATTTTGTGTATATTCATACGTATTGCTTAGCATTTTGAAATTTGCTCAAGTATATACCCTAAATTCCCCCCCAAAATACAGTAGACAGTAATTTCTCTGTTTTCATTGTAGAAAGGCCCCTCCATCAGGGGTTTTTCCATGGTTTTACAGGAAAGATATTGCTTTGTTGTTCTGTATACTGTATAGTATAGTATACAGGGGGCACAGCATGGCTGTATACAAAAACGAGCGATTCGAAATCCCAAAAGGCACCTATAAGCACAGGCAGAAGACCAAGACCTACATCTACCAATACACCGACCACTACAGATCCAATGGGAACGGGAAGGCCGGACACAAGTCGAAGGCAATCGGGTTGCTCGACGAGCAGCAGGACAAGCTGATTCCCAATGACAACTACTTCGAGCTCAACAGCCTCGAGCCCCGGCTTTTCGCGGAGGATGTGTTGTCGTTCGGGTACACCATGCTCTGCCACCAGATCCTGGACGACCTTGGCGTAGTGGGGCTGCTCAAGAAGTACTTCCCCGCTGATATTGTGGAAAAGTTGCTGGTCTGCGCGATGTATTGCATTGCCACAGGAAGTTCCACCATGAACGACATCGACGACTGGATGGAGACAACGTACCTGCCCTATGCACTTCCCCTCATCACCAGCCAGAGTTCAAGCAGGCTCTTCCATGCAGTCGGAACGGCTGTCACGGCAGTGGACAATTTCAAACGGGACTGGGCGGAAACGATGGGAAGGGACCAGGTTGTCTGCTACGATGTCACCTCGCTGTCCAGTTATTCGGATCTCATCGTATCGGTGGAGTATGGATACAACCGGGACCATGAGAAGCTCCCGCAGATAAACCTCGGCATGTTCTGCAGCGAGACCACAAAAATGCCCTTGGCCTATGTCTGCTATGAGGGCAGTGTGCCCGACAAGACGGAACTGCCCTATATGCTGGGCCTTGCCCAGTCCATGGGCTTGGAGAACCTCAAGGTCGTGATGGATGGGGGATTCTGCGACCCCACCTGCTTTTCCCAACTGGAGAAGCACACCCGGTCATTTACGGTGGGAGTCCCCGGATATCGGGAACTGGCCATCGAGCTGGCTTCCCATGTGGACAAGAATGAGCTGACACTCATGGAGCACCTGTTGAGCTGCAAGGGCGAGTTCGGCTCATTCACCCCCTATGAGCTGTATGGGGTCAAGGGACGGATGCTTGTCGGATTCAACCAGCAGATGCACACCCTGGAGACGCAGACTTTGGGTGAGAAGCTGACCAGGCTAGAAAACGAGCTTTCGGGACTGAAGCGGATGCCCAAGGGTCCCAAGCTTGCCCGGTATGCCAAGTACTTCACCCTCTCGATGGACGAGAAGAAAGGCCTGGTCTGGAAGCGAGACTATGCCGCCATCAACGAGGAGACCAGATATGCGGGGTTTTTCTTCATATTCACCAATGATGCCCAGATGAGCGCCGCAGATATCCTCTACTACTACAGAACCAAGGACGCGGATGAGAAGCTGTTCTACCAGTTGAAGATCTATCTTGATGCAAACAGGATCCGGGTACACTCGGATACCGCGGTTGACGGGAAGATCTTCATGCTGTTCATCGCCCAGATTCTGCGGGCCAAACTGTCGAATGACTTGAGACCGCTGCTTGATGGCCACCACTTGCCGTTGGACAAGGCGATGAAGAGAATGGCGAATGTGAGGATCAAGACCACGCCCGAAGGTTTCAAACTGCTCAAGGCACCGACCAAACAGCAAAAGGAAATATATGCGACCTTTGGACACGACCTCCTCAAGGATGCGAAAAAGCTGTAAATATTGTCAACTCACGCTAAGCTGTATACTGTAAAAAAGGGCGGAATTTAGGATATACCTATAAACACATACGCAAAGTGTTACTTAGGCTGTTTCATGTAAACTGTGCTGTGCATTAAGCAGGAGGAACCCTCTTCATTGAGCACCTTGCAGAGGCACTCGTCACCAGGGAGGAACACGGTATCCAAGAATCCTGTGAGAAGCTTCACCTTCTCCCTGTTGATCCCGTAGTACATCCATTTGCCTTTTCTCGATGCAGTGATGAGTCCTACATTCTTGAGTATGGTTAAATGATGGGAAAGGGTCGGTTGGCTTACATTGAAATACTTTTGTATCTCACAGACACACAACTCTCCACAACTGAGAATATGTACAATGCAGATCCTCGTTGGGTCTGCGATGGCCTTCAACAAAAGAGAACCGTTCTCAAAATCGATATTCATTGCAACCTCTACAAAAATCATGAATTATAAATAGATAGATGTCAATATATATAGCATCCCTCATGTCACATGAATAAAACTTAATAAAACTTTTATCCTATTTATAGTAAATATTTGTTAAATTTATTACTCAATCTCGTTATATTCTTGTTGAGAGTTATATTGACATACTTCTATATATTATCCTATAGTTTTACTAGGAATCATTGCCGCAGGAGGTACTTTGTGAGCAACAAGAACAATATAACAGGAATCAGTTTCTTTGAACGATACCTAACACTCTGGGTGCTTCTTTGCATGGCAGGCGGAGTATTGATCGGTGTGTATCTTCCCCGGATTCCTCATTTTCTCTCCCGGTTTGAATACGCAAATGTATCCATCCCTGTCGCAATCCTGATCTGGCTCATGATCTACCCCATGATGCTCAAAGTCGATTTCCATAGCATCAAGCAAGTTGGACAGAATCCAAAAGGCCTTATGATTACCTGGATAACCAACTGGCTTATCAAGCCTTTCAGCATGTACGCCATTGCCTTCTTCTTTTTCTTTATCGTATACAAGGCCATCATTCCCGAAAGCCTTGCCAGGGAGTACCTGGCAGGGGCTGTCCTGCTGGGAGCTGCGCCCTGTACGGCAATGGTATTTGTATGGAGCCATCTCACCAGAGGCAATCCAGCGTACACCTTGGTACAGGTCGCAACCAACGATCTCATCATTCTTGCAGCATTCGTACCCATCGTGGGGCTATTACTCGGAATAAGCGGGATCAGCATCCCCTGGATGACGCTCTTCCTCTCGGTGGTGCTCTTTGTGGTCATCCCCCTTGGTGCTGGATGGGCAAGTCGTGTGCTTATCACACGCAGTCATGGCCTCGAATACTTTGAAAATACCTTCATTCCCAAATTCAGCAATGTGACCATTACCGGCTTGCTTCTTACCCTGATTATCATCTTCTCATTCCAGGGGCGGACGATCATAGACAACCCGCTTAATATCATCCTGATAGCCATACCGCTCATCATCCAGACATTCCTCATCTTCTTCATAGCCTATCTTTGGGCCAAAGCATGGAAACTGCCTCATGATGTGGCGGCACCTGCAGGAATGATTGGGGCCTCGAACTTCTTTGAATTGGCAGTAGCTGTTGCTATCTCAGTCTTTGGACTGCAATCAGGAGCGACGATTGCTACCGTAGTAGGAGTTTTGGTGGAGGTTCCCGTAATGTTGACCTTGGTGGGAATTGCAAACCGTACTAAACGGTGGTTTCCTGCTTCTCAATCCTGAAAACCAGAATTCCACTGGTAGGATTTCATGGCAATCGTTCCATTAGGTTGAAAGGGTATTCCTTCCGACTCGAGCATGACTCGCTGGAGCTCAGAGAATTCTTTGCTTGCAAGGCTCCCGTCTGAGCGGATTACCCGATGCCACGGTAGACCGGATGGACACTTTCGCATGGCCCACCCTACGATTCTGGCATTACCTGGACTACCAATCATACAGGCGATCTGCCCAGAGACAGGCTACCTTTCCCTCGGGAATTCGGCCTACGATTTCATAGACTTGGGCAAAGAAGGAGTGATTCACGTTGCCTTCTCCCAGATAGCAGCAAGTGTGGAGAGCGCAAGTGAATCCACCCTCCCTTTCACATGGCCTGTAATCGTACCATCGGTACCGACTACCACCACTGTTGGTTCCCCATCGATGGGAATCTCTGCCTGCTTGGCAAATTTCCCTGCCTTGGAAAGGAACAACACTCCGCCCCGTTCTGGGGCGGTCAGTCCTTCAAAACTTTCAGCAAGCCCCCTGCGTATAGCCCCACGGACAAAGAAGGGAGCTCCCTCTATGACTGAGATGTGGTAGAATGGAGCAAATCATATTGGAGTTGCACTCCCTTCAACCGCATCTTGCCAAGCGATGAGTGCTGCTTGTTGTACCTCCCCATTTTCCCTGGAGGTACCAATATTCAAGGCAATCAGGACAGTGGAATCCTTGATGAGGTCCGTAGGGAATGTAAATTCAGTATCAGCAAAACTCTTCACTTTTCCCTCAGGAAAGGTTCCAGAGAATAGGAACTGGTTGCAACTCAGCAGAAGAAAGAGCACAATAGTGGGAAATATCATCATTCTTTTCATGATAGTTCCTAGTATAGTGCCTGACTGCCGATTCCTGTAGAGCTTTTTTCTGGGTAATCACATGGCAATGAAAGATTGATGATACTGCGGAGGACAGCATGTGGTACTACATCATTAAAATTGGGATTTCAGCTCTTACAATCACCCTAGTCAGCGAGATAGCCAAACGCAGTTCCCTATTCGGTGCCTTTCTTGCATCTCTCCCGTTGACCTCACTCTTGGCAATCCTCTGGATGCACTTTGAGAAAACCCAGGACACCGCCATAGCACAGCTTTCCCAGTCAATATTCTTTCTGGTGCTCCCTTCCCTTGCATTCTTTGCCCTTTTCCCCTTCTTGCTTCATCGCGGCATGGCTTTCTGGGGAAGTTTCATGCTTGCAAGTGGAGCAACAATTGTGCTCTACTTCCTTCTCATCGCCATTCTCAGGCACTACAACATTACAGCGCTCTGAATTCCATCTTTTCTCTTGTGTTCCTCATGAAGCTGCTCGATACTACAGAGGGGCTTTATGATACAGAGACTTATCGAGACGAAAAAGGCCGCTCCTCTCTTTCAAGGATGGCATGACACCCTTTTACGCTCGTGTATGCAAGGTATCATGGGAGAAATCTATGTAGATGACAGAAATGAGCCTTGCTCAGCTTTTGCTCTGCTTGGAGACTTCTGCCTACTCGCTGGTGAACCATCAAGTGCGCTTTTACGCTTCCAGTATGATCTTGGCCGATGGGAAACCCGTTTTCTTGTCCCCAAGGGCGAATTATGGGAACAGGCTATCAGGGAGACATTTGGATCCAGAGCTAAGGAATTCACCCGATATGCTCTTACAAAGGAAGCATCGTTTGATAGAGCTCATTTGAGTAGCCTTGTCGATTCCCTACCCCCGGCATTCCGCCTTGTTGAGATAGATGAAATCCTCTACCACTTTCTTCTTTCAGCGTCTTGGTGCCGGGACCTGGTCGGACAGTTCCCCACATATGAGCGATTTCGTGACCTGGGACTGGGCTTCGTCATACTCAAGGACACCGAGGTTGTAGCAGGAGCCTCTTCATACTGCAGGTATCACAATGGAATAGAAGTTGAAGTTGACACAAAAACCCCTTATCGAAGGAAAGGCCTTGCGTTGGCTTGCAGTGCAAAGCTCATTCTTGCCTGTATGGAACGGGACCTTTTTCCCTCTTGGGATGCCCACACTGAACCATCACTCCACTTGGCTGAAAAGCTTGGGTATACATTGGACTATCCTTATCAGACATTCGAACTTACGAAGACCACATAGGCATCCAGCAAACCTATTTCCATCTGCCATTGATAATTGTCTTGCATTATCCTTGCAAGCCTCTCCAACAAACCTACAGTACGTTAACGCACCATGACGGAATTCCTCTCATCTTTAAGCTAACCAAATCACAATCTGTAAATATTTTTTTATTTATAGTTATTATTAGTATTTAGTATTGATAATTAAAGATTATCTAATAATTTTCTTGACTTATGCACGAAATGATTTAACAATATAAGGTGTGATGCGTTAACGTAAACGCAAAAAACCTTTAGGAGGCTGCATATGAAAAAGATGCTCGTAGCGGCAATGGTTCTACTGATTGCCATGAACATGGTTTTTGCAGGAGGGGCTGCTGAAACTTCGTCAAAAGGAATGATCGGGGTAGTCATGCCTACCAGATCAGAAGAACGTTGGAATAAGGATGGAGCAGCGGTCAAAGCTGGTTTGGAAGAGCTCGGCTATGAGGTCGACCTTCAATTCTCAGACGACGACATTCCCACCCAGGTCCGTCAGATTGAAGACCTGATCACCAAGAGAGCAAAAGTACTCGTCATTGCTTCCATCGATGGATCGGCATTGACTGATGTACTGGCAAAAGCTGCGGACGAAGGAATTCCCGTAATTGCCTATGACCGCTTGATCATGAAATCACCGCATGTCGACTACTACCTGTCATTTGACAACTATGCAGTCGGTCAGCAGATGGGTGATATCCTCATCCAGGGAATGAATTTGGATAATCCTGCGAAAAAGCCCTTGTTGATCGAGCTGTTTGGTGGGTCACCTGACGACAACAATGCATATTTCTTCTACAACGGAGCCATGGATAAACTTAAGCCCTATTTTGACAATGGCACCCTCAAGATTGGTTCAGGCCAGCAAGGCATGGACACGGTAGGAACACTTCGCTGGAGCAATGAGCTGGCAATGTCCAGAATGGAAAATCTCCTTTCTGCCCATTATACAAACCAGACGCTCGACGGAATTCTGTCTCCTTATGATCCCATCAGTCTGTCCACGCTTGAAGCATGCAAGGCTGTCGGATACGGAACCCCTGGAAAGCCATTGCCGGTCGTCGGTGGACAGGACTGTATTGTAGCTTCCTGTAAGTCGATTCTCGCCGGTGAGCAGTATGCAACCATCCTCAAGGATACCCGTGTACTCGGCCAGGCTACTGTAGAGCTCGTTGACACCATCATGCGCGGTGAAGTACCCCAGAATCTGAATACCACCACATACGACAACGGCTCCATCAAGAACGGCAAACCCTATATTGTTCCTTCCGTTCTGTTGGAATCGGTCATCGTCACCAAGGACAATATCATTGCTGAAGTAGTCGATACCGGCTACCACTCAGCCGAAGAGCTTGGACTGTAAATATATTTGTCCGGCCTCAGCAGTGAGGCCGGGTTTGTATCGCATGATCTCGAACCCGGTGCCTTCTACCTACGGGTGATTTGGAATCGGGTTCTAGTCTATTTAGTGGGGAGCCATGTATGCCAAACAATCCTATTCTGCTATCGATGAAGCATATCACCAAGACTTTCCCGGGGGTGAGAGCGCTTGATGATGTCAGCCTAGATGTAAAACCATCTGAAATTCATGCCTTGGTTGGCGAGAATGGAGCAGGGAAATCAACATTGATGAAAGTCCTCTCTGGTGTGTACCCATACGGAACCTATGAAGGGGACATCTTTTTCGAAGGCAAGCACTGCAAGTTCTCCAGCATCAGGCAGAGCGAACAAGCGGGAATCGTCATCATTCACCAGGAGCTGGCATTAAGCCCCTATCTTTCCATTGCAGAAAACATGTTCATTGGAGACGAGCGGGCTAAATTCAATATCATCAATTGGGACAAGACCCGAGAAGACGCAATAACATATATGAAGCGGATCGGGCTCAATGAAAATCCAAACACTCCGGTCAATAAGCTTGGGGTGGGCAAACAGCAGATGGTTGAGATTGCCAAAGCGTTGGCAAAGCATGCAAAACTACTGATTCTCGACGAACCTACTTCAGCACTCAATGAGAGAGATAGCCAACATCTACTTACTATTCTCAAGGAGCTGCGAGACAAGAGCCATATTTCCTCTGTCTTGATCTCCCATAAACTGAATGAAGTTGCTTCCATTGCCGATTCCATTACCATCTTACGGGATGGAAAGACTATTGAGACACTTGATGTAGAGCGCAAGAAAGATGCACCTGTATCAATTAGCGAAGAGAGAATCATCAAGGGTATGGTTGGACGGGAAATCACCGACATGTTCCCCAAACGGGACAACCCAGTCGGGGATATCCTATTCGAGGTCAAGGACTGGACGGTCCAGAATCCTGATAACCCCGAACGAAACAAACTCGAAGGGGTGAACATCTATGTTCGCTCTGGAGAAGTCGTCGGCCTAGCCGGCCTGGTTGGTGCTGGCCGTACTGAATTCGCCATGAGTGTGTTTGGTCGGGCATATGGGGAAAACATCACGGGAAAAACGTTTCTTGGAGGAAAGGAAGTTGACATCAGCACAATTCCCAAGGCAATTGCTAACGGTGTTGCTTATGTGCCTGAGGACCGTAAGGAGCTCGGTTTGGTGTTGATCCAAAATATCAAGGAAAATATTACCATTGCCAAACTCAAGAAGATTGCAAAAGCTTCAGTGATCAATGAACATGAGGAGAATATCGTCGCAGAGGAGTACTGCAAGCGACTCAATACAAAGACACCGACAATTCTCCAGAAGACCGGGAATCTCTCTGGAGGTAATCAGCAGAAAGTCGTGTTATCCAAATGGTTGTTCACAGACCCAAAGGTACTGATTCTTGACGAACCTACCCGAGGCATTGATGTGGGAGCAAAGCATGAAATCTACACAATCATCAATTCTCTGGCAAAACAAGGATATGCCTGTATCCTGATCTCCAGCGAAATGCCGGAGATTATTGGAATGAGTGATAGGATCTATGTAATGAGTGAAGGAAAGATAACTGCAGAACTTTCTGGAAAGACCGCAACCCAAGAGGATATCATGCGTAATATCCTCAACAACTAAGACACCGTTGTTCACCCAACGATGTAGAGACATGGGATCCGATAACAATTTTACTGAATACATGTGATAAGGAGTATGGGATGAGTGGCTTGATTGAAATTTTGAAAAAGAATGTGAGGCAGTATATGATGGTCATCGCCTTGGCTGTGGCGATGATTGCGTTTGGTCTCTTGACGGACGGTATCTTTTTCAGACCAGTGAATCTGACGAATCTGGTACTTCAGAACAGCTATGTTTTGATTCTAGCCGTTGGTATGTTGCTGTGTACCTTGACGGGTAACATCGACCTTTCTGTTGGATCTATTGTTGCTTTCATCGGTGCCCTGTGCGGAGTCATGATGGTAGACCTTCAGTGGAATCCGTATCTTGCCATGATTATTGCATTGGTTTGTGGCGCTTTGATCGGAATGTGGCAAGGGTTCTGGATAGCCTTCGTGAACGTCCCACCATTCATTGCCACCCTGGCAGGCATGTTGGTCTTTAGAGGTTTGGGACAGGTCATCATGAAAGGACAGACCAAGGCACCTTTTCCAGAGGAGTTCCAAAGGATTTCAAGTGGTTATATCCCTGATCCATTTGGTGGGGCAACAGTAGGAGAAGTACACTTCCATCTGTTCACGTTATTGATTGGATTCCTTATTGTCGCGCTGATTGTCCTTAGTGAAATCCAGAAGCGAAAGAAGCAGAAACAGTATGCCTTTGACCTACTCCCTCCTGGGATCTGGCTTGCAAAAGTAATCTTTATTGCTTCTGTCTTGATAGCTTTTACCGTTGTCTTTGCAATCTATAAAGGGTTCCCCAATGTCTTGATCCTGTTGGGAGTACTCGTTGTAGGTTACCAGTTTGTTGCATCCAAGACAGTCCAAGGACGTCATATCTATGCGCTTGGTGGAAACAGGAAAGCCGCTGAGCTGTCCGGTGTCAAAGTAAAATGGGTAATGTTCTGGATCTATACGAACATGGCCATCCTGGCTACGGTTGCTGCAATGGTATTTACTGCACGCCTCAACTCTGCCACGCCAAAAGCTGGACAGAACTTTGAAATGGATGCCATCGCGGCTTGTTATGTCGGTGGATCGGCTGTCTCCGGTGGAGTCGGTACGGTAATTGGTGCAGTGGTCGGAGGGCTCTTCATCGGAGTACTGAACAACGGTATGTCAATCATTGGTATCAGTACGGACTGGCAGCAAGCTATCAAGGGTTTTGTACTGCTTGCAGCCGTTGCATTCGACCTGTATTCGAAATCAAGGTCATCCAAGGTGGCATGATTCTCTATTGCCCATGATTAAGGGAAACCCCTGTAGCCCATCCGGGTCGCAGGGGTTTCTAGTCTTCCAAGAGAATATCAGCCAAGGCAAGCCTCTCAACGGAAAGCCCGTCACTGATCCTGCTGATACCCCCAAACCACGACTCTGTACAGATTTTGATGAATTCTGGGTCGTGGATTGGAAACCCTGAAGCACTCCCTATCAAACAATCAATACCACACATGGGGCACTGCAGGGTCTTCTCCTTCGGTTCTCTCTCGGTAATCCAATACAGCTTCTCCTCTGTCTGTGGATTGAACGTATGGCCACAATAGAAACATGTGCAGCTGTCACTTTCCAGAATCTGGCTTTCATTGGCGAAGGTGGCCTTGTGTGCAAGCTGTACATACTCAGGTGGATACTTTTCTGAAACAAAGGGAATATATGCTGATCGTTTTCTTTTCATGTACTTACCTTCCATCCATCCTCTATCAATGCATCAAGCGAGTTATACTCCCCTTCCAGTGCATCACTTTCATAATTGAATACACGATAACGGTAGGAAAGCGCATCTTCCATGGTAATATATCCAAACCTTCCGTCCAAGTGGTCAAGATAACAACCCTTGTTTGTCCCGATGAGGGAAAAGGTGAATGCAATAATATCCACATTCTCGATGATTTCCCTTGTGAGCGCTATTTGGTCCTCTCTCCAAGTTTTCATGGGAGCCTCCTTGCATCCTTAGGATAAGCCCTCTGGTGTGACCTATATTGTCACAGTGTAGATTTTTCTCAATTCTTCTCGAAAGGCAACCACTTTTCCATCATTCTTTTTCATTGTATGATGGATATCCGGAACAACAGGAGGAACCCAATGGAAACACCACACTCCCTGATTACCTGTATTGTAAACAAAGGTATGGCTGAAACCGTCATGGATGCCGCCCGTAAAGCAGGAGCCACAGGCGGTACCATTCTCCCTGCGCGGGGAACAGGGAAAGAAGAAGACGTCAAGTTCTTCGGTCACCCATTGGTCCCTGAGAAAGACATGCTGCTTATACTTGTCGGATCGGGCTTGACAGGAAAAGTGTTGGAAACAATCAAGAACCTACCTCTTCTTACCGAACCAGGTTCTGGAATTGCGTTCTGTATTGATGTTGAGCGGTTCATTGCCTTTGGTGGTTCTCCTGAGTAGGCAATCTGAGAACCAGTCCCAACAATAAACAGATTCCAGAAACCACCAGTATTCCAAGTCCAACGCCAAGCAAGGTACTCATCCAACCCAAGAGGAGCGCAATACCTGCTGCAAAAAGGGACTCAGCTTGGGACTCCACCGAGAGCGCACTGGCAAGCGAAGCTTGATCCATCTGGTCGCTGACATAGTGGATACTCATGGGTTTTCGCAAATTCTCAAGGATATAGATCCCCAAGTACAACACCACTGCCAGTGTTGCATAGGTTAGGTGCAAGAGCAGGCCACTTATCAAACCAAGGGATATACCGACGATTAATGTGATATTCAAAGGGGATGCAAGCTGATCGAACAGCTCTGAAAACTTACCGGAATTGCTTGATGCAATCGCGGTGGTAGCATAGAGAATTGAATATACAATTCCTACAATCAATGCTGTTCTCTCTTGATCTTCATACGCCAACAGGATTGGAAGACTGAGTGCAAATGTTTGCAGTATCGGCTGTAAATAATCCTTGAATGCCTTGTAGTATCCACTGAAGAGCGCTTGGCTGGAGATGGTGCGTACCATGGACCAACTCTTCATCGTTTTCACCAAGGACTGTATAACTGTAACAAACTCATCCCTTATTCGCTTATCACTTGTATGTCTGGGCCCATCCAAGTCCTTTGGATAGCTAACTATCAAAAGCAAGTTCAGGACATAGGGGATAATGGTAAAGAGAAATATCGGGGCATAGGAACCATTGTAAAAGACCAGGAAAGCGGCGATCAACGCGGAGAGGGCAGATCCTCGTTGTGACCAAGCCCGGGTATTGCCATAGTAATGGGTTTTTTGGTCTTCCCACCCTCTCATCCTCAGATAGTCAAAGATCATGGCCTTGTGGGTACCCGTTCTAAAAGCATCACCGAAGGCATAGAGGGCCATGGCCATAAGGAGAATACCAAAATCCTGGGCAACAAAAAAGACAATGAAACTGAAGATGTAGGCAAGAAAAGAGAAAACCATAGTCAGTCTCCTACCCAGACTGTCGGCGAACACCCCAGAGGGAATCTCTGTGATGTTGATCAGGATCTCCCGTACTGCATAGAGCGTTCCGATCTCCAGGTAGGACAACCCCTTATCCAAGAAGACCAGCATCATAAACGGTTCATAGAACCGCAGATTCTTCAAAAACCCATAGGCACTAAACTTGGCGTACTGCAAGTTTCTCTCAAATCCTTTCTTTGCCATCTTCTCACTCTCCTTGGAGAGATGTACCACCGGCGGGGTTATCTGTCAAACCAGTAAATTACTCAGATTTAGGGATACCGGTCGACGAACGGACGACCAGGCGATTGTGATACTCAATTCTGGTTACTCCACTCCCCTCAAATACCCGAGACGGCTTCTTGCTCATCTTTTCACAAACCAGTCTCACTGCACTCCTCCCCCCCTGGACGATGAAATGCTCAACACTGGTCAGACCCACCCCGCCGAAGGAGGATGGATAGATGTTGTCAAACCCACAGACACTGTAATCACCGGGAATTGAAAAGCCTCCATCCTTGACAGCATCCATGACGCCGTATGCAACCATGTCGTTTATTGCAACCATAGCAGTTACCTCTGGAGCTTCAGCAATACAGCGCTTGGCAAGCACATACCCTGTTTCGTGCTCAATGTCAATGGTATTCAATTCGGTAAGGGAGGGAATCTCACGTGTAAACAGGGTAAGCTTTGCATTTCCCCCTGCTTGCTTGATCTGAGCTTTCAACCCTTCATAGCGTCTTACACGGGCACTGTGCTCACTGTTGAGACTGGTACAAAGATAGGCAATATTCCGATGCCCCAGTTCCAGAAGATGCCGCGCAACCAAGATTCCTGCGTTGTAGTTATTCACATCTACTGTATCCAGTCCAAGCTCATTCTGCTTGTCTCCTACTGCTACCACGGGCACGGTGGTACTTAGCTCCCGTACCAATTCCGGTTGCTGGGGAATCATTGCAAAAACAACGCCTCCAACGGTAGGTTCCTTGGCAAATTCGCATACCCGCTTTTCCTTCTCTGTATCCCAGTACGTGGTACAGAGCATGGTCCCCAGTCCTTGCACGTGAGCCTCTTGCTCCATCCCTTGAATGAGCGTAGCAAAGTAAGGATTTATGACCGAGGGACATACAATAAGGAGAATACGTCGATCTTTCTTTGCCCGCTTGCTTACATACCCAAGCTCCTTGCTCACCCTATAGACGGTATCGATTGTCTCATCAGGAAACCGTGAGAGGCTCTTCCCAGCAAGGATCATGGAAACACTTGCCGTCGACAGCCCTACTTTCTCAGCAATATCCTGCAATGTCACGGTTTTTCTTCTCATGCATCTGCCTCTCTTACCAGTGATTCAATATTAAACAGTATTAAGCATCCAATGCAAGAAAAAACTGCGTTATAGGTTCGTTTTCTTAACCATTGTCATCGTTTATCTTTTCTTGCTGACGAAAATCATACTTTGTACTTTCTTCACACTTTCAAGGTGGACAAGAGCACCTCTCGTGAGGTATTCTCTTACAAAGAGGAAGCAAGTGTCTAAAAAACCACTTTTTATCCGCTTGGCCCAACCAACGTACGGGGCCATGATTTTAAAGCGTAACAAGATCCAAGTTGTTGGAATGGAATATGTGTCAGAACTGAAACCTCCTTTTTTAGTAATGGCAAATCATGCACACACATTTGACCCATTTTTCATCTCCTCGGCATCTCCGGTTCATATTCGATGGGTAGCCGGAGCCTATCTCTTCAAGATGAAGGGAATGAGGAGCATGATGGAGAAATGGATTGGGGCCATTGCAAAGCAACAAGGCAGAAGTGACTTATTCACCATCAGGACAATCTCAGAATCCCTGAAACAGGGTGACATCGTCGGTGTCTTCCCTGAAGGGACACGTACATGGGATGGAGAGCCCGCTGGTTTTGATGAAGCAATTGCCAAGCTGGTAAAGATATTCAAGGTCCCAATCGTGCTCATCAACCTGGAAGGGGTATATGGGCTGAAACCCCGATGGGCGGAAAAGAAACGAAAGGGAACGGCAATTCTCAGGGTTCTCCCCCCAGTTCATACCGATGTGATCGACAAACTCTCGGTGAAAGAGCTCTATGAGTTTCTCAAGGAGAAGCTGTATTACAGCTACCGTTCCTGGCAGGATGAGATGCAGTTTGACTATATCTCGGGGAGAGCGGCTGAAGGAGTGGAAAAAATCCTTTATCTCTGTCCAGATTGTCACGCAACCAATACCATCCATTCCAAGGGTACCCAGATAACCTGTACGCAATGTTCACTCACCATGGAGCTGGACAACCATGACAAGCTACACACAATCAAGGGAAATACCAGCTTCCTTGATGTCGCTGCCTGGCACTCCTGGGAGAGGGAGTACAGCGCATCAAGCGAGGGACAATCATTGACATTCCCTCCTGATAAGGGTGTCCTGTTCCAGACAGCTGACGAGAAACATCTGAGGCGGATCTCAAAGGATTTCACCCTCTCCCTGGAACAAGACGGAATGCGTCTTGTGGAACGAAACGGGAAAGAACACCTGATGGCTTTTACTGATATCCAATCCATGATTATCAACGCAAAGAACACGGTGGAGCTCTATCATCTTCATACCCTGTACAGGATACGGATCCACAAACGAGGTTGTATCCTCAAATATGTGGAAGCGTACCAGCGAAACAAACTGATCCAGGAGGAGGCAACCTTATGAACTGGAACTTCTTTTTCCATATCGGAATCATCTCAGTATCACTTCTGCTCGCAGCACTCATTCGTGCCCGAGTGCGTTTCTTTCAACGGTTCCTGATCCCCGTGCCCATCCTTTCTGGTCTCATGCTCCTTGTTTTCTACAACTTCATCGCACCAAGATGGGGGCTAAGAAATGATTTTCTCGGGGAAATTGTCTACCACTTGCTGAACATCAGCTTTATTTCCATGATGCTCAGGGTTACGCCAAAAGCTCACACGGAAGGGAGGGCGAAGCAAACCCTGGCGGCCAATGTGACTGCTGTCTTGGCTCAGTATGGCCTGCAATGTTTCTTTGGTCTCATAGCAACCGCCTTGATCATTTCCACTTTCAAACCAGACCTGTTCCCAGCATTTGGTTTTACCCTCCCTCTTGGGTTTGAGCTGGGACCCGGGCAGGCATACTCGATTGGACTCGGCTGGGAAGCGATGGGATTCAGGGGAGGTTCCTCAGTGGGACTTACCATGGCAGCCATCGGATTCTTGCTTGGTAGTTTTGGTGGCGTGATCTTGATCAACCAAGGACTCAAACGCGGTTGGATTGGGAAAGAACAGGCGAAACATATCAATGAAAGAAGCGTAAGAACCGGGTTTTTCAGTAGAGCGCAACATGAACGTCCTGTGGGTTCCTACCTATCCACTGATGGAGAGTCGATGGACTCCATGACCTACCACATTGCACTGATCATGGTGACTTATCTGGTTAGCTGGTCTTTCCTTACCGGGCTTTCTGCGCTCCTTGGTCTTATCGGCCCCTTGGGCACTGAACTCGCAAACAGCCTGTGGGGTATCAATTTTGTATTCAGCTCATTCAGCGCACTGGGCGTCAAGATGCTCATGAAGCTGTTCAAGGTCGAGACCACCATCGACAACGCAACATGTAACCGCTTAAGCGGCCTCTCTGTCGACTTGACCGTTGCATCTTCACTTGGTGCGATCAGCTTGGTTGCTGTACAGGGATATTGGATCCCTATCCTTATCCTTACCCTGGTAGGACTCTTCATCACCATGGTTATTCTACCCTGGTACTGTTCACGGCTCTATGATGACCATCAATTCTTCAGGATGTTGGTCATCTACGGTTCAGCAACAGGAACACTCCCCACCGGACTGGCACTGCTGCGTGTGGTCGACAAGGAGTTTGAGACACCGGTTGCCACAGAGTATCTCTATTCGGTAGGAATTGTCTTGATCCTGGCCATTCCAATCATTCTGAGTATCAACCTCCCGGCGTTCAGTGTCACCAAGAACATTCCCGCACTATTCGGG
>NZ_JBFXGH010000048.1:0-16154 GCF_050178175.1 Sphaerochaeta sp.
GACAAGAAGCGACTATACAGGACTTCCTTCCCTCTGTCCAGTAGGTTTTAAAAAATATTGTGTAAAGTATCGTTCTTGACATGCTTGCCCAAACCATTCGTTGGCAATATGATTGCCCATCGAAGGAGCAACGTTCCCATGCAGCAGGATATGACCAGAGGCAATCCCCTAAGGTTGATTTTCTTTTTTATGCTTCCCATTCTGGGAGGCAACTTATTCCAACAGTTCTATACAATGGTGGATACCTTTGTCGTCGGTAGATTCATCGGCGTCCACGCATTGGCAGCGGTCGGTTCCACAGGGCCGATCACGTTCTTTGTGCTTGGTTTCGTCATCGGGCTCAATGCAGGCTTCTCGGTGATCATCAGCCAGAAGTTCGGGGCTAAGGATGAGAGGAGCATGCGTAAGGCTGTAGCAATGAGCATTCTCTCAGCATTATTCCTCTCTATACTCGTTTCATTTCTCGCGATAGTCTCCGTCAAACCTTTGCTTGAAGTACTCAATACACCTCAGAACATCATCAAGGATGCACAAGATTACCTCGTTATCCTGTACCTTGGTATAGTTGCCACCATATATTACAACCTATTGGCATCCATCCTCCGTGCCTTGGGAGACAGCAGGTCCCCTCTCTATTTTCTTCTGATAGCAAGTGTGCTGAACATCGTCGGAGACCTAGTTTCTGTCATCATCCTGGATATGGGAGTCAAGGGAGTTGCACTTGCCACCATCTCCAGCCAAGGGATCTCTGCTCTGCTCTGTCTTTTCTATATCTACAAGCGATACCCGATCCTTCACCTGAAGAGAGAAGACTGGAGTATTGACTGGCCCATGATCGGCAGACTGCTGCGTATCGGCTTGCCCAGTGCGCTCCAATTTTCTGTCTGTGCAATTGGGGTCATGATAGTCCAGGCTGTCATCAATACCTTTGGCAGCGATACTGTTGCGGCCTACTCGGTGGGTACCCGCATCGAACAGCTTGTGACCCAGCCCCTGATGACACTCGGCCTTGCAATGGCCACCTACAGTGCACAGAATCTAGGAGGAGGGTATCTCCCAAGAATTTCCCAAGGTCTGAAAAGCGCACTTATGCTGAATGTGATTTTCAGCCTGGCAGCATTTCTTCTGGTGTTCTTTGCCGGTGATTTCCTTGCCATGCTCTTCATCGACGCTTCGCAAAGTCATGTGATAGAGCAAACCAATCAATACCTCTCTCTTATCTCCTACTTCTTCATCCCACTTGGGCTCATCTTCGTTTTCAGAAATACCTGCCAAGGACTGGGATCAGGGTTGATCCCCATGCTTTCTTCCATCCAGGAGTTACTATTCCGTGCGCTTGCAGCCTTTACGCTTCCTGGGTTATTGGGATACAGGGGCATTATTCTCTCCAGCCCACTTGCTTGGATTGCCGCAGCCATCCTCCTGATTTTTGCCTACCGGATCCAGATGCGTCATTTTCGTAGTATCATGAAGCAGGCTGCCTGATAACTCCTCTTAGGTGGTATGCATATATATGGATACCAACGAACCGGTTTTACCGGTACCCTACTCCAGGTCCAGGTCTCAAGAACATCCACCAGCTTTACCATCCGCGGACTTTCCCTGGATAAATCTTCGCGCTTGAAGCAGGACCTGAGAGCATACTACCAAGCTCCCCTTCCCAAGCTGTCAATCCAAGTACCACCCTACGCATCTTTGGAATGCATACTTGCTCCGGTTTTGCTTGTCCTACTCTGCATGGAGAAAAACCTTCTTGAAATAAGCAACCACTCCATCCTCCTTTATGGAACCATTGACATCTCAGGCACATTGGTCAGTCCACCCCCATTACAAAGGGAGCTGACACGGTTGTGCGAAGAAGCTGGAATATCTCTTGTCCTAACGGGAGAAAACATCCCCACTGTCCACAACAGCATTTCATGTCCCTCCATTGCTTCTGCGTTAAGCCAGCTTTGGAGATTTGCATTACGTCATCCAGAAAACGAGATACAGAGTGAGGAGGCTGGCAAGAAGCATACAGTGAGGGAAGATCCATTCTCCGGCATCCTTGGTTTGCAAGAAGCAAAGCATGCACTCTGCTACGCTGTCGCCGGAGAATTACCACTGCTCTTCTACGGACCACCAGGTAGCGGGAAAAGTTTATTGCTGAGCAGGACCAAAGCGTTGCTTCCACCCCTTAGGGAAGAACGGGCGCAGGAAGTCTGGGCAATCCATGGGAGACAAACCAAGGAATCCCCCCTTCTACGCTTGGAAGCTGGAATGAGCCATCAGAAAATACTCGCAGGGACCCCTCCCTGGATATGCCGGGCACATGGGGGTGCGCTGCTTGTGGATGAACTCGCAAACCAGAAACCAAAAGTGAGAACGACACTTGCACAATTGCTGGATACATACCAAGTGGGAGAATATCCACTTCATTGCACCATCGTTGCTGCAACGAACGGATGCCGCTGTGCAAATTTGGGTGGGGCTCATGGAGTATGCCGCTGCACACAGACCCAGATTGATCAATTCTGGGGAATGCTCGGCTGGCCCTTGCTTGACCGGTTCGCAATTGCCCTTGCCTTGGAGCCGGAACCATTGCTGACGGGAACAGTCGAGGCTTTCCATGTTGACAAGAAAGCCATGGAGCATGTCCGGTCCCTGCAACCAAAACGCAAGCGTGAAGGGTTTGCCCATCTTTTTCCTTGTTACAGCAAGGTGATGGCTCATACGCAAAAAAGCCTCAGGAGAGCAGAACTCTGCTGCACCTTGGCGCAGGTGATTGCAGACTGGGAAGGAAAGGAATCGGTTACCCTGGAGATAATGGAGAAGGCTTACTGGCTCTACCTGCTTCCCAAAGACCGTCATTACCACTAGCGGTTTGGGCTGTTAGCCTTTATACTTGTTGAAGATTCTTGCTGTAGTGGCAAATCACTACCATCATGAATACAGAGAGGAATGCAATGATTGAACAGATACTGCCTGTCGTACCGCTGTTACTGCTTTTCTTGTTGGGCTATGCGCTGCAACGAACCAATTTCTTCTCCACCGAATCACTTTCCCATGTAAAGAGGATTGTCTCTGATCTTGCCTTGCCGGCATTGTTGTTTCAGGCCTTCTCGTCGATAGAACTGGAAAGCCGTTATCTAATTCTGGTAATCCTCATTTTTGTTGTGTGCCTGATCATGGTTGTCTTGGGGCACTATATCGGGAAGCTTCTGAAGATACACAGTCCCTACTTTGCATTGATGATGACCGGCTTTGAGATGGGAATGTTTGGATATGCCGTATTTGTCTCCTTCCAAGGGGAAGCACACCTGGGGAAGATAGCCCTGGTAGATCTTGGACAGGTTGTATTTGTCTTTACCATCTTGATGGCCCTATTGATCAAGCATCGCGATGGAAATGCCAAAGGCAGTGAACTGCTGAAAAAGATCATCACCAGCCCAGTAATTCTTGCCATCGTTGGAGGGCTTGCAACCAGCTTCATTGCTCCCCACGTCCAAAGCTCTCCCATCTGGGATACACTGGCTGAAATGATTGACCTGCTTGCCCAATTGACGGTTCCCCTCATTGCTATAACCATCGGTTACGGAATCCATATCAGGAAGGAGCTGATAGGAAAATCCTTGAAGACCATACTGGCAAGAAGGATATTGCTTACCCTGTTTGCACTCCTTCTTAATGCGTTGGTGGTAGACTCCTGGTTGGGAATGGATAGGATGTATCAGGTTGCGCTCATGACGATGTTCCTTACCCCTCCACCGTTTGTGATCTCAATCTATATGCGCAGTGATGAGGAAGGTGAATCGGATTACGTCGACAACACACTCTCCTTGGATACGCTTGTCGCCATTGCTGCAGTAATAATCGCTTCAGCAATGTATGCTTGAACACCAAAGGGGCAGTCCCATTCACGGAAAGCCATCGTAAAGCACACGTGATGCGGCAATAATTCTTCTCAAGTAGTTGACACCCTTTTGGGCTCTCTGGTATAGTCCATTACGTTGCAAGGGCCGCTAGCTCAGCTGGTAGAGCAACGCCCTTTTAAGGCGTGGGTCACAGGTCCGAATCCTGTGCGGCTCATCTTGCCTCTGTTTTTAACATGCTTGTTATGTCTCCTTCGTCTAGTGGTTAGGACATCGGGTTTTCATCCCGACAACAGGGGTTCAATTCCCCTAGGAGATGCTCAAGGGAGCCTACCGTCTGGTAGGTTCCCTTTTTCTTGTTGTCACCGCAAGCATGAAATTGAAAGCTCTGGGCCTTTACCCTGTGTGAAAGGCCTGCCTCACTATTGACTTCTCATAGAACCCGTTATACAAAGAAAATACAGGGTGGTTTTCTGATAGCATCATATCTCCCAATCGCTATTAGCCATCCATGTAATGTACCCTTCTTCCGGGCTGCAGTCCATATACTTGTATCCACACCCGCAAGCTTTGGATTGCAGCTCCCTTCATGATCAATCCTTGAACAGATCATACTCAGCTTCACTCGCTTCCAGCGCAGAGGAGCTCGACCCCTCATGCCCATCCACCGAGAGAAGATGCCTGCCACCCCAGCTGATTGCAAACGCACCCAAGGGAGCAGTCAGAAGAATACTCATCACGGCTACGGCCAGGATGATCTGACCAGGGCGGGTATCCATACCACGTTCACCCATTGCTGCAAGGGGAGCAGAACCAATTGCAGCCTGCACTGTTGCCTTGGGCAGGTAGGAAATAACTACAAACAACTTCTCTTTCAGAGAGAATCCGGAACCAAGTGTACAGAGATAGGTACCCACCGATCGGCTCACCAGTGCGATGAGTATAAGCAGAATTGCAGCAAAGCCTGCTTCTTTTGCAGCATTGAGATCCACTTGCGCCCCTACCATGGCAAAGAGCACTATCTGGGCAAAAATCCAGATTTTCCCCAGTTTGCTGGAGAGCTCATGAGCCATCGATTCCCTCTTTTCCAAGATAATGAACCCAATGGACATGACTGCCAGGAGTGCTGCAAAAGGTATATGTCTGGCCTCAAGCAGGTCCCCAATGTGGACCAGAGCGATTGCAATCGCCAAGAGGGCCATTGCCCGCTTGGTTGCTCGTGGATTGTACCGTTCGAATACCCTGATCAGGAATCGAGCGATCAGATAACCCATTATGACTGCAAAAACCAGTGAGAGGGGAATGGATGCAATCATCCATGAAATATTCACAGCATCCCCAAGATAGAGTGAGAGGACAATACTGTACGCTACGATAACCGTTACATCATCCAGGCTTGCACCGGCCAACACCAAGGTAGGGATGGCCTTCTTGATACCCCTGCCCTCCTTGATGAACTGAACCATCATGGGAACCACCACCGCCGGGGAGACTGCCGCAAGCACGCATGCAAGCAGTGCACTCTCTCCCCTGCTTATAGAAAGCATCCCGGGTGCCATGGCTATGATGAGAGCGGCTTCAAAAACTGCTGGAAGAAATGCAAGCAGTATGGCCTGGAGCCCCACCTTATGGAGGCTCTCTCGTGAAAGTTCCAACCCTGCACGCAAAAGTATTACGATAAGGGCAATCATACGCAGGTCTGAGCCGATTCGTATCAGGTCAGGATCGAGCAATCCCAATACCTGTGGACCAAGGACCGCCCCTACTGCCAGCATCCCAATAAGTGGGGGAACATGGATACGCTGTAATAGATATTCAACAAGAAGACAGAGAATCATCAACTCCGCAAGACTTAGCGCCATGGCACACCTCCAGACCTTAATTAGGTTGCAGGAGTTATCAGCAGAATTGCAGGCTGCGGTTTTCTCTTGGGTTGGGAGAGACGGCGAACCCCATCGCCTACCCAATCATATGAAATGCCATGCTTCTTGGTCAAGTGAGATTATTTGACGGGTGTACAACTCCTGCAATCTATGAATAATAATGGAGGATATCAGGAGAACTATCATGACAAATATCAAACGAATACAAAGAATCTGTGACGCCAATGGCATTTCAGGCTTTGAAGACGCAGTACTTGAGGTTATCCGCAAGGACGGCGCACACCTGGGTAGTTTTGAAGAAGACTCATTGAGGAATCTCTATCTTTCAAGAACCCAGAACCAGGAAGGAAAACCAACGGTACTGCTTGATGCACATACCGACGAGGTAGGATTCATGGTCAAATGCATCCGTGAGGATGGAATGCTTGAATTCATCCCCATCGGGGGATGGGTAACCACCAACATCCCAGCTCATATGGTACGCGTACAGAGGCGTGATGGTTCCACCATCGCCGGTATTGTAGGATCAAAACCCCCTCACTACCAGAGCGAAGCTGAACGAAAAAGTGTCCCGGACATCAGCAGTCTGTTTATCGACATCGGTGCATCCAGCAAGCAACAAGCCATGGAAATGGGAGCTGAAGTGGCAAGCCCAGTCATTCCCGAGGCAACCTGCACCTACAATCCAAAAACAAAGCTGCTCTTTGGCAAAGCCTTCGACTGCAGACTTGGTTGTTCAACCATTCTTGATGTCCTGGAAGACCTGCAAGAAGAGACCCTTGATGTCAACCTGGTCGCTGGGTTTGCCAGCCAGGAGGAAGTTGGTTGCCGAGGCGCACAACTCACCGCAAGGAAAGTCAACCCAGATGTAGCCATCTGCTTTGAGGGAAGCCCGGCTGATGACACCTTCCTTCCCCCCTATCAGCAGCAAACCATCTTGGGCAAGGGACCCATGCTCCGATTCATTGACTCAAAGATGATTACAAACCCGAGATTCCAACGCTTTGCCCTCGATCTTGCAGAGAAACACCAGATACCCGTACAGCAAGGGGTAAGGAACGGTGGGGCAACCAATGCAGCTGCTTTGCACCTATCGGGACAAGGTATTCCTACCATCGTGATCGGCATCCCCGTCAGATATGCACATACACACTGGGGGATCAGCAGCACCGAGGACGTTGAGAGTTCAATACGCCTCGCTCGGGCAATTCTATGCAATCTCAGTGGCCAGATAATCGCTGGGTTCTGATGCATTGATTTTGACAAACAGGTAACCAGGTGTCATACTGGCATAAAAGTGGGGAATACGTATGAATGAAGTGCAGCTCTGCATCACTGAGATGAGAACATTCTTCCGGAATGGCTCAACCCAGTCGGTTGCATGGAGAAAAACCCAGCTCAAGAAGCTGAAGGATGGGATCAAGGAACATGAGAAACAGATCCTTGATGCACTTTTCGAGGATCTGGGGAAAACTGATTTTGAGGGATTTGCGACAGAACTTGGTTTGGTCTATGCAGAAATTGACAAACATCTCAAGCACCTGGATTCCTGGACCAGTAAGAAACGGGTAAGAAACACCTTGCTTTCGTTTCCCTCCAAATCCTACACCATCTCCATACCCTTGGGGATTGTGTTGATCATGAGTCCTTGGAACTATCCATTCCAACTCACTATCGCTCCCTTGGTCAGTGCATTGGCAGCTGGCAATTGTGTCATCATCAAACCATCAAGGTACAGTAGCCACACATCGCAGGTTCTGGAATCCCTGATCGCAAAACTCTACCCGAGCCACTACGTGACAGTTTTCCTGGGAGGCAGTGAAATGAACCAGGAACTGCTCTCCCATCGTTATGACCATATATTCTTCACCGGTAGCCCGACAGTGGGCAAGGTGGTCATGGAAGCTGCAGCCAAGACGCTCACCCCGGTCACCCTGGAATTGGGAGGGAAAAGCCCTGCAATTGTGGAAGCAAACAGTGATATTCCCCTTGCAGCCCGCAGGATCATCTGGGGAAAATGTCTCAATGCAGGACAAACCTGCATAGCACCTGACTACGTATTGGTTGAACGCTCGGTGGCCTCCCAGTTGATAGAAGAGATGAAGTTGGCTATCACCAACATGTTCGGGAGCGATCCACTGCATTGCAAGGACCTTCCCCACATCATCAACGAAAGACACTTCAACCGACTCATCTCTCTTTTTGAGGAAGGAACGCTCGCCTACGGTGGGCAGATCGACCCAAAGAACCTGAAAATTGCACCAACCCTGATGACTGATGTACAGAGAACCGGAACCCTCATGAGTGACGAAATCTTCGGCCCGATCTTACCCATCCTTACCTATGAGACCTTTGAACAAGCTGTCGGGTATGTTCAGGCACGGGAACACCCCCTGGCACTGTATCTGTTCAGCAACGACAAGGAACACAAGGAACACGTGGTGAAAACCGTCAGCTACGGAGGAGGATGCATCAATGACACGGTCATGCATCTCTCCAATCCCAACCTACCCTTTGGAGGAGTCGGGTCCAGCGGTATGGGCAGCTACCATGCTAAACAGGGGTTCGATACTTTCAGCCACCAAAAAAGCGTGCTCGAGAGTAAACGATGGCTCGAGATAAAACTGCGTTATGCCCCTTATCGGGGAAAGCTTGCTTTGATCAAACGATTGTTTGCTTAGGAGGGTTCATGAAAAAGATAGTAGGTATTGCTCTGGTTCTCACCCTGCTTGCCACCGTTTCGCTAACTGCAGCGGTTGACACAGTGAGGGCAGATGAACTGTATGAGATTGATGCATTCACCCAGGCTGAAGCACTGCTGGAGGAGCAACTTGCCCAAGTGACCAATGATGCAGACCGCGCAGAGGTCCTATGGCGATTGGCACGCCTGCAGGTCTCCCTTGGTGATGAATTGGATGAGGATGACAAGGATGGTAGGTTTGCATTCTATGAGAAAGGTGAACAATACGCCATGCAATCCATTGAGGCAAACACCTCATGGGAAGGGTATCTCTGGAAGTGCTCGAACATCGGTCGATGGGGACAGACAAAGGGACCGCTGAATGCTTTGGGTAAAGCGAAGGGAATGCTCGAGGACCTGACTACCATAGTAAACACCCTGGGTGTGCTCGACTCCAGTGAAACCTGGTACGTACTTTCCAGTCTCTATGATGAACTTCCCGGTGGGTTCATCTCATTCGGGAACAAGGATTGGGCAGTAAGCTATATGAGAATGGCCATGGATACCATTCCCAGTCATCTTTACTACCCCGGCCACTACCTCAAACTTGCCGAGGAACTCTATGCAAGGGATTGGAGTGCATCCAAGAGAAGCAAGGAAATGCGGAGCATGGAGAAAGACTGGAAGGAAGGTTCAACCAATCTTGAGAAATACCGCTACTACGAGGGCAAGGATGGGGGAAAGAGCAAACCATTCTACTCTTCAGTCACCCTGGATAGGATGAGTGACCGGCAGGAAGCTGTCATGGTCCTCTCCTATGCCCTTGCAAAGGCCAATATACTGGGACCACTGAAAGAGAGTGATGCAGTGGTTGTTGAGGAAATCCAGGAACTCATCGACGACTGGACGTAAGATTTTGAGGATTATTATACAGCTCCTGAAAGTCAGGGGCTGTAATTCTTTGTAAGTGCATTTATTAATGCTTGAACGGATTCTCGCCTTCATAGGGTAGTCCTTCCCTTTGGTTGTAGGCGATATCCTCAATTCCAAGATAGGTGAAAACATTGAACAGGGCCTTCCCGACATGGCTGAAGGCTACCGCGGCATGGTGGGGGTACGCTTTCTTGAGAAGCACATAGCGATAGAAACGGGCCATCTCCTTGATCCCTATCACGCCGATGCTTCCAAAGCTTTCGCTGGGAACATCCAAGACCTCTCCCTGCGCGACATATGCACGCAGTCGCCCCCGAGCATCTGCCTGCAGGCGGTACACGGTGACCGGACCGGATACCAGGTCCCCTTCCATCGTCCCCCTGGTGATATCGGGTTCTGCAAGATCCGGCTCAAGGTCTCGCTTCATGATCACCTGATATCCCATATGGGGGTTCTTGAGCAGGGAGCAGGAGGTATTCCCACAGTGGAAACCCATGAACAACTCATCATTGCGGTATGATTTTTTTGCCCTGATATGCTCCTCATACATCCTGGAGGGAACAGTGTTGTTGATATCCAGCAAGGTAACAGGTTTATCACTCACACAAATGCCGATATATTCACTCAGTGCCCCATAGATATCGACTTCACAGCTGACGGGAATGCCCTTTGCTGTAAGACGGCTGTTCACATAGCAGGGAACAAAGCCAAACTCCGTCTGGAACGCCGGCCAGCACTTGTTTGCAAAGGCAACAAACTGTCGGTCCCCTTTGTGCTGTTCAACCCAGTCAAGCAGTGTCAACTCATATTGGGCAAGCCTGGGCAGGATCCCCTCGTAGGGACTGCTGCCGATCTCACTTGCCATCTCCTTCACCAGGGAATCAATGCGCTTGTCTTCCTTGTGTTTGTTATAAGCGACCAGCAGGTCAAGCTCGCTGTTCTCCTCAATCTCCACCCCAAGGTCAAACAATCCTTGGATGGGTGCATTGCATGCCATGAAATCCTGTGGCCTTGGACCAAAGGAGATAATCTTCAATTGCTTGAGGGATATGACGGCTCTTGCAACCGGGATGAACTCCTCGATCATCGCAGCGACTTCCCGGGCAGTGCCGACAGGATACTCAGGGATATGTGCACGCAAGGAGCGCAGTGCCAGATTATAGGAACAGTTGAGCATCCCGCAGAAGGCATCCCCCCTGCCATCATGCAAATCACCGTCCCCCTCCGCCGCGGCAACATACATCACCGGTCCGTCAAAGTATTTGGCAAGCAGGGTCTCGGCAGTCTCCGGGCCGAAATTACCCAGGAACACCACCAGAGCATTGACCTCGTGCTTCAGGGTATCTTCCAACGCGGCGCGCATATCCTTCTCATCCTCAACGGTAATAGGACATTCATACAAGGGATCCTGATAGGCTTCCTTGACTGCATTCCTTCTCCGTTCACTCAAAGCCTTGGGAAAGCAACTGCGGCTTACAGCGACCAAACCCAAGCGGACCTGTGCAATATTATCCATAGCTTACTCCTGGGTCTTCTGCCCATAGTAGGCATTCTTTCCATGTTTTCTCAGATAGTGCTTATCCAGCAATACCTGGTCCATAGTCCTGGTTGGATGCTGTTCCAAGAGCAGTGTGTGATAGGCCATGTTGGCCACCTCCTCCAGCACTACTGCATTCTCCACTGCCTTCTTTGCACTGGAACCCCAGGTAAAGGGTCCATGGCTGTGAACCAGTACCGCAGGTATGGCAACAGGATCAAGGGAGGCAAACCGCTCAACAATGACCTTACCGGTCTCTTCCTCATAGGCTGTCTCAATCTCCTGGTTCTTCATCTCCCGGGTACAGGGAATCTCGCCATAGAAATAATCAGCATGGGTGGTACCCAGTGCCGGGATACCCCGTCCAGCTTGGGCAAAAATGGTTGCCCATCGGCTATGGGTGTGTACAACCGCCTTGATCTCTCCAAAATGGTTGAACAGATAGCGGTGGGTGGGGGTATCGGAAGAGGGGTTGTAGGAACCTTCCACAATCTTGCCGGTTGCAAGTTCCACCACCACCATCTTGTCGGCGGTAAGTTCCGCATAAGGAACCCCGGAGGGTTTGATGACCATGAACCCACGCGTTGGGTCAACCGCAGAGACATTGCCCCAAGTAAAGGTAATCAGGCGATAGTGCTCAAGCAACAGGTTTGCTTCACACACTTCTTCTTTCAGTTGTTCCAACATGCTAACTCCTTCAGGAGCCTTAAAAGGCTTCCTCTGTCCAAAAAAAATCCATACGAATAGAGCCCAAAACCCCTTCGCAGGTATGACAATTCTATCATACAAACAGCGCTTGCTCATCTTCTTTTTCCCCTCTTGACAAAAGGAAGCAAAACATATTATATGAATATATGTTCATATATTGAAATGATAGGAGACTTACATGGCCGATAAGTGTATCTGGAATGTCCAAAATCTTGACTGTGCTGCCTGTGCTGCCACCATTGAAGAGAACCTGGGAAAGGTGGACGGCGTAAAAAGAGCACGGGTTGACTATGCAAAAAAACAGATTCATGTCCAGAGTACGGAAGATAGGGATGATGCGTTCTTCCAATCACTCATTGCTGAGGCAAAGCGGGTCGAACCTGCATTGAAAGTCTCCACCCAGCCATACAAGGAGAAGCAAACTTTCTCTCTCATGATGATTCGTATCGCCTTCTCTGCATTGTTCTTTGCCCTTGCATTCTTCCTTGAAATCCCCTGGCTTTTCATTCCCAGTTATCTCATTGCCGGATACCCAGTGCTTATCAAGGCTGGGACAAACCTGTTGCACGGAAAGGTGTTTGATGAGAATTTCCTCATGAGTATTGCCACCCTAGGAGCTCTCGCCATCCGCGAGACCGGGGAAGCCACTGCTGTCATGTTGCTGTACTTGGTCGGCGAGTTCTTCCAGGACCTTGCAGTGCAGAAGAGCAGGAACGCGGTAATGGAAGTCCTTGACCTGAGAGCAGATGAGGCAAGGATCATCAGCGAGGGGAAACTGGAGATGGTTGCCAGTGAATCGGTTGCAGTTGGAAGCGTCATCAGGGTGCTGGCAGGAGAGAAGATTCCCTTGGATGGTGTTATCATCAGGGGTTCCTCAACCTTGAATATGCAATCCCTGACCGGAGAGTCCCTTCCACAGAATGCAGAGAAGGGAGAGACCGTGCTGAGCGGGAGCGTGAACCTTACCGGTGTCATTGACATCCGGACAACACGGGCATATGGGGACAGTACGGCAACAAAGATACTTCGTCTTGTCGAGGAGTCATCTTCCAAGAAGGCCCATAGTGAACAGTTCATCACCACCTTTGCACGGTACTACACCCCCTTCGTCGTATTTTTTGCCGTTGCTTTGGCTATAATTCCTTCCCTGATAACAGGAACTTGGGAAACTTGGATCTACCGCTCCTTGGTATTTCTGGTAGTAAGCTGCCCCTGTGCCCTGGTTATCAGCGTCCCTCTCTCCTATTTTGCCGGAATCGGCAAAAGTGCATCCAATGGCATCCTGGTCAAGGGAGGCAACTATCTGGAAGCCCTCTCAACCATCGATACCATGGTCTTTGACAAGACCGGCACACTTACCCATGGAAGCTTTTCCCTGGAGAGAATGATCCCCACCGGCAAGAGCGACCTTGATGAGCCTTACCTTGAAAAACTGGCAGCAAGCCTGGAGAGGCAGAGCAATCACCCACTAGCAAGGGCATTTGATACACTTGCATCTCCCTTTGAAGCAAGCAATATCCAAGAAATTGCAGGTAAGGGGATCTCTGCCCTGATCGATGGGAAGCAGGTGGTTGCAGGCAATGCAGCCCTGTTTGCATACAAAGCAATCCCGCTCTCCCTTCCCAATGAGGAGGAGGGGACCATCCACCTGGCAGTGGATGATGTCCACGCAGCATCGTTCGTCCTGAAAGATACCCTCCGAGCGGACGCAAAACAACTTATCAACTCACTGAGAAGCCTTGGGGTCAGACAGCTCTTCATGCTCTCGGGAGACAAGGAACAACACGCCAAGGCTATTGCGGCTGAGCTAGGCTTGGATGGATATCATGCCGGGCTCCTCCCTGACCAGAAGCAGGAACATCTTGCAGAAATTGAGAAAACCAATCCACACCTTGCATATGTCGGTGATGGCATGAATGACGCCCCAAGTCTTGCTGCCAGCCGTGTCGGCATTGCCATGGGCAGCAAGGCAAGTGATGCCGCCATTGAAAGTGCTGATATCGTGATTCTGAGTGAAGAGTTGTCCAAGCTGGAAAAACTGGTGATGATCAGCAAGGGAACCTCACGCATCGTAAAGCAAAACATTGCATTTGCCCTGGGGGTAAAGGCTGTTGTACTTGTGTTGGGTGCACTGGGCTATGCCTCCATGGCTTTGGCGGTGTTTGCCGATACAGGGGTGACCATCATTGCTGTTTTCAATGCCCTGCGCATTCTCCTGATCCGTCTTTCTCGTTGATTATAAAAGACATGTATGGTAATGTTGCTCAGATTGTTTGAAGGAAAAAGTACATGAACGAGAAGACAACACGAAATATTGGAATTATGGCACATATTGATGCGGGCAAGACCACTACCACTGAACGCATCCTCTACTATACAGGTGAAAACCATCGCATCGGTGAGGTAGACAACGGGGAAGCAACCATGGACTTCCTTGAACAGGAGCAGGATCGCGGTATCACCATCGCAAGTGCTGCCACCACCTGTTACTGGAAAGAACACCAGATCAATATCATCGATACCCCGGGACACGTCGACTTCACCGCAGAAGTGGAGCGCTCCCTTCGTGTCCTTGACGGTGCGGTCATGGTTGTATGCGCAGTGGGAGGAGTGGAACCACAGACGGAGACTGTCTGGAGACAGGCGGACACCTATCGTGTACCTCGTATCGCATTCATCAACAAGATGGATAGGCTCGGGGCCAACTTCCATGAGGCGGTCTCCGAGCTGAAACTCAAGCTCGGCGCCAATCCCATACCCCTTTTCCTTCCGGTCGGGGCAGAGAACAACTTCAGTGGCATCATCAACCTGCTTACCAAAAAGTATTATGTATACAGTGTTGAAGACCAGGGAATGACCTATACAGAGGAGGAGATTCCTTCCTCCATGCAGGAAGAGGTGGATAGCTGGTACGAGAAGTTGATCGACAGTGTTGCCTCCTTCAGCGATGAAATCACTGAACTATATTTTGAAGGGGAACCCATCGATGCTGAGCTGATCAAGAAAACCTTGAAGAAGGCGACCATTGCACGACAGGCTCTGCCGGTGTTTGTTGGCTCCTCACTCAAGGATATCGGTGTCCAGTCCCTCCTGGATGGAGTCATAGACTACCTGCCCTCCCCCTCTGAAGTTCCCCCTATCGTCGGCCTCCATCAGAAGACGGGGAAAAATGTGGAGATTCCCTATGACAAGAACAAACCCCCGCTTGGCCTCATCTTCAAGATCCAAGTAGACAGGGAAGCCGGTCCCATGAATTTTGTCAGGGTATACAATGGTACCATCAAGAAAGGTACTGCCTTGATGAATATCAGCAAAAAGAAACGGGAGCGGGTCAACAGGATTCTCCGTATGCATGCAAACCGTCAAGAGGAATTGAGTGAGCTCGAAGCGGGTGACATTGGTGTCATCATTGGGTTCAAGGAAGGAAGAACCGGCGATACCGTAGGCAGTGAAGGCGCACAGATCCTCCTCGAGGAGATGCACTTCCCCATTCCTGTCATCTCGGTTGCCATTGAGCCGAGCAGCCTCAGTGACGGGGACAAGCTACGAGCCGCCCTTGCGGTCCTTGCACAGGAAGATCCCACCTTCACGTACCGTGATGACGATGAGACTGGCCAGCTGGTGATCAGCGGCATGGGTGAGTTGCATCTGGATGTATTGGTGACAAGGCTCACCAAAGAGATGAAGATCAAGGCACGAGTGGGCAACCCACAGGTTACCTACCGGGAATCAGTTACCAAGGAAGCCAGTGGAAGCGAAAAGTTCTCCAAGATCATTGCCGGCAAGGAGAATACCGCAGGGGTTGCCATCACCATTCGACCCCTGCCTTCCGGAAGTGGGAACCGCTATATCTGCTCGGCGAAAGTAAGAGGCATGGATGAACAGTATTATGAAGCGGTAAAACGGGGAATAACCAATGCCTTCAAGGGTGGCATACAATTCGGATACGAAACCGTTGACCTTGAGGTCGAGGTTACCAGCATCACCTATAATGAACTTACCGCTACCCCGTTCGCATTCGAGGCGTGTGCCGCAATGTGTTTCGACAAGGTTGCACAGAGTGCCGCCCCTATCCTGATGGAACCGGTGATGAAGGTCACGGTAATCGTGCCTACGCAGTATGTAGGAGAGGCAATCAGCAGCATCACCAGCAGGGGTGGACTGGTCAACAGCATCGAAAGCAGGACTGCAAGTGAACAGATTCATGCACAAGCACCGCTGTCGCAGTTGTTTGGGTATTCCACTGCGCTACGCTCTGCAACTCAAGGCAGGGGAACCTTTTCGATGGAGTTCGACCATTACGCGCAAAAAAACCGCTAATGGTATGGAAAAACATCGAAACAGCATGGTACCAACCTTGCGAAGTTGTGACAAATATGCCTAGAATGTATCGGAAGCAGTGTAAATACTACACCATAGGAAGTGATTTACACGTTTCTCGGTTGTTTTTACATTGCAGTTTCATAAGAGGAGTACAACATGGCTAGAACCTACAATTTGCAGGATATTTTCGCAAGGAACCTCAAGGAGCGTAGAAGAAAACTCTCCCTGACCCAGGCTCA
>NZ_JBFXGH010000049.1:0-15862 GCF_050178175.1 Sphaerochaeta sp.
TTGCTCCCAGGCTACGGGCGAGTGCTGTATTGCGGGCACTGCAGCAGCGAGCTCCTCGGGTATCGTGGTTGGCTTCAAGCCAACACCTTCCCCCCTGTAGCAACATATTCTGCAAAGCCTGTGCACCCGCCTTCCGGGAGATCACCGACCACGATATCCCCTGGTTTGAAGGGTGTTGCGTTTCTACCCGATACCCATCTGCATAGGACGGTAGGCAAGCGCATCCACCGATGCGTACCAATACTTCACGGAGAACTACTACCTTCGATGTTTTCACTTTCTCATAATTGATAGCTTTCTCTTGATCATTTCCTTTGTTTTCATGTGCGAAGACTTAACTAAGACGAACACCAAAGATGTCGTTTCGGAGAAAACCTAGCGAATTAGCATACATTCATCGTGATGCCCAAAAAGCTCCAAACCATCCATATCCTCTGTTGCATTGAAGACGCTTAAACCCATGTTCAATGCAGAAAGTTGCAATAAACATACCGATGGCCATGCGGGCAACAATGCCTTTCTCTCTGAGCCATCGAATGCTGGCAGTGGCTTACTTGGATATATCCTTATTGAAGGCTATTCGCTGAATCAAGTAGGTAACCCTTCCTCGGTGGCATTGGTCCTCAACGGTGTTCCTTGTGGGGCATGCTGCGACCTTAGCATCCCCATGACCGGGGAGTTTGCGAATTTGCTGGTCAACTGTTCAAACGCATAGGCCTTGTGGGCCCCTGGTTGCCACCTTCACCTGCCCAGGCCTGCCGTCCTTCTGCAAAGTCGACCCTTATGTGCAGTTCCATCAACCCTTACCCACCATGAACAGCAAAAGGCTTGGTTCTTTTTTGAATACCTAAGTAGTTACAAAATTCTGAATAATACGATATTGTCTTGTTGTGACTATCCAAAAACGTTTGTCCCTATCGAACATCTTGATGATCATAGTTCCGGTAACCATTACCATCATTACGGCTTTCATCTGCTTGCTCATTCTTTGGGCTGTCTTGGGTCGGACGACTGGGCTGGGGTTCAGCGATAGCCAGGATTTTCAACAGGCGCAAGGAACTATTGCCCTGGCAGTGAAGGAAATCTTGCGAACTTCTGCAGAAGAACAGCAGGAACGTCTGTCTTCCATCAGCCGTTTGCTCGATGATGCATCCATGTCCGTAATCATCAAGGAGGATGGTAAAGAGCTGTACCAATACGGGTCTACCAGTGATAAGGATGCACTTTTGATTGCTGCTGTGGATGTAATGGGTGGGGGAGGGTTTCTTTCCACTACCGATCGCAGCCTCTTCGCTGATACCCTTTTTACGATGGGAAAGACGTACCAGTTGTATCTGTTCAACACTCCCCATCGGTATTCCTATACTATTTTGAAAGTGGTGTTTGCTTTGTCAATTTTACTGTTGGTTTCGATAATTATACTGTCGGTTTATGTTACCAACCTGTTTTTGACAAAATTTGTTTTCCAAAAAATCAGCCAGCCTTTGAATATCCTAACCGATGGTGTCCACCAGATCCGCGACGGAAATCTTTCCTATCGAATCATCTACGAAGGTGATGACGAATTCGCAGCCATTTGTGCCGATTTCAATGATATGGCAGTGAAGCTCAAGTACTCTGTTGAACAAACTAGGTTGCATGAAGAAAGCCACAAGGCATTGGTGGCGGAACTCTCTCATGACTTGCGTTCTCCGTTGACTTCGATTCAAGCCTATGTATCAGGCTTGCTGGATGGTATCGCCCCTACCGAGGATGTTCGTCACCGCTATTTGCTCACCATCCAGAAAAAAGCTGAGGAGATTCAGCATCTCATATCACAGATGTTGCTTTTCTCAAAAATGGAGTTGGGTGAATACCCGTTGCATCTTCGATTGATGGATTTGAAGCAGGAATTGCTTCAGTTTTTTGCGGAAGCACAGCCGGAATATGCGGCACAAGGGCTTAGCATTACGTATGAACTTTGTAACGCTCATGTCATAGTCGATCGGGCTGCGCTGGATCGCGTTCTGGTCAATATCTTGGACAACAGCGTTAAGTATAAAGTAAAACAGCACGGGGTGATGCATGTTGTGCTCGCCGAAACGAGCGATGGCTACCAATTGAGTATGACCGATGATGGTCCGGGAGTTGCATATGAGTCTCTTGCCAAACTGTTTGACCTGTTCTATCGCGAAAGTGTTTCGCGGCAAAATCCACAGAAGGGAAACGGGCTTGGATTGGCCATTGCTGCGAAGATTATAGAACGGATGGGGGGGACAATACGAGCAGAACTTGCCTATCCGCATGGGTTGTCCCTGTTCATTCACCTTCCGAAGGAAAATGTAGATGTACCGAATACTGATTGTTGAAGATGACATAGCCATTGCAACCATCATTGAAGAATACCTGAAGTTTGATGGGTTTTCAGTTTTCATTGCCTCTGAAGGTCCGGCCGGCTTGGCACAGGGGATGAGTGGGATGTTCGATCTCATCCTTCTGGATGTCATGCTTCCCGGCATGGACGGGTTCACTATCTGTCGTAAGTTGCGAGAAACCTTGGATATCCCCATTCTCATGGTTTCGGCACGGCAGGAAGATATTGATAAAATCAAAGCGCTGGGTCTTGGCGCCGATGACTACATCGAGAAACCATTCACCCCCAGTGTCCTGATTGCGAAAATCAAAGCGCACATCACCCGCTATGAGCGGCTGAAAAATACCACCAAGCGCACTGCACGCATCAGTATGGGCGGCATCGTTATCGATACAGATACCCATCGGGTGTTTCTTGATGACCAGGAAATTGAATTAAAAAACAAGGAATATGAACTGTTGCTCTTCTTTATGCTGCATCCCGGTACGGTATTCAGCCGTGAATCATTGTACGAGGAGATTTGGGGTATGGATGCATTGGGTGACAACACCACGGTAGCTGTGCATATCAATCGATTGCGGGAAAAGATTGAGAAGGATCCCCCCAATTTCCGGTATATCCAGACCGTCTGGGGGGTAGGGTACCGTTTTTCAGAATTAGTTTAGACTTTTGTTAACAATTCCCAATCATTACTTAATGTTTTCTCGTCAGAATACTCATATACAAAGGAGTAAACCCCATGAAAATTTTATTTACATCAGATGTGTACAAGCCAACCACCAATGGAGTTGTTACTTCCTTGGTGAACCTCCGGCAAGGTCTGATCCAACTGGGACATGATGTGCGGATTCTCACCCTTTCGGAATCACATACTACGTATTATAACGATGGAGTCTGGTATCTCAGCTCCTTGAATTCCAATACAATTTATCCGGGAACCCGGGTGAGGGATACCCTTGCCAGGAAACCATTGAAAGACTTGATCAGCTGGAAACCCGATGTGGTACACTCACAAAACGAATTCAGTACGTTCCCTCTTGCAAAGCGTATTGCCCATGCGGTGGATGCTCCCTTGGTGCATACATACCATACCCTGTATGAGGATTATACCACCTATTTTTCCCCCAATGAGAAGATGGGAAAGTTTCTTGCCCAGCTATTCACTAAGCGAATTCTTGCTAAGACGGATGCTGTAATCGCCCCGACTCCCAAGATTATGCGGTTGCTTCGTTCTTACGGCGTGAAAAAACCCATCGAAGTGATTCCCTCTGGTATCAATCTTTCCCGATTCACTCCTGCAGGGAATCATGAGAAAAACCACTTGCGGGAGAAATTAGGGATACCTGAGGGTAATCAGGTAGTTGTCTATGTTGGCCGGTTGGCAAAAGAGAAGAACATTGATGAGTTGATTACCAACTTCTCAAAGGTTGCCAATGGTAAGAGTACACTGCTTCTCGTCGGGGACGGGCCTCAGCGTCCTCTGCTGGAAGAGCTGGTACAGTCGCTTGGTCTTGGACAGCACGTCATCTTTGCAGGGATGCAGCGGCAAGAGGATGTCCCATGCTTCTATCGTTTGGGTACTGTTTTTTGCAGTGCTTCCACCAGTGAAACCCAAGGGTTGACGTATGTGGAAGCCTTGGCAGCGGGTCTTCCGCTACTCTGTCGTGCTGATGATTGCTTGGATGATTTAGTGCAGGATTGGAGCAACGGGTGGCAGTATCATACACAAGCTGAGTTCAGACACTATCTTGAGATGTTGCTCGCTGATACATCATTGCAAAATCGTCTTTCGGCCGCAGCAATTGTCTCCAGCGCCCGATATAGCAGTATTGCCTTCGCCCAATCGGTGGTTGCACTGTATGAATCATTGATATCCGCCCATGCCACTGTGAACAGGATATCGGCATGACAAGGAAAATCATCAACTTCATCTCGCTCACCGGTCTTGCAACAAGCTTGGTATATGGTGTCTATTTGTGGAAAATAGGTGTATTTGCCTCTCTTGATACATTCCATACCTATGTGGTAGGGTTCGGATCATGGTCGGCCTTTTTCTTCCTGGTGTTTCAGGCTGTCCAAGTGGTGCTTCCGATTCTTCCCGGGGGTCTTGGGTGCTTGGTCGGTGTATTAGCTTTCGGCGTGTGGAAAGGATTTGTTTTCAATTATGTCGGCATTGTGGTTGGTTCCTTGGTGGCTTTTGCGATATCCCGGTACTACGGAAGGCCGTTGCTCTACCGGCTCTTCTCCACCTCCATGATCGAGAAATACGACCGGTGGATTGAGAAGAAAGGACGGTTTTCCCGATGGCTCGCTGTCTTGATTTTCTTTCCAGTTGCCCCGGACGACTATCTTTGTTTCCTTGCAGGGTCAACCTCCATTTCGTGGCGCTCCTTCACAACCATTATCGTACTGGGGAAACCTTTCTCCATCGCCTTGTACAGTCTCGGACTAACGACCCTGTTCACGCATCTCATTCCATGGAACTAGGACTATGAATCGTAAATATTTAGTTGTTTCTTTGGGTTTCCTTATTGCATCTTCTCTTTTGTGGGCAACGCCTCAGGATCTTTTTTCTCTATCCCAGACTGAATGGATGAACCTTTTGAATGGGCAAAACCTCACACGGTCGGTCATTTGGGATAATTCGGTGGCAGAACTGGCCCCTTCAGGTTCGATTGCCCAGGAAAAGACAAAAGAAGCGGAAGCACGTGCAAAGGGGATATCGGTTGCATCTCTTGCTTTGGTCCCTTACCCGAAGAATTGGGCGAATCAGAGTGAAGAGCAGCGGAAACTGGAGTTGTATAATCTTTTGCATCGGGTTTCCACTCTTCAAGGTCTTACGTATGGGGATGAAAAGAAGAAGGTGCTCTTTTCCGAGTCCTATACCATCAAAAATCCTGAAGACAAGAAATCAAAGGTAGAAGATCCTGTAGCCCAGGCACTGCCGTCTATCGATATCACCTATGTATGCCAAGAAGATTCGATTTTTGGAAAGAATATTTATCAGCATACCTATCAGGTTTCACAAGATGAAGTTTTTGTTGATATAACCAATCTGACTACAATGAAATTTCTCGGAATCTCATTCGTGAAACCAAAGGATATGTCTCTTTACCTCTCTGCAACCAAAACCCAGGAAGGGATACTCCTGTATGCCAGCACCACCCTTGCAACCACTGAGCCGAAGGTGTCGTTCCTGTTCTGGAGTTTCAATTTGGCCGATGAGTCGATGAACCGAATTATTGCCTATCAAGATTGGTTCAGGACACAGGTATGAGTATGAAAGTACTGTTGTATTCAGGTTCATGGAATTTGGTTAAACAAAGTGGGGTGGGGCAGGCGTTGTTGCATCAACAGGCAATGCTCGCTTCCAAAGGTGTAGCCACCACCCGTGTATGGGAAAATGATGCATCCGTCATCCATGTGAATACCGTTTTTCCTGATACACTTTGGGCGGTACGAAAAGCTAGGAGGAAAGGTATGCTTGTCGTACGGTATGCCCATTCCACCATGGAGGATTTCAAGCAGTCTTTTGTGTTTTCCAATGTTTTTGCGCCGGCATTTCGCCGTTGGATTCGATTTCTCTATCAGCAGGGGGATGTTGTGGTGACCCCTACCCCCTATGCAAAAAGGCTCTTGGAATCCTATGGTGTCACCCGACCCATCATCGTTCTTTCCAACGGTGTTGATACCACCCGGTTTTTCCCGAGCGGGGAGAAACGGAAAGTTTTCCGTAAACGGTTCGGTCTTGCCAATGATGAGCTGGTGGTAATCAGTGTAGGGCATTTCATTGAGCGCAAAGGTATCCTGGACTTTCTGGCATTGGCTAAGCGTATGCCAAAGGTTACCTTTCTTTGGTTCGGTCATACCTCACCTTCATTGATAACCAGACAGGTGAAACAAGCAATGCAAGAGAAAAGCGACAATGTCCGATTCCCCGGCTATATAGACCAGGATTCCCTTTCACAGGCATATTGCGGTGCAGATCTTTTCGTGTTTCCCAGCCATGAGGAGACTGAGGGAATTGTGGTTCTCGAGGCTTTGAGTAGTTCCGTACCTGTTGTTGTTCGTGATATTCCGGTCTATGAGGATTGGTTGGTCGATAAGAAAAATGTATACAAGGTGGATACGCTGGAAGATTTTCAATCCATCATTACACAGTTTGCACAAGGGGTGCTTCCTGACCTGACTGAAGCGGGTCGACAGGTGGCGCAGGAACGAAGCATTCCCGCCATTGCGGACCGAATGATTGAGCTCTACCGTCAATTCGGTGTAATACAGTGATTTGTCCGGGAGGAGCCAGAATATGCTGACAAATTATGAGCTGAGAATTCTGGATTCACTACAGTCCATTCATACCCCTTTCCTTGATTGGTTGATGGTTTTTTTTACAACCATTGGAGACTATGGCATGATTTGGATTCTTTTGGCGATAATCTTGGTAATCCTTCCAAAGACGCGGCGGATGGGCTTCGCCCTTATGATTGCACTGTTGCTTGATGTTCTTGTCAGCAATATTTGGATGAAGCAATTTGTTGCACGCTTACGGCCGTGTGAGGTGAATCCGAATGTGCCCCTTCTAGTGCAGAGGCCTTTGGATTTTTCGTTTCCTTCCGGACATGCTGCTGCATCGTTTACGGCCTCATATACCTTGCTGGGAATGAAGAGCCGGTTGGGCTTGCCGGCCTTGGTTGTCTCTGTTCTGATAGCATTTTCACGGCTGTATCTGTATGTGCATTATCCCACTGATATACTTGCCGGCATGTTGGTCGGATTCTGTCTGGGGTTTTTTGTTTCCGCTCTTTTCAATATGCAAGCCGCCACGTATGCAAAGGATCTGATGCATCAGGCAAGCCGATAAGGATTGCTGGCAGCATGGTGTTGATTTCTCCATTATCATTACCATTGCACGCTGAGGTGCCGTTTCCAAGGTTTACGTCATTTCTTACCTTCTCCTCCGGTCCAGGAGGGGAGCAAAGTACCATGGTCATGGCGTAAGCAATGAGAATATCACTCATATTGCAAAACAGATCTGTCAGTAGATCCTAGCGGCAGAGGTCTTTCAGTCCTTCCCAGATCATGACCATCGCCATCGTATCCAATTCGCAGTACTTCAGAAGGGCCTTCTGTATTTCGCTGCGTTCATAGTCTGACATCTCCTCGAACTGCATCCTTGCATATGCGGTGAGAGCGGCACCCCCTTCCCTGAGTTCATCATCACTGCTCAGAATTTCAAGATCCTTCTCAGAGACATCCTGGAACATCCTTGGCAGCAGCTTGTAGGGGTCAGCTACCTTTCTCTCTCCATTCTCTTCCTCTCCAAATGATTGTCACTGCATAGTATACAGCAGTCGAGTCAACGATACACAAAATCATTTGGTATGGAGGAACAGGTTACTTGGACGTAAATATTGACAAGACGGTGGTTCTAGCTCACGCTCTTGCTGAATACACCGGATAAAGGAGAACGGTTCCTCATGGCTACTATCAACAATAAGAAAAACAACATACCCCGTAGGCATCTCCTCAGTGGGTCACAGGCGCGCCAAGTCCTGAACGAACTGGCAGAGAAGGATGCAACTATTGCCAGAGAAATTGAGAGACTCTCTTCATTGATTTTCTGTGACGTGTCGGTGGAGCAGGTTGCCTCTTCAGTATTCCTGGCACTTGATGGTATCGACATTGAAGAGTGTTGGAATGCATCGGGTAAGCAACGGGGAGGGGGCTATCGCGATGAGTTTGATGTTGCTGATGAAATGATTATGGAAGCATTGTTCCCATTCAAACATGAAATCGATGTGTTTTACCAAGCAGGAGAATATGCTGCAGAACAGGAATACCTGCATGGGGTGCTTTTAGGGATCTATCAGTTAATGGAGGATTCAACTTCCGATTTCTTTGAGAATTATATGGAGGACTATCCCGACGAGCTTAAGCAGGAGTTCATTGATAAGTGGAAGAATCGGCATCCAAATGATGCCGATGGCTTGCAGAAGCTCAATACCTTCATTGAGAAACATTGCCCTGATTGGATTACAGAAGGTGCTGAGCTATGAGAGTAGTGTTTGGTTTTTCTTGCTAGTGACCATAAATAGAAAAATTCGCCATATAAGACAAATTATCAATTTTTTATAAAAAGTACGCCATAGCGAACAAATATACATAGTTATAAGGAAAAGTTCTCTAGGGAAGACACACAGCCAGGAGGAATCAGATGGAGAGAACCTACCACTCTCGAATGAGAAAGTCCTCCAGATGCATAATCTGAATCCCGTTTTCATTCCCTTCCGCTAAGTCATCAAACGTTACAACCCACTTGGGGTAGTGATCCTTTATTTCCATAAGGTTGCCAATCTCTCTGTTTGATGTCTCCGAAAGATTTCTGCAGACTTGGATATAGAGCCTCTCTTCTTGCTTTTCAGCGATAAAATCAATTTCCTTGGTACCATTCTTTCCAATGTAAACAGTAAAACCTCGCCGTCTGAGCTCTAGATAGACGATATTCTCCATCATGGAAGCAAGGGATGTAGCGTTATATCCCATCAGACAGTACTTGAGAGAAGAGTCTGCAAGGTAAAATTTTTCTTGGGTTTTCAAAACCATTTTTCCCTGTAAGTCATATCGTTTGCACCGATAAATAATGAAAGCCTTTTCCAACCAGTCCAGATAATCATAGATGCTCTCCACACTCAGTTTCCGTCCTTCATTCTTAAGGAACCTAATAATTGCGTGAGCAGAAAATGTTTTTCCTACATTTTCAAGCACGTAGAGGACTGTACGATTGAAAAGGTCTTGGTTTTTAATCTGATGACGACGAGCAATATCATTCGTTACAACCGAATTGTAGATCCCTTCCACAATCTGATAGATTGTTTCTTGGGAGAAATCTGATAGTGCGGTAACAGGAAAACCGCCGCCCTTGATGTATGCAACCAGCAATTCTCTCGGGGTGAGTGTGCTCATCGATTTGAAACGGAGATACTCTCGGAAAGACAAGGTATATACAGGGATTTCAATATACCTCCCAGAGAGATAGGAAGAAATTTCCGAAGACATCAACCTGGAATTTGATCCAGTTATATAAATATCTACTGGATATTTCTCAAATATATCGTTGACTGCCTTCTCCCAACCTTCAATCTCTTGAACTTCATCAAGCAAAAGATAACATGTGGTATCTGTACGTATTTGCTGTATCAAATCTTTATACATATGTACTGCGGTGAAACCTTCATCAATTTCCATCTGTGTATACCGTCGATACACAATGGAATCATGAGGAACGTTTTTTTGTATCAATAATTTGCTGAACATTGAAAATATAGTAGATTTTCCAGATCGTCTGATACCTGCTAGAATCTTTACTACAGGTACGTTGATATAAGATTCCAAGGTAGACAAGTACGTTGGCCGGGGTACAATAGTATCTTTCATATACCTATTATACTCTACAATTATCTAAGAATCCATAGTTTTTATCGAATATAGATAAAAACTATCATAAAATACAAAGTTTTTACTAAATATAAATAAAAAGTATTATAGTTGTATTAGTGTTACCACACGTATCTCCCAAAGATTGTAAATCCTTGGGAGACACCATCCTCCTTACCTACCTTTCCTCTCCTTGAAATCCTTCTTGATCTTCTTGTTCCAATCTCTAGGAACTGCCGATTCACAACGATAGTGGGAGACTGTCTCACTCATTACCTCGAAGTTCAATTGTATGCCTTCAGTATCGGCAATGAAATCCTGTGCGCGGTCTGGGGGAATGCCTACGTCTTCGGCCGCTGTCTCAGCATCGATGTTTGCCCCGAGGTAGATGAACTCCCACCCAAAGCTCTCCCGCTCTCTCTTGATCATCTCTCGAATCTTTTCCCTGGTATACTCCCTGCTTGCGTTCTCCATTCCATCGGTAATGATAAGGAAGATCACACGCTCTGCCTGGTATGCCGGAGCTGTTGTCCTCTGAACCTGTACAATCTTGGAAATTGTTCTCCCAATGGCGTCATACAATGCGGTAGAGCCGCCAACAAAGTACTCCTTCGCTGTTATTGCGCTCACTGCCGCGACAGGAATGCGGTCATGGAGCAGTTCATAGTTGTTGTCAAACAGCACGGTCGTGATATTGCACGGGCTCTTGAGAGCCTGCTGTTCGGCTAGCATGGCATTGAAACCTCCAATCGTGTCACGTTCCAGTCCATGCATTGAACCACTGCGGTCAAGAATACAAACAAATTCAGTCAATCCCTTTTTCATATACATCCTCCAATACTGATCTATACGTATTGATAGCCTGAAAAAGGGAAAGGATGGTCGCCCGGAAAGCGACAATTACTGGGAGCCAAGCAGTGGTTGGTCGTAGGAGAAGAGTACTTCGTTGATCTCAAGGATCTTGTAGTGCTTATGCACGATAAAATACTCGATGATGACATCGAAAATACTACTGTGAGAAAGTGCATAGCCCGCTTTTTCCAGAAGTTTGTCAGCCTCATCAAGCGTAAGTTCCAATGCTATTGCCAAGGCTATTACCGTACGTTTGCTGGGTACGTAGCCACCCCCCTTTCGAATCTTGGAGAAGAGTTTTCGGTCGAGGTTTGCCTTCTTGTAGACCTCAACCTCTGTTTTTCCTTTACTCTGTATCAGGGTTCTCAGGGAGTCGGAGAAGGGTTCATCGAGATTGGAGAGAGCGTGCTCAAGATTTGGTTCATGGAGGGAAGATCGGCTCTCTTCCAATTCCATCGCTTCGATGGTAAGCAGCTCACGGACTTCATTGTGTTTCCTGAGGTAATGCTCGTCGATATAGTGTTCAATAGAGGTATGAAGCTTTGTCCCCGCAAGGAGAGACTCCTTGTCGAACAGTACCAGGAAAACAGTGATCTCATGTTCTGCAAGAAAGTCTTCAATGGTAGACCTTGCAACCTCTATTGCCTCTTGTTTCGGGTAGCCGAAGATACCGCTGCTGATGAGGGGAAAGGCAATTGATGAACAGTGGTGTCCTACTGCGAGGAGGAGACTGTTATGGTAGCACTGCTGAAGCAGCTCCCTCTCTCCGCTTTTCCCGTCATGATAAACCGGGCCTGCAGTGTGAATGACAAATCGGGCAGGAAGGGCAAACCCTGGGGTGATGACAGCCTCCCCGGTCTTGATCGGGGAGAGCGGGGAACACGCTTCCGTCATCTCGTGAATGCCTGCTGCCTTGAAGATTGCTCCACATACTCCACCACCCATCAGCAACGCAGTATTGGCAGCATTGACGATGGCATCGGTTTTCATCTTGGTTATATCATTTCGTACGAGAAAGAATGGCATGGTGCTACTCCTTGCTATTCAGAGTACCACGGATTTCAAGAAGTACGAAATGTGTTGTTTTCGTCAAGGTGAGGAGCATCGTCTATGCAGAGAGAGATGCCAAGCATATACTCAGCCATTTCATTGATAATACGTTCTCTGTACCAGAAATTCATAACAAATACAGCTTGTGCTCAATGAAGATATCCACCAGATCAGCATCAAACTGGGTTCCTGCATTGATCTTGAGCGCTTCCAATGCAAGTTCTCTAGGAAGGGCAGAGCGGTTGTCTGGATAGCCTCGGCCATCGGGGACTGAAGAAGATCAAGGAGGATTTCAAGGCGTCTTATGAAAGCTAAAGGCATAGCATGCACCCCTAAGAGTATGGTATCTTGGTAACTGGATGCCATCTGGAAAGGAGGGGTCACTCTACATGGATATGCTTCGTTGCGTCGTCGAGCGCATCACCTTCCAGAATGAAGAAAATGGCTACACGGTCCTCAAGTGCAAGGCAAAGGGACATCATGAACTGGTGACCGTCGTTGGACCCATGCCTTCTGTGGTAGTGGGATCGGTGCTCAGCCTGCAAGGATACTGGAAGAATGACGGCAAATACGGTCCGCAGTTCACCGTTGAATCCTCCGAAGAAACACTTCCCGCCACAGTCTATGGTATCGAGAAGTATCTGGGCTCCGGTTTGATCAAAGGTATCGGCCCTATCTTTGCCAAGAAGATCGTCAATACATTCGGCACAGATACACTCGAGGTCATCGAATCGGATGTCGATAGGTTGCTTGAAATACGCGGCATCGGCAAGGTCCGCGTCGAACGCGTGAGAAAAAGTTGGCAGGAGCAGAAGGAGATCAAGAACATCATGCTCTTTCTGCAAAGCTATGGGGTGACCACTAGCCATGCGACAAAGATATTCAAGACGTATGGATCAGATAGTATTGCTATCGTCAAGGAAAACCCCTACAAGCTCGTCGACGATATCTGGGGCATCGGGTTCAAGACCGCCGATACCATCGCTCAAAAACTGGGAGTGGCAAAAGATGCCGCCGTCAGATTGCGTTCCGGCCTGCTGTATACACTCAACAAGCTATCGGAGGACGGTCATTGCTTTGCTGTGTCGGAGCAACTGTTCAAGGCTGCCATTGATTTGCTTGAATCTCAAGACGAAAAACTGCAACAGGTGTTAAACCAGATGGCACATGCCGAGGATGTGATCATCGAGGATGAGGCCATCTACCTACCGTCCTTTTACTTCTCAGAGATTGGTGTTGCCAAGAAGATACGCACACTGATTGAAACGAATGGGAAAAATCATATCGAAAGTACTAGCGTGATCGAGCGTATGAATAGGCCGAAACCCAACGGTATCACGTATGATGAAGTCCAGCTCGAAGCCATCAGAACAGCGGTGATGAGTAAGTTCATGGTCCTCACCGGTGGACCAGGGACCGGAAAGACGACGACCACGCTCGGCATCATCCAAGCTTTCCAGGCTTCCGGACTTCGGGTATTGTGCGCTGCCCCCACCGGGAGGGCTGCCAAGAGAATGAGCGAGGCGACCGGAATGGAAGCCAAGACCATCCACCGTCTGCTTGAGTTCAAGCCGCCGCAAGGGTATCAACGGAATGCAGATAATCCACTCGAAGGTGATGTACTCATACTCGACGAGTGTTCGATGATCGACATCATCCTTATGCACAACCTGCTCAAGGCGGTACCTGACGACATGACGGTAATCATGGTCGGTGATACCGACCAGCTGCCCTCGGTAGGTGCGGGTAATGTCCTGAACGACATCATTGCATCGGAAGTTGTGTCGGTGGTGAGACTCAGGCGCATCTTCCGCCAAGCACAAGGCAGTCGCATCATCATGAACGCCCATCGTATCAACCAAGGTAAGGGTATCGATATTACCAACGGTAAAACATCTGATTTCTTCTTCATCGAAAGCACTACACCTGAGAGTGCAGTAAAGCAGATTATCGACTTGGTGGAAACACGTCTCCCGGAATACTACCAAGCCGATCCGATTCGGGACATCCAGGTGCTCACTCCCATGCAACGAGGCTTGGTTGGAGCAGTAAATCTGAACAGGATGCTGCAGGAACGGTTAAATCCTACCAGCGAGCCGATGGGCAAACCAAGCCTCAGTAGAGCTGGCATGGAGTATCGGCTCCACGACAAGGTGATGCAAATCAAGAACGACTACGACAAGGATGTCTTCAACGGCGATATCGGTACTATCACGGATGTCAATATCGAGGATCAGCAACTCACGATCACATTCGATGGTCGTGACATAGTCTATGAAAAATCGGATCTTGATGAAGTCGTGTTGGCCTACGCCACCACCATCCATAAGTCACAGGGTTCTGAATATCCCATTGTGGTCCTGCCGTTCATGATGACCCACTTCGTGATGCTCCAGCGCAACCTGCTGTACACTGCGGCAACCCGAGCGAAAAGAGTTCTCGTACTGGTCGGCGAGAGAAAGGCTATCGGCTACGCAATTAGAAACCAAAAACCGAACGAGCGGAACACCCGGTTGCACGTCAGACTGAAAAACAATACCGAGAAATAGCAACTTTGGTTTATGTTTTATGAGATATCCATATTCTGTGTTTCGTGTTACAAGCAAACTGTCGGCAGGGGTTTCGCTACTATCTGATCAGGAACATCTTTCATCATATCGAGACAGGAATCACCCGATATCGCTCTTTTGTTTTTGTTGTGGCGCTATGGATACTATTGAAAAAGCATTGCTTCACCGGATCATTACCGACCGGTCGTTCGCCGAGTACATCACACAGAGAATCGCTATCGGGGATTTTGACAATAAGGCGGCGAACCGTATCGACGAAGTGATCATGGATTTGATTTGTCAAGGGAGGCCGTTATCCTATGAAGTTCTGACCACCCATTTTCATGGAGATCGGGCAATAACACTAGAGATACTGAATCACCATGGCAATAAAGGGTGAAGAGACCAAGGAAGTCCCCACACCACAAACTCTCTATGCAGGAAGTTATCTGAATTCAATCGAGGGTAGCCAAAGTGATGCGATTCCGCCCTTCAATCTTGCTTTGATACATCAGCTGATCCGCCATCTGGATGATATGCTCCTTTGACGCGGCCTTTTCGATGAACACAGCCCCGATGGAGACAGTTACCTGTATCCCCGAGCCTTCGCGTTGCACAGCGGAAGACTCAACCAGCATCCGTATTCTTTCGACGATCTGCTGCAATTGCTTGAAGCCCACCGTCGAGAAAACCACAAGGAATTCTTCTCCTCCCCAACGACCAACCAGATCGCTCGAACGTACCGCATTCACTAGGCTCTTTACGGTCATTTGGATAGCCAGATCACCCACATCATGCCCATAGGTATCGTTCACTGCCTTAAAATGGTCGATATCAACCAAGGCTACGCCAAAGGGTGTATTGAATTCCTCCAATTCAGTCAACTTGCTTGAAAGAATGGATTCGGTATGTCGCCTGTTCGCGAGTCCGGTCAACTGATCGGTCATGGCAAGGACCTTAAGGTCTTCTATTTCTCTCATCAGTAGCGTCGGTGGTTTTTCATCGGAAAACAATTCAATGGCGCCGATGAGCTGATCCCGATCATACAGTGGATATGTTCTGATCAGCACAGGGACCCGGTGTCCTTGTTTGTGGTGAAGATACACTGTCGCCTCACGAGGCTTACCATCTCCCAAGGTCTTGTGCAAGGGACAACCTTGTCGGCACAGATGGGTACCTTTATCATCGACATGATTGAGGATGTTATCGTAACAATACTTATCGAGAACTTCAGCGGCCGTAAATCCGGTAATTTGTTCCGCATGGTTGTTCCAGAAGGTGATCTTCCGGTCGATATCCACGAAGTACACCCCTTCCTTCACATACTTCAAGATTTCTTGGTAGATCAAAGTCTTTTCCATTATACATGAGCTCCACATTGATTTTCAGTCGTTAGCTGGTATATACAGTCACTGATGTCAACTTAAACCATAACAATCAGTATAGAACTGCCAACATTTCTCCGCAAGGTTGATCTGTTTGATTGGCTTGGTCCACACTGTCTCGAATATGATTTCTTCCAATCATTCCTCAAATGATTTTTGCCTGTCTGTTTGAGATATGTGGTTTAATGAAAGGAAGACCAAGGGAGAGGATCCCTGAAGGAGAAATGAAGAGGAAGCCC
>NZ_JBFXGH010000050.1:0-15796 GCF_050178175.1 Sphaerochaeta sp.
CTTGAGAGGAATAACGGTCTCACCAATCTCAAGACAGAAACCAACCTCATACAGCATGACATGAAACTCTACACACGACCTCTTTCCTTCAAGATTTCACTCCTTACCACCAAGAAAGTCGAGGATGAGAATCTGCATGATGCAACTCTCTCCACCACACTCGGAACGAACTTCAAGCTTCCCTTCATCGGTTGGAGATGGTCTACCTCGTTCACCCCGGGAGTTGAGTATCTGTATGGAAGGGAATCCTTGGCCCAGTACCTGGAATACACCAATACAATCAGCAACGGAGGACGGGTCAATTACCTCTCCAGCAAGGATAAATACCGTGAAGGGCTTATCTTCAACTTCAAGCACGTCTATCGTGATTACCAGGGTGAAGACTTCGAGAATATGAGTTACTGGTATGTTGAGAGCAATATCACTTGGTTCCCCTTCGTTATATGGAGATTCAATCCACACCTCCGGTTCAATGGGTTCTATTCTGGATTAAATCCAAAAAAGTATTATTTCCTGCCCTCAGAGGACAAGAATGTCTCCGAGTACTATAGGGGATACCTCTCTCGTTCAAACGCAATTAAACCCGTAAATGGGACGATTCCCTACGGTGGCGTGCTCAATTTGAACCTCATGATGGAGTTCATTGATTTTGGATTCGCCAAATCCTATGCGAACCCTTTCCTTGATATAGGCATATTTGGAAATCCTGATGCCGAGGAAGGCTATTCTCTCCTTGCAACCGCAGGTATGGAAGGGTGGGGTGTCCTTGATCGATTCCCCAGTCACCCGATGCGTATCGCCCTCGGCTTCAATCTCTTTGATGTTATGGATGCAGTGAAAGGAACAATTGATCCCCTTGACGTGGAATGGGAATTATCAGTGAGTTTTGAGCTCTTCTTCTGATTAACCCATCATTATATGAAAAATGCCCAACACTCCGAATATGTTGGGCTTTCTTTTGCCTTGAGATGCGTTATCGTAGTGTCAGCAACATATCACCTTCCTTGATCCAGCCCTTTTTTCTCATATACGTACTGAATAAGAGGGTGATGAGAGCAGGGAGTAGAAAGTGCATCAAGAGAACCACCGGCCAAGCCTCCAATCCCATTACTGCGATAGCGTTGAACTGTCCGACCAAGCCACTTGTTCCCATGCCAGCCCCTGCGCTGTTGTTCTCCATCTTGAAAAGCACAGTACTGACTGGTCCCAGGATTGCAGAGGTCAGGGTAGGGGGTATCCAGATCAGGGGATTCTTCCAGATATTTGGAATCTGGATCATACTCGTCCCGAGCCCTTGGCTCAGCAACCCTCCGAGTTTGTTCTCCTTGTAGGAGCTCACTGCAAAGCCAATCATCTGGCAACTACAACCAACAACTGCCGCTCCTGCTGCAAGCCCATCGAGCCCTAGGCTGATGCTGATCGCAGCACTACTGATCGGAAGCGTGAGTACCACGCCCATCACGGTAGAGACCAGGATACCCATCGGCAGTGGATACAATGTGGTCAATGAGTTGATGAAGGCCCCAATGTATTTCATCAAAGCTGCAATGGGAGGAGCAATGAAATATCCTACCAATGATCCGACCAAGATGGTGGTGAGCGGAACGATAAGAATATCGACACCAGTTTTTCCTGCAACTTTTTTTGAGCTTTCCGCTGCTGCCAAACCTGCTATCATAGCACCTAATGGCTCTCCAAGAGCCAGGGCTATCCCGTTAGTAAAGGAGAAGGTTCCAGCCCCTACAGCACCTGCTGCAGCACTTCCCAGCACTCCGAGAGGACTAGCCCCTACAGCGATTGCAACTCCCATCCCGATTGCAGGACCGGTAAGGTACTGGGCAACCATACCGATGTGTTCGAGCAGGAGAATGGAACTGTAATGTCCAATTTGCTTGATGATAAGACCAATGATGAGTGAGGCAAAGAGGCCTTGAGCCATTCCGCTCAAAACACGGGTGATATAACCACCCACCTGCCTCCCCTCTGAAGAAATCATTCCTTCAGCCATAGAGAGCTCCTATATGATTGGATTTGGTGGATGACTTAGCACGTGTACAAACCTTGGTTTTACACGAGGCCTCCGTTACGTAGAACTATATCGTATGAGGGAAATCAGTGTAAAGGGAGTGCGAGGTTGACACGAGGTAGATGATAGATACCCTTCTTATTGCATATTGGTATCTTTCTCTTGGAGAAATTTCTCTGCGTCCTTGACAATCATGCGTGCAAACGCGTCACTATCAAAGGTGGTGGGAAGCTTTTTAAAAGCTTCCTTCATTGCCTCTTGTGCCTGGCTGTCCTCGCTGTATGCCTGTAGGATATCGACTTGCTTTTCAATCGTGTTTTCCACCCAGCCAACCTTGTGCCGCTTGAAAAACTCAGTAGTGGGTTTTGCTGTATAGAGTAAGCTGGAAATCAGGAAGGGACGTTTGAGATAGAGGGACTCCATTAGGGCATTGGCTCCAGCCTTGCCAGCCTGTACATCACAGGCACAGATATAGTCCTGGATATTATCAACAAAGCCAGGGGTATGGAGAGGAAAGGATGGATATTTTTCCTTGAAACGCTTGTACTGTAATTTCGTGCTACTGCTGAGTGTTCCCACAGTGATGATTTGCCAATCGAGATTCCTTTTCTGTACCTCCTCAAGGAAATCGGTTGTTCCAATACCTTCTCCCCCAAGATTAAGCAATACGGTAAATCGGTCCATCATCATACCCAGGTTTTTTCTTGCCTGCTGTTTTTCGGGGAATGCCGTGTGCATCATCTGTGTTTTCAGGGGGAATGGACAGATGGAAATCGTTTTTTCCTCTTGACCAAACGCCATGGCAAGTTCTTTCCCCAAGTGGGTACAGATATACAATCGATCCAATGCAGAATTGATTCCCAGCCGAGGGGTGAATACGACATCTGCAGCATATTCAAATACTGGTACCGGTAATCCTAGCTTGGCAACGATAGGCTGGATCAGACAGCCAGCAAGAAAGTGGGTAACAACAATACAGTCAGGGGAATTTGCGTCATACCATGTTTTGAAGTCCTTCAAAGCATGACTGTGGGTTCCCAAGAAACGGATTAGCCTTGCATTAAACCAGGAGTCTTGCTTGGAATCAATGAATACCTCGAGACGAGGGAAATGCAACATCATCCTCCAGTTGGATTTACTCATCCAATTGACGATAGGTGCATTGACTGATTCAAACAAATCAGCAACAACCGTGGTGTGGCCCAGCCTGAGTGCGGCATCACTCAAGGCTTTTGCAGGGGTGATATGGCCCTTCCCTGCATCGACATATAAAAATGCTATGTGCATGCGTCAAGAATATGGTAAAAACCGGACTGCAACAAGTAGAGGGACTGTCTTTACGGTCATTGCTTGCGTCTAAGATAGGTACGAGGTATCATGAGGGTCAGGAGCGTTCTGGTTGAAAATTCTTGTCACTACAGATTTCTATCTACCGCATATTACTGGTGTGACGACCGTAGTGGTTAATGAACAAAACATGCTTGGCCAGCTTGGTCATGAAGTACGTTTGCTCACCATAGGAAAATCACCTGTCTCTTCGTATACAGATGGGGTCTATTACATGAAGGGCAGCAGGATACAACCTCTCAGGGATTCCCAGTTGACCTTCTCCTATCATGATCCTCTGCTTGATGACATCCTCTCCTGGAAACCTGACATTGTACACTCCAACAATGAGTTCATCACCATGGGGTGGGCAAGAAGAATCGCAGAAGCACTGGATATTCCCTTGATCCACACCTGCCACACTGATTTTACCCGCTATGATGCTTCACGCCGGATTAGGCATACACTCTGGGATACCATGATGGCAACCATCGTAAAGAGACGGGTACGTTATTGTGATCTTCTGATCAGTCCATCCCTCTCTCACAGCCATATGTTGGAGCGTTACCATGTAAAGCAACCAATAGTTGTTCTTCCCAGTGGCATTGACTTGGAGCGATTTCAACGTCCAATGGGAGCTGAGGAAATTGCTTCCTTGCGCGCCCGTTTTGGTTTCACCGAGGAGCATTGCATTCTGGTCTCGGTATGTCGACTATCCAGCGAGAAACGCGTGAACAGAAGTATTGATGATTTCTTCCTTCTCTCCTTCCTTGAACCATCGGCCAGGTTGCTCCTGGTGGGTGGTGGTCCAAAGGAGGATAGTCTTAAGAAGCAGGTTGCTGATCTAGGATTGGAAGGACTCGTGGTATTTGCCGGAGCAATTCCCTCTGAACATATCCATCTCTATTACAGGATTTCCGACATATTCATCTCATCCTCTGTCCGCGAGTCCCAAGGACTTGGTTTTGTTGAAGCAATGGCAAGCTCGCTTCCGGTAGTTCTACGTGAAGACCATAGTTTGGGGTTTTCAGTCGAGGAGGAAGGATGTGGCTATATCTGTGATGAGAGTCATTCATTTGTAAACGCACTTGCTGCCATTGTTTCTGACAAGCAGAAAAGGAAGGAGATGGGAGAGAGGTCAAAACAGGCAAGCGAGCGTTTCTCACTTGCCTGCTGGGCTAATTCCTTGGTCTCAGTGTGCAAGACGACGCTTGATACGTGTGGTAAGGGTAATAACCGAAGGCATAACCATCAAGGTGGCAAGCATGCAGTTGAGTAGGGCGATACTCATCAGGCTTCCGAAGTAACGTACCGGGGTATAGCTGGCAAAGAGGAACATCATCATGCCTGCTACAATGGACAAGGTAGTGAGGATGATGGGTCGCCCTGTCTCCTTGATTGTCTCAGACAACATCACCTCGATCGACTGCTTCCCTTCAGCAAGCTTGTTCTTGTATCGTATGAGGAAGTGGATTGCCATAACCCCTGTGAGAATAGGAATAAGTGCATAAAAAGCCAAAGAGATTGATTTGAAGGCCACCAGAACCACAAGAAATACCAATATATAGCTTGCAGAGGTGCTCTTGCTCTGGTCTGAGAGCAAGGTTGAGGAGAAGTGAATCACCTTGTGTGGTTCTCCTCCCAGGTTCACCTGAGTGCCGTTCGGCAGAAGCGGAAGCAATCGTTTTACACCCTCTTCAATGCGGGTGGAACTGGAAATGGTCATGAGATCCTTGTCCACTGAGTCATAGTTTTGCAGGAAGATGGTAAGTTTGGTTCCTTCTGGATTGAGTATGGCGCCCAGGGTATCATCATTCTGGTTGCTCATCAGGATGATCATGCGATTGATGAGGTTCAGTAATCCTCTGGAGGAGGGGATGCCCTCTTCCCCACTGTACACCTTATTGGCAAAACTTACGTAGCTTGCAAAAGAGAGAATCTGCCGAACATCAGGGATTTCTGAACGAATAGCCTCTTCAAACGCATATACCTGGGACAGGTTTTCGCTTTGGAGGAAGAACTGCTCTGTACCCTCAGGTGCCTCGATGGTGATGATATAGGGCGTGTCACCCCCCATCTTCTGGGCAAAGTGACGTGAGCTCTGGGCGAATGAGTCCTTTTTGGGTAAGTAGGACATGTAATTGGTGTTTACAGGGATATGGTCCTTGGTTAGCCCATAGCCAGCGATAACCACAAGCCAGAGAAGAAAAAAGAGGACATATTTTTTCTTGACGAGGTTGTCGGTCAATACTACGAGCTGTGCGAGATATCCTTTCTTGTAGGTCCTGATCTGCACCTTCTTGGGGGGGACAACCAAACTGAGCTGAGCTGGAAGGTAGGTGGAAGCGAGGATTGCACAGTAGGTTACCCCGATCCCAACAGCGATTCCAAACTCCCTGAGGGCAGGGGTTTTGGAGAACAGTAGGCTGAGAAAACCGATAACCGTCGTGAGGCAGGCGAAGAAGATGGTCCTGAGTATTTTCTTGGTGGATTCAATGGAGTTCATTCCCTTCGCATAGTCAGTATAATATTCTCCGATTACATGGATGGCATAGGAAGAGCCAAGGTTGAGTACCATGCAGGGAGTTACGATATTGACAATAGTGAGTGAATATCCAAGCAGTCGCATGGTACCAAAGGTCCAGATGATACCAATGATGGACATGGAGAAGGGGAGCAATACACTTCGCTTTGCCCGGAAGCTCAGGTAATACACAATGAGGATTGCGATGAAGCAGAGTGTGAGAAGAATGCTGAGGTCCCTGCTGAGGTACTTGATCAAGAGGTTGGTGATAACCGCTCCACCATTGATATGTACTTCCATCCCTTCATCTCGCAGGGGATCCAGCATTGCCGACAGCTCCTTCTCCTGTTCTGGGGTGAGTGCGATAGAATCAAAGGAAAACAGCATCCCGCTTAGGTCATCGCTGACCAGGTAATTCTTTACGATGGGATCCTGTTCAATCCGCTGTCTAAGCATTTGGGCATCGGCTTCATCCCACTCATCCTGGGATGCGAAGGGGACACTCATGAGTCTGGTGCCCTTCTTTTCCAGTGTTACGAAATCGAGCACGGAGAATTTGTTCCCCAGGTATTCAGTGGCTTCCAATTGCTCCATTGTGGTGTTGATGATAGCAAGCCTGTCCGCCTCGAATAGACGCTCGCTTTCCACCAATACGAGATAAGTCGTTGTAAATGGTGGATCTTCGGTTGGGGTGCCTGCAGAAATATCAGCGATGAGATGATTCCCGAGCACTCCAGTCTCAAGCTGCATGGTTTCAGGGATTGTGGTATCTTCAACGAGAGAACCCTGTACGGGAGGGACGTACGGTCCTTCCCCTCCTTGATACAAGGAGGGGGGTTCGCTTTCATTCATCAAGGTGACGAATCAGCATCAAGCTGCAAATGAGCTGCATGATAGCCGAAGAACACGGTCACCAAGAGAACGAGAGCCAAGGTGATTTTGCTATGCTTGCCTATAAAGGAAAGAAAATCGAATTTCATATCACTCCAAACTCAATTCGGCCTACCAGTATAGCATGGAAGAACAGGTGAAACACCCACTTGGAAGTACCAGTGGGCGTATGTTAATCAGTCTCGGTACCGCTTCTTGGGGCGGGAGCCTTTTTTCCCTTTCGGTGCACTGTATTTTCCATGGGAACGGCCAGAGCGGTCATCCTGGAAACTACTGGGTCGGGAGTAATAATCATCACCACCGCCATAGGAATCCCTACCATACGGCTGATAATCATCATTGCCTCTGCGAGGACGTCTGCCGGAGCTTCTTTGATCAGAAGAGCTGGGGCGGTCATCATAGCGGTCGCTTCTTCTTCCAGAGAGGTGCTTGCCGTTGGGGTTGTCCGGTTTTGCTCGGGTGATGATCGGCTTGCCTTCTGATCCCACAGAACTGAACGTCTGCAAGATGCGCTCAGCAACCTGCAGTGGAGCACTGATGAAGGAAAAATCATCCCTGACCGTCACATTCTGGATATCACGGTCCTCAGCTCCAACCTGTTCAATCAGGTAGTCAACAAGCCTTCGCTTGTCAAGCCCATCTTTCCTACCGCGAGCGATAAAGAGACGGGTGAAACCATTATCTTCACCACGCTGTTCCCTCGGACCGCTTTCATTCCTGCCTGAGGAGATGTGTTGATACTTCGATACATCCAACTCATCCTTATAGAAGTGTTCGAGCAAGGAAGCTACCACTTCCTCAGGACGCTTGTCCTCCAAGAGCTGTTCTGCAATGGTAAGGAAGGCGCTTCCCTGTCCTTCCTCCGTAGTAATGGCAGAGAGCTGACTGATGATTCTTGTTCGCTTGGTCTCAATGATATCATTTGCATCAGGTACTGACTCCCGTCGGATTTCTGATTTTGATACCTTCTGAATGAAGCTGAACCGTCTGAACTCCCTGGGTCCTACAAAGGTGATGGCAATTCCACTCTTTCCTGCTCTACCTGTTCTTCCGATACGGTGGATGTAAGCCTCCGGATCTTCAGGGAGAGAGAAATTGATAACATGAGTGAGGTCAGAGATGTCGATACCACGGGCAGCCACATCAGTGGCAACGATGATACTGATCGATCTGTCCCGCATTTTGTGCAGGATGTTTTCTCTCTGTTTCTGGGAGAGATCACCATGCAATGGTTCTGCATCATACCCGCGATCCATCAGCTTTCGGCCGATTTCATCACATTGGACCTTGGTCCTGCAGAATACAATTCCGTAGAAGCTCTCTTCCATATCGATGATACGGGTCAATGCTTCGAACTTGTCTGACTCTCTTACCTCAACATAAATCTGGTCGGTGAGATCGCTGGTTGGGGTCTCCTGCTTGATCTTTACCATTTGGGGTTCATGCATGAACCTCCCGGCAAGGCGCTGGATAGGGGCGGGCATGGTAGCAGAGAAACAGAGCATACGCTTGTTTTCCGGAGTCTGCTTCAATACTTCCTCAATATCCTCGACAAATCCCATATCAAGCATCTCATCAGCTTCGTCCAAAACAACGAACTTCAGTTGATCCAGCTTGAGGGACCCCCTTCTAAGGTGGTCGAGGATACGACCGGGGGTACCGACAACTACGTGGACACCTCGGCGTAGCTTTCTGAGCTGTAAGTCCATGGAGGCTCCCCCATAGACAGCGGCGATTTCCAAATGACGATCTCCCTTCAGAGAATTAATCTCTTCGGCAACCTGAACAGCCAACTCTCTCGTGGGAGCGAGGATAAGTGCCTGGACCTGCCTTACAGAAGGGTCTACGATTTCTAGAATAGGGAGACCGAAAGCGGCAGTTTTGCCGGTTCCGGTTTGTGCCTGGCCGATGACATCAACCTGATCCTTGAGAAGCAATGGAATACACGCTGCTTGGATCTTTGTTGGTTCTTCAAATCCCTTGGATTTGACGGCGGCAATGGTTTGAGCGGACAGTCCTAGGTCCGCAAAGCTTAATAACTCTGACATGGAACTCCTGATAATGTTAATGTATGAGTGGATTATCGGTTAAATATACCGAGACATGCAATACAACTTCCCCAGTTTATACAAATGAACAAGTTCTTGCAAGACATACACATCCGAATTATGGAAAAAGCCCTACCATCGATTGTAGACCTCTTCTGCAAACCCAGGGACATCCTTGATTGCAATCTCAGAGCCATCATCAAGAATACAGGTCCCGCTAAAATACCCGAACAGCTGGTGTTGCTTGGATTGAATCACCACAAAATTGGTATTGCTGGACCGGTCAACCACCGGGGTGAATACCATGTTGAGTCTGCCTTGGTCGTCCTTGATTCTCCACGCCTTGCTTAGGTCTTCCCTTGAGAATACAAATTCAACCGTGCCGATCTTATGTATCTTGCCATTATAGAAGATGGCATTCTCACTCGCTGTGCTTCTGTCAGAAAACCCATAGCCAAGGTTCAAGCCGAAGGGGACATTTTCCACCAAGGCAGAGGCACTTGCCCAGTACCAGGTGTTCTGATAGGTCCATCGACCACGTCCCCAGTCAAGTACACCCCATGCTTCCCCCTCGAGTAATTCCTCACTTTCCATACCCCTTCGAATATTCCCTTTGGCAGGGAGGCAGTTGATCTTCTCGTTGAGATAGAACGCCTTACGCTGTTCGCTCCAGCTGGTTGCAATATTCAGGCTCTCTGTCTCCGGTTCTTGGGTGAGGACTATGTCAAAGTCGAGACCTACACTTCCGTCGGGAAGCACCAGGGAAGGGCACGCACCCATCAGATGCCGCTGTGTTCCCTTCTTGATAAATGCAAGTCGTAGGTTGGTGTTTGACCAGGAAACTTGGTTGTCCTCAGTGCTGGAAGCACTCAGGCCAATCTTTCCAAGAGGGAAAAAGCGTAGTGCATCAGTCTGGCTTACAGCTTTTCGATCAAAATCGATATAGCTGATGGCAAAGAGTGCTGCATACCCCAGGTCACTGATTGTGGCTGTTACTGCATAGCGGTTTTCTGTATTGATGACTGCATAGTAATCCCACTCCTTGATCCTGAGACGCCCGCCCTTTATGAAAGACCGGTCATACCGCCAAAGCGGATGGCGAGCCCAACCTTCTTCCTTGATGTGCCCCTTCCTGTTGAGTAGATCCTGCTGCTGCGTTACTTCATGTTCCATTACCATTCCTCCTACAGTCCCCACTGGTCCACGGTATAGGTCCTGACCATATAGGGAGCATCATCCGCATAAAGCGTGATGGTTTTTAGTCCTTTCGCGTGGTCCCTGGATCCATAGGACCCATAGCTTGCACTTCTGCCGTAGTGTAAGTCTATGGATTCCCAAACTCCATGGAAATCATTCAAATGGTCATGGCCACAGAAAACAGCCACAGTGTTTCCTCTCTCCTGCATGGCGGCAAACAGGCCACTGTTCTCCAGAGGTACATTGACAGTCTTATCAAGTTTCACCCCCTTTGCGGTTCCACTTTCCCATAGCAATGTAAATTCGGGTAATGGAATATGGGTGAAAGCATAGAAAGGGATATCTCCCAATCCATCTTCGATCCAACGGTACCACGCTATCTGGGAAGGATAGATATAGTCCGGAGCGATGACATTGTCTGCATAGATTCTACTATGATGAGAGTCTAGGAGCACAATTGCATCTTTCCCCACTCCATCCTGTGTCAGTACAAGCGGGTAGTTGCTGTAGCCACGTACCCACTCCTCACCACTGGAAAAGAGTGCGTGGGGGTAGTCGTCCAATACACCGGCAAGTGTAGGCCGGTCATAGGCATGCTCTCCATCATGATTACCAAAAGAGTAGGCCCAAAGCTGGCCATGTTCCTCCATGAAGGTTGCAAACTCGTTGAGCATCTCCTTTGCATTAAAGGAAAACAGCAGGTCACCGGAAATGACGGTCAGATCGGGGTCTGTTTCTTTAAAAGCTTTCTCCAATAAAGCATAGAGTTTGTCCCTGCCTGAAAAAGGCCCCCTCCTGAGATGGAAATCGGTTCCCCAGAGAATCGTGAACTCCCCGCTTTCCGGAAACTCCAAGGTAAAGGCTTTTCCCTCATGAACTGCTTTGTGTAGATCGAAGGACTCTTGGGGAATGACAACTTTTTCTGTGTATCGGCTGACTTCTTCAAAGACTTTTTTATTGGATAAGCGATCGATGATGATATACGATGCAATTCCTACAATGAGTAGTAGCGCTACAAAGAGCAGTGTCAATATTCGATAAATTGGGCGTGATGACCGTTTCATGGATAATTATAATCTACCACGAAACCGGTAATAAAAAAAGCCGGCACATCAGTACCGGCTTGATAGATGCAAGGGGCAAAAGGTTATTTGCCCTGTCCCAGTACGACGTTGAGGAATGTGGTCAGGAAGTTGTCCTCAAATACATCAGAGGAGTAGAGTGCTTGACTGAAGTCCTGCTGGTTCTGAGCTCCACTGTAGTAGTCATAGAACATGGTGATATAGCTGCCCATTGTATCGTCCTGGACATCTTCACCAGTCTCAACAAGGAGGTAGGAAGTACCTGACTTGATTGGATCAAGCAGTGTGTTCTCTTCAGCAGTATAGAGTTGCTTGGCAACATCTTCATTGCTGGCAGCCTTGGCGAGCAGCCCTGCATTATCGGTATAGGAGAAGTTGCTCATGTACTGGCTCTCTCCCAAGTTGTAGGGAGTTGCGCTTACATCAACCAACGAGAGGCCCTGCTCAAGTGCTACTTCCTCAAGTCCTTTGCTTGCAGCCTCTGCCCGCAAATCTGCAGCAAGGTCGGCAAGGAAGGTATCGATGATGGCGCTATCGTTTGTTGCCAGGTATGCCTTGACGGAAGCGAGGAGTTCTTCGCTGGCATAGTCAGCTTCTTCCGGCGTGCTGTTCAACTTGTAGATTGCCCATGCACCATTTGCCTCAAAGGGGCCAAGTACATCACCGCTTTTTGCGGAGAGCAAGGAGACTGCTTCATCAGCATTCTTGAAGTTGGAAACCAGACCGTAGTAGTACAGACGGCCAACCTTTCCTTCTTCAGCAGCATAGGAGTCAAGACTGTTCTGGGTTGCAGCCTCTTCAAAAGAGGTCTCGCCACTTACGATGGAGTCATACACTGCCTGGGCATTTTCCTGGCTGTCCATACTGATGATGCTCATATCCATGCTGTAAAAGAGTTGCTTGTTCTGTAGTGCATACTGGGAGGCGAGTTCATCAGGGTAGAGTGCAGGACTGAGACTGAGATAACGGAACGTTCTTCCATTACTCGCCATTTCAGCAATGTAATCAATCTCGGATGAGGAGGAGAGTACCGTACCCACATCGTCGATTACCATCTGGTAGGGGAGGCTGCGCCGGATTGATTTCTCAACAGAAGCCTTTCGTTCAGCCGAAGCATCCTGATAGGTCTTGACATCGAATTTCCCATCCTTGTCATAGGCGCCACTTTCAATGATTGCACGCTTTACCACCTCATCAGCTGCAATGATACCGGCTTTGGATGCAATCTGGTTGACCGCAGTGAACAAGACCGTGCTGTCGTATGCGCTCTTCCAGATCTGGTAAAGGGCTTGGGTTTGGTTTGCATTAGAGCCACTGTACTCATTGGCATAGTTCTGGACCTGGTCATAGAAGTAGTTGCCATAAGCATACTTGATCTCTTCCTTGCCGTATTTGCCAAACACAATTCCATCGCTGGTGCCTTGGCCGACAAAGGCCTGAATAGCAGGGGCCAACACAAAGGAAATGGCGATCAGGATCAAGACGATCATTCCAAACACCCATCCGATGGTTATTCTGCGCTTCGGCTTGAGTGCGGCTTCATGCTTACCTTTTTTCTCTACTGTGCTCTTCTTTTCTTTTTTTCCGAAGGCGAGTACTTTCCCGTTCTCTTCGGGTTTCTTTCCATTTGTGTTGTCGTTTGAAGACATGATAAACCTCTTTCTCCCGTGCATTTTCCGCATTTTACGGACAGTCTTGTGAAAAATACCATTTCACCTAGCCACTGTCAATGAATAGGTTGAGAATAGCCAATATAGAGGTCATTTTGCTTCGCTTGACAAGCTTCTCAGCTATTAGGTATATTGAACCGCGGCTGTATCTATTACGGGTAGTAGCGCAGGGGCTAGCGCACCTGGTTCGGGACCAGGGGGTCGGAGGTTCAAATCCTCTCTGCCCGATCGTAAAGAAAGAGACTCCTTGTTTCAGGAAATGGAATGGGGAGTCTTTTGTTTTCCTGGAGGAAATACCTATGTATACGGTAGTAGCTCTTGACTTGGATGGCACACTCACCAACGAGAAGAAGGAGATCACCCCTCGCACAAGGGACGCGATCAAAAGAGCCAGGGAACAGGGTTGCCATATCGTACTGGCCAGTGGCAGGCCACTCTTGGGCATTGAGCATGTCGCTTCCTCCCTTGACCTCCTGGGCAGTGAAGGCACAATCCTGGCCTATAATGGCGGACAGCTCTTTGATACTCAAACAAGTCAGGTCCTCTGGGAACGTACCGTGGACCTTGGGACTATCCATACATGTTTCTCATACGCCCGTGACCATCACCTTGCTGCTCTTTCCTATGACGAGGAAGGTGTTATTACCGAGATGGCTGATGACGTGCATGTCGCCAAGGAAGCTTACAACAATGCCATTCCGATCAGAGAAGTTTCCAATCTCATCGAGGAAGTATCACAACCGATGCCGAAAGTTATGATTGTAGGAGAACCCCTCCTCTTGCAGAAGGCAAGGGAAGACCTGTTGCCATTGGTTGGGGATGTTGCCGATCTGGGCTTCAGTGAACCATGCTTCATGGAAATTACCGCCAAAGGTGTGCAAAAAGCGAGCAGCCTCCAGGTATTGCTTTCCCTGCTCGGAAAGGATGAAAGCTCCTTGATGGTAATCGGTGACGGCTACAATGATTTGCCGATGTTTGATATTGCTGCACTCGCGGTGGCTATGGACAATGCATCAGATGAAGTGAAATCTCATGCCCATGTCATTACTGATTCCAATGAACATGATGGGGTAGCCTTGGCTCTTGAACGATATATATTGACAAAATAGCAATAAAACTCAATATTCCATTTTTACTTTCTTGTGTTACAATACGAGGTACGTTATAATCACGGACCTACTACCAAGGAGGGTAATCCATGAAGAAAGTAAGTATTTTGCTGCTGGTTCTGGTGATGGGCACCATGGTGTTCGCACAGGGCGGTAAAGAAGCTGCTCCCGCACAGGCTGATGGCAGACCAACCATCCGTTTGCTCACTGATGCGACCGGTATTGATGACAAGTCCTTCAACGCAGCAGCGTGGAGGGGGATCGTAGAGTACTACGGTGATACCGTAGAGAATGCAACCGGTCGCGGTACACTGTATGATGTGGTAACTGCACAGACCCAGGATATGTATATCCCGAATCTCCGTCAGGCTGCTGACGAGGGGTATGACTTGATCATGGTCACCGGTTTTACCTGGGCAGATGCTCTTGGTGAAGTTGCACCACAGTATCCTGACCAGAAATTCACCATCGTTGACGTTGACTGGGTTGGACAGCCGAACGTCATGGAGTTCATCTACTCCGAGGAACAGGGCTCCTACCTCGTTGGTTTGGTTGCAGCCCTCCAGGCAAAGGAAGATGGAATTGAGAATCCGAAGTTTGGATTCATCGGTGGTGTTCCCGGTGCTACCATCACCAAGTTTGAGATGGGCTATGTGCAGGGTATCCTCTCTGTCTTCCCCGATGCAGAAATCTATGACTACTATGCCAACGACTGGGGCAAGCCGGAGCTTGCTAAAGCACAGGCAAAGAACTGGTATGACAATGGTGTCTATTGCATCTTCAGCGCAGCTGGTGGAACCGGAAACGGAACCATTGCACAGGCCAAGGAGTATCGCATGCAGGGTAAGAATGTCTGGGCAATCGGCGTAGACAGTGACCAGTATGCTGATGGACTGTACAGCGGTGACAAGAGTGCTGTACTCACCAGTATGCTCAAGCGTGTTGAAAACTCTTCCCTGATGGTCCTCGAGGCAGTTGCCGACGGTTCCTTCAAGGGTGGTGTGGTACAGATGGGAATGGCAGACGATGGTGTCGGTTACTCAACTGCGAACCCTGAACTCAGCAAGAGCGTTATTGAGAAGGTTGAAGCAGCAAAGGCTGACATTATCAGTGGAAAGATCAAAATTTACAAGACCTACAAGGATGCTTTGGCCAATGGCGCAGCTCCCAGTGGGCTTTCCGCACTTGACGACTAAGTGTTACCCAGCCGGCAGGAAACTGCCGGCTCTCTTTGAATCCATTGGAGTCCGTGGACTCAAAGAGAGCTGACAAAGAGGAGCTGAGGGTGAGTGAATACGCAATTGAAATGAAGAATATCACCAAGACGTTTCCCGGCGTGGTGGCAAACGACAGGGTAACACTCCAGGTAAGGAAACAGGAAATACATGCCCTGCTTGGTGAGAATGGGGCAGGTAAATCGACGCTGATGTCCATCTTGTTCGGATCGTATATCGCTGACAGTGGGGAAATATTGCTTGATGGCAATCCTGTGGAAATCAAGAATCCCAATGTGGCAACGTCACTGGGAATCGGCATGGTGCACCAACACTTCAAGCTTGTACAGAACTTCACTGTCACAGAGAATATTGTGCTGGGAATGGAACCCGTGAAGGGACGTGTTCTTGATTTGAAGAGCGCTCGAGAGCGTGTTGCTGAACTCAGTAAACAGTATGGCTTGCAGGTTGACCCGGATGCCTTGATCGAGGATATATCGGTCGGGCAACAACAGCGTGTCGAGATTCTCAAGACCCTCTACCGTAATGCAAGCATCATCATCTTTGATGAACCTACAGCGGTCCTTACCCCACAGGAGATTGATGAACTGATGGAAATTCTCAAGGCTCTCAGGGCGGAGGGAAAGACGATCCTGCTCATCACCCACAAGCTTAGGGAGATCAAGGAAGTATCTGACCGTTGCACAGT
>NZ_JBFXGH010000051.1:0-15085 GCF_050178175.1 Sphaerochaeta sp.
AAAGGGTTTGTGGAACCTGTATGGCCCGTTGTGGTATTCATGAGAACGAACCACATTTTGTCGGTGCTGAGAAATCCACCATGGCAGCCCCTGCAGAGTGGACGGCCGACGGCGACAAGGCCCTGACATGCTCAGTGCCCTACCGCATTTTTCAGGTTGAACTTCGGCATGAAGGGGTGGGACCCTGTATCCCCATACTATTTCAATGGCACCCTAACCGGTAACCCCCGCATTCAGCGTAATTTCGGCTGTTCCACCGGAACCAAGATTACACCCAAGTGAAAGAGAAATGATACTGATGAGGATTCCAAGGCACAGAAAACGAACGAGGCTTCTCATTAGCACCTCCCGCATTACCACCAGGATATCTTGCGTATCATCTGAACTACTGATCTGACAATATCTGAGATATGTATATTTTTGAAAGCGGCAGTAGTTTTTACCCTAGGAGAAACTCTTTCGTGTATATTGAAACAAGGAGTTTGTTACATGCATCTACCATACCACGGGGCTGGAATCATATTCTGGACGATCAGCAAAACAGGTGAAGTCTCCTTCCTGATGGGAAAACGTTCCATGCCGCCTCAAAACCACAGGTGGTCTTTCCCTGGAGGAACGTGGGAGAGAGCAAGAGATGGGTATGACACCAAGGGAAAGATTTCCTACAAAGAGACAGCAATAAGGGAGTGCCAGGAAGAAGTGGGAATACATGTACCATCCCCTAAGAGCATGTTGCTTCTCTGGTCGCTTGACGTACCAGGTTTTCACTACCGGGTCTATACAAACCGTCTCAAGAATCAGGCAACACCTCCCTACATCTCTGAATTCTCAGAAGTAGGATGGTTTACCTTCTCTACTGTCCCCTCTCCTACTGTAACCTTCGTACGGACACAGATCCGTAGGCTGAAACAATATGTGGAGCAATTAAGGCACTAGAGAGCCGTAGCCATCCATACTTGGTTGATGGTATGAGGCTTTATCGCGGTCAGGCAATACAAACAGAAAAGGACCATCGGCTGTCCAGGACAATGACCCCTTTCTCGACTGTTTTACTGAATACCTACGGCTTGATGTGGCAGAAGTAGTAGTGGTCCTCGGAAAGGCGCACCATGGGGGGGTACTCCCTCTCGCATATCTCACCTATCTGCTTGTGACAACGGCCGGCAAACGGACACCCCTTCACCTTCCTTGTAGGATCAGGAAGCATTCCCTCCAGTTCAATGATCTCCTTCTGCTTTGTCGGGTCAACCTCGGGAACAGCTGAGAGCAATGCCTCGGTATAGGGGTGGTGGGAGTTTTCCATCACCTCATCCCGCTTGCCATATTCAGCAATCTTTCCTGCATACATGACCATGATGTAGTCACTGAGGTAGTTGATGACATTCAGGTCATGCGATATGAACAGGTATGCAACATGGGTGTCCACCTGTAGGTCATTGAGCAGGTTGAGTACCGATGCCTGGACAGAGACGTCAAGTGCACTGGTTGGCTCATCACAGACAATCAGGTTTGGAGAGATGGAGAGTGAGCGTGCAATTGCCACTCGTTGCTGTTCCCCTCCACTGAGCTGACGGGGTTTCTTCTCCAAATACTCCTTACCCAGGTCAACCTTTCTGAGGATATCAATGATCTTCTCACGCCGCTCATTGGCATCATGAATGTTTGCAAGCTTTTGCATGGTTCGACCAATGATCCTTTCAACAGTATGGGATGGGTTGAGGCTCCGCCCAGGGTTCTGGAAAATGAGCTGAATGTTCTTCAGTGTCTCCTTGTCCCGCTTGTTCCAGCCAATGGAAATATCGGTATCCCGGAAGAGAATCCTTCCCTTGGATGGGGGGAACAAGCCACTGACCATATGTCCGGTAGTGGATTTACCACATCCTGACTCACCTACAATACCAAGAATGGAATGCGGCTTGACTGAGAACTCAATGCCATTGACTGCATATACTTTACGCCTGCTGCCATAAACCTTATGTAAGTTCTCAACCTTCAACAGATCTTTCCCACTGTCAAAACCTGGATCATCCTTGCGTTGGGTTGGCGTGAGTCGTACCTTCAGTTTGTCGGGGATGTCCTCGGCATATGCACGATCGCAGGCAGCAAAGTGGGCCCCATGTATCTTCTTAAACCCATATTCACTGATACAGGTATCGTTCTTCTTATCACACCTGTCTGCAAACGGACAGCCACCTTCACCCGCCCCACGTTTCTTCACATACCCGGGAATGGTATTCAGTTTCGTCTTCTCTTTTACAACACCACCACGCGGCATGCAGTTGATCAAGGCACGGGTATACGGGTGTACAGGATTCTCAAATATTTGCTGTTTGGGGCCACTCTCAACAATCTCCCCACTGTACATAACCACGATATTCTCGGCAACTTTGTTGATGACACCAATATCATGCGAGATATAGATCATGGACATGTTCAGCTTATCCCTGAGTTCTGCAATAGAATCAAGGATGACGGCCTCTGTGGTGACATCCAAGGCTGTGGTCGGTTCGTCCAGAATCATGAGGTCCGGCTTACAGAGCAATGCCATCGCGATACAGATCCTTTGCTGGATTCCCCCACTGACCTGGTGGGGATACCTTCTCACAATGCCTTTTGGATCTCCAAGGTTCATCATTTCCAAGGCTTCAATCGTTGCTTTTCTTGCCTGTGCCTTGTTGAGCTTTTGGTGATGCATCCCCACTTCATCAAGCTGGAAGCCGATGGTAAGGGAAGGATTGAGGGAGGAGTATGGATTCTGGAATACCATGGCAATTCTATTGCCACGTACAGATTCCATCTCTTTCTCAGATTTCTCAAGCAAATTCTCACCCTTGAAACGGATAGCACCCTCTACCTCTGCATTACCGGCAAGATAGCGCATTACGGTGAATGCAAGGGTACTCTTTCCACAACCCGATTCACCTATGATGCCAACCGATTCGCTGTATGCCAGATTCAAGGATACACTGTTGACTGCCGAGAAGGTCCCATCAAAGGTGTTGAATCGAACATGGAGGTTTTCAATTTCTAAAATATTATCGTTCATGTATCAATACCTTACTGACAAAGTCAGAGAAAATTGAGATGGCAATCACCAAGGAAGCAATAGCCAAGGCTGGAAACAGAACCGCCCAAGGCGCTTGTGCAATGACCGGCTTGTTCTCGATAACCATCATACCCCAGTCAGGGGTGGGAGGCTGCAATCCAACTCCCAAAAATCCTAGGGAGGCAACCATCATGATTGAATAGGCAAATCGTGCAGTAGCTTCGACGATAATGGGTCCCATGGTGTTGGGGAGTATCTCAACAAACATGATGTAGAGATGGTTCTCACCACGAATGCGAGCAGCAGAGACATACTCCTGGCTCTTTTCTGTCAGAAGTACACCACGGGAGACACGGGCAGTGGCAGGTACAAATGCAATGGATACAATGATCGTCAAGCTCGCAATACTGGAATCTCCAAGAATACCAAGGACAACCATGGACAGTACCAAGGGAGGAATGGCCATAAGAATATCCATTGCCCGTAGGAACGCTGTATCAAGCTTTCCTCCAAAGTATCCTGCGGAAAACCCAAGCAAGATACCCACCACCGTGGAAAATATGGAAGTCAGTAGTGCAACGGTCAGGATTGATCGGCTGCCATAGACAATTCTCGCAAGAATATCGCGGCCAAGCCCATCGGTGCCCAAGACATGACCATATTCACCAGGGGCAGCCATCTGATTCTCAGAATCCATCGCCGTATGCGTAAAGGGAATCATGGATGGACCTACGGCAGCAGCTATCAACCAGAACAAGATGATTGCGATACCAACCATGGCCAATGGACTTTTCTTCAATTGATACAAGAAATATTTCATTTCTGGCCTCCTTGGTATCTGATCCTCGGGTTGAGATAACTATACATAATGTCGGTAATCATCGTAGAGAGTGAGTAGATGACGGTTATCAAGAGCACACAAGCCTCAATAAGCGGTACATCTCGTGTCTTGATTCCTGTCATCAACAATGAGCCCATCCCGGGGAACCCAAAGAGCGTCTCAACTACGACAAGACCACCAAACAACCAACCCATATTCATACCGATGATGGTAATGGTGGGAAGCATGGCATTTTTCAATGCGTGCCTGAAAATGACATACTTGCGCGGCATACCTTTCAAGGTAGCTGCCCTGATGTAGTCAGAATTCATAACGGTGATCATGGAAGAACGTTGCATTCTCGATATATATCCAAACATAACAAACGTAATGGAGAGTGCGGGGAGAACCACAATGTTCAGGTTCTGCCAAATACTTTCGCCAATGGGAATGACGCTGACAATGGGGAACCAATCCAACTGGACGGCAAAGACGGTTATGAGAATAACACCGGAAACAAACTCAGGGAGGGCCATCGTCGCCAAGCCAAAGAAAGAAATGATGGAGTCTGTCGGTTTTTTCTCCTTCACCCCTGCCAATACCCCAAAGAAGATGGATAGTGGAACAAAAATGATAAACGCTGTCATGGCTAGTATTACTGAATGTCCGACCTTCCTCCAAAGTATGGAGTTGATCGAAACACCTTTCATATAGATAGATTCACCTAAATCCCCTACCACTACGCCTTTAATCCATCTTCCATAGCGTTCCAGCAAGGGATCGTTGAGCCCCCTTGCCTCACGGAGTGCAGCCACGGCCTCCTCGGTAGCACTCTGGCCGAGAATCATTTGTGCAACATCACCTGGCATGATTTCAACAAGCAAGAAGATGATGAACGACATGACAACCAGGGTCGCAAGAAGCGACCCCAGACGACGAAGAACCATTTGCATCAATCTCTTCATAGAATATCCATGTACTTATATTGTGGAAGCATGGTAATCGGCTGCCGGTAACCAACAACACGGTCGTTGATCGCCACCAGATACGGAACCTGTACATTGATCAGAGGACCATTCTCATAGAACCATTCCTGCAGCTCATGATAGTATGCCATGCGCTGATCGGGATCGGCTTCACCGGAAATCTTTTCGATAAGGTCGTTGAGTACCGGTTCATCCAGATGGGACTCATTCCAGGGACCACCACCCTTGAAGGCAAGTGCGAGCAACATGGATGGGTCGATACGACCACCCCAACCAGTGATGGAGATGGGGACATTCAACCAGTACTGTGAGAGATAGACGTCACGGGTATATCCCTTCAGTTCAATATCGAATCCAGCCTCAGCAGCCAATTCCTTGACAGTCTGGCTCAGTTCCTTACCAAACGGGTGGTCAGAAGCATAGTAGAGTTCCGTGCTCAAGCCATCAGGATAGCCAGCTTCTGCAAGCAATTCCTTTGCCTTTGCAATGTTTCTCTTACGCAGCGGCAATTCCTTGTACTCAGCCAATGCATTCATGATCGGGGTCTCATTATAGAAGACACCATCGCCCAATTCCATTTTTGCAGTACTGCGGGCAATTATCTCTGGGTCCATGGCATACTTGAAAGCCAATCGAACGCGGTTGTCATCAAAGGGAGGTTCATCTACACGCATGGAAATGAATCTCTGTTCCTGATAGGGAGAGATGACAGAAATGCCGTCAACACCATCGAGACGCTGCTTGATCTCCGGGGTGATGAAGGGAACGACATCTACACGATCGGATTCAAGCATGGAGATACTGGCATCAATATCACCTACAAAATAAATGGCAATCTGGTCAACCTTTGGAAGTCCCTCTGCCCAGTAGTTCGGATTCTTCTCAAGCAGTGCTGATTCCTTGGGAACCAACTGGCTCATCATGAAAGGACCGGTACCCATTGGCTTGGTCTCCCCGTAGGAGTCATAGTCATACTCGCTGGAGAGGATTGCCATACTGTAGTCAGTCAACTGATAGACAAAAGTTGGGCGTGCTTCCTTGAGTGTCACCTCAACAGTGTAATCATCGACTACCCGTACAGATTCCATGACCTCGAAGTCGGACTTCTTCAGATGTCCAAGGTCAGGATCCTGGGTTCTTTCCAGGGTAAATTTTACATCCTCGGCGGTAAAATCAGAACCATTGTGGAACTTGACGCCTTCTCTCAGCTTGAAGGTCCAGACCTTACCAGCGTCGGTTTCCCAGCTTGTTGCAAGCACAGGATCAAGCTCACCGGTTTCCGCATTGATCTCCATCAGATACTCATAGATGGATGAGTTCATGGAGAACACCTGACCATCCCAGACACCCGGGGTAATCAATCCAGGGACCTGGTCTGCTACCCGGATCTGTTTAACAGGAGCTGCTTTTTCAGCGTCCCCTCCAGCAAATACCATCATCGGTATCGCAAGCAAAAGTACTAGCAGTAATGTACGTCGCATAATTCCTCCTCAAAGTTGTTTGAATCTAGACGTTTTCTTGTCGGGAGTTCCCAACAATAGGAACTATTTTCAAAATGATACAAGTCTTTCGTGCAACCAATGCACATCACCTAGGTTGTGAACTCCCTGTTTCCGACAACTCTATTAAACTATCTAAGTTGTCACTTTGTCAAGAAACATGCTATAATTGTTTGCTATTAGCAATCTTTTATCCTATACAATCCCTCTCTCGCTACCATCATCATGCCATCCCTTTTCTCTGACGAAATTTTTTTGTCCACGTTTTCCATGGGATTAACAGAAGCATATAAATATTTCATAAAAAATCATTTTTTGATTTTTCTAGACATATTTATGATTCAATGTTACTTTTTAGTAGGATCACACCATTGGAATACCATGAAAGGAGACAACATGAGAAAAATCACGATGCTTGTGAGCATATTGTGCTTAACAACACTGCTCTTTGGGGCTGGAATCAATGAAGGGCAGTTTGCCGACCAAAGCAATGAAGAATACCTTGAGCACTATTTCGGGATTACACTTCCAGACGGTTCGGTCGAAATTGCTTCCTTCGAGAAGGCACTCAACCAACTGGGCGGAGCGGCAACAGAAATCAATGAACAGAATGACATCTTCAAAGCACTTGTTGCTGCCGCAGATCTCACTGAACTGGCCTTGACCTACAGCCCGGAGAAGGCATCGAGCAGACTTGCCTTCCATGGTATCAGTAGTGAAGTACCCCAAGATGTACAACCCTATCTTGCATGTGCACTGGATGCATCACTGCTCCCCCCCTCCATTGCCGGGGAAATCATGGGAACATCAACACTTGCCAGCGTAACTGCCTCAAACCTGCTGATGAGCATTGCCAACGCAAACGGTGTAAGTAGAAATTATATCGGCAATGTACAGGACAGTGATATCCTTATGGGAATTTCCAATGCTTTTGACAGTTATACCCTCTTCTCCGACAACAATCTGGATGCAATCGGTGCAGAAGCGGTACAGAGAAAGGCTTCCACCGGATACAACTTGAAGAAGGATGCTGATGATGCACAATTCCTTTCATCCCGCACCATCCAGTATGGGCATAGCGATGAAACCCACTTGAAACAGCTTGTTGTTCTGCTTGCCAGTGAAGGAATGGATGCAAAACTGCAGATAGAACCAAAAGTCTCCATCTATGAATACTTGCTTGACTGGGGTCCGGTGCCTGAACCAAGTCCTTATTACATGGTTTTGGAGAATAGTGAAGATTTCTATCTTGCCTATGCAGTTGAGTATGATGCAAAATTTGAGTTCGAGAAAAAAGAAGATGTATTGAAATTCGACCAAATCATCAACACCTATGCAAAGAAAAATGATCGGAATCAGGCAAAGGACAGCAACGTAGCCTTGCTTCGGGGTTCCTGGTGGCAACCGCTGTACAGCACAACGTTCAATGCCGACCCCCAGGCATACCAGGAAATCGTCGACTGTATCCTGATGGAGGATGGTTACTCAATCCACCCCTTCTCCCTGCTTGAGAACAAGGACAACCTTATCAATACCCTGGAAGAACTGAGTGGATTGGAAGTTCAGGAAAAATCCTTGTTCGTAAATAATGCTTTTTACCGCTATCTAACCGGTGCCGATTACCAGTAGGATTGCTTGTATATGATAGGTAGCCGCATAAGGGTTGCCTATCTTTACAGAACTGAGATCAGATGGAGGTCACCGTTATGATTCCCTACGTACGTCAGAACCAGATATATTCATATATCAAGATGAAGCAGATTGCTTACATCGAAGAGTTGCTGGAATTGACAAACGTCTCTCTTCCAACCGTTCGTCGTGATCTCAAGAAACTGGAGGAAGAAGGAAAGATCATTCTGCTCAATGGAGGCGGAGTCAGGCCTAATGAAGAAGCCGAACACTCGGTAGTTGCCAGGTTGGAGGTCAATTCTGAAGAGAAATACCTGATCTGCAGCAAAGCTGCGAAATTGCTTGAGAACAATGAATTCATATATCTTGGCCCGGGGACTACGGAAAACTACATCATAGGGTTTCTGGCAGGCAAGCATTGCACTGTGGTCACCAATGGTATTTTCCATCTTCCGAAACTACTTGAGTACAAGATCAGGACAATTGTTATCGGAGGAGCCCTCGATCATAGCTATGGGATCACCCATGGTCCAGAAGTATATGGGAACATTGATACAATGAATTTTAGTACATGCATCATTGGAGCGAGTGCAATCTCGAAGGGAGGGGTATCCTCCTTCGACCATGATGTTTCAGTCATCAATCAACTCGTGCTTAAACGATCAAGGAAACGTATCCTGATTGCAGATTCCACCAAGTTTTCTGCCTTCAGTCATCACGAATTTGCCAAGGTTGATGATTTCGATTGCATCATTACTACAGAAAAAGCGGGGATTGAAGCAACTGACATGAAGAATCTTGTCATTGCACATCCCTCGGATTTATAAAGGAACGACCATGCAGTATTGTAGAAAAGCAATTATTGGAGGAACCGGAGTCGGCTCACTGGCCAACTTGAAAGGACCTTTTATTGTAGAAACAACATATGGGAATGTAGAGACGTACCGTTTTGCCCTTGCAGAGGAAGAGATTCTTTTCCTTCCCCGGCATGGGAAAGATCATAACACACCGCCTCATGCCATCAATTACCGAGCCCAGATGAAGGCACTCCAACAAGAGGGAATTACCTATGTATATGCATTGCTCACAAGTGGTTCGATGGATGAATCGATTCCTGAGGGTTCCATTGTGGTTATTGAGGATTTTCTCGATTTTACCACTGGCCGAAGCAAAACATTTTTTGATGGGAATGACAACAAGGTATCCCATGTTGATATGAGCGACCCCTATTGCCGCAACCTGAGATCGCTGTTCATACAGGCGGCAGGAGAAGCAGGCACACCTATCCATACCAATGGGGTGTACGTCTGTACGGAGGGTCCCCGATTTGAAGGCAAAACAGAGATTACCATGTTCCAAAAATGTGGAGGCACCTTGGTAGGAATGACAGGTATTCCGGAAATGTTCCTGGCAAAAGAACTGGGAATGTGCTATGCCGCTATCGGCCTGATCTCGAACATGGCTTGTGGCTTGAAAGGTGAGAATCTTGCACATATCGACCACGGCCGAAGGATTGCCCAGGCAAAGGCGTCTGCCTTGCAGATCATCAGCAACATTTTTACGACAAAACCATTGACCCAAGACCATTGTGGCTGTGCCAATGCAGTCCTTCATTTATAATACAGGAGCATTGTATGCCTACCACCATCCCTGTTTACTTGCAACATGACCCGGTAAAGCTCGTATTGCTTGACCAGACAAAACTCCCTACAGCCGAGGAGTTCCTTTATCTTGATACACGACAATCCATATTCGAGGCTGTCAAGAAACTGCGCGTCAGGGGAGCTCCTGCCATCGGAATCGCTGCTGCATATGGCATTTATGTATGTATGTCACAGAAAAAGTACCGGAGCCTCGATGAAATGGAACAGGACATGAAGGAACTTACCGAGTATTTTGCTTCCAGTCGTCCCACTGCTGTTAACCTGTTCTGGGCATTGGACCGCATGAACAAGACCTTCACTGGATATCGTAACAAGCCGGATGCCAGCCAAGCGGAAATACTTGCTTCATTATTACAGGAAAGTCAAAGCATTTTCCATGAAGACCAGGAAATGGGCAAGGCAATCGGAATGCATGGACTGTCCCTCTTTGACAAGAAAAGACAGTGGGGTGTGATGACCCACTGCAATGCTGGAGGATTGGCCACCAGTGGATATGGAACCGCCCTCGCCCCACTCTACCTTGGTCATGAACAAGGGTATCAGTTCAAGGTGTATTCAAATGAGACAAGACCGTTGTTGCAAGGAAGCAGACTTACCGCCTATGAACTTGCAAAAGGTGGCCTTGATGTCACTGTTCTTTGTGATAATATGGTATCATTGGTGATGAAGGAAAAGAAAATCGATGCGGTGATAGTTGGTGCTGATCGAATAGCCGCTAATGGGGATACAGCAAACAAGATAGGCACCAGTGGTGTTGCGATACTTGCCCGCTATTACCACATTCCTTTTTATGTGGCAGCTCCGAGTTCAACGTTTGATGTCTCAACAGAGACGGGCAGCGATATTGTCATCGAGTTGCGTGACGGAGATGAGGTGGTTAATGGTTTTGGAAAACGTACAGGACCAAAGGAAGCACAGGTGTACAACCCTGCTTTTGATGTTACCGATGCTTCTCTTATTACCGCTATTATTACAGAGAAAGGTATCATTGAGTCCCCAAATGCAGAGAAAATCAGAAGTCATCTCGGCAAGTAAGCAACAGCAACGTTCAGAGAGATTACTCATCATGCTTGATGATGGATATCACAAAATAGATAGAAGGAGATGAAAATGAAGAAATTTGTTGGTTTTATCGCAATGGTTCTTATTGCTGGTCTGTTGTTCGCAGCAGGTTCAGCAGAACAGGATTCACAGGAAACTGGACTGAACATTGCCATCATCACCACCCCAAGCGGTGTCGATGATGGGTCATTCAACCAGGACAACTACAACGGTATCCTGGCATTCATCGATGAGAATCCTGAAGCACAAGTAACAGCTATTCGTGAACCCAGTGGGGATGTTGCTGCTGCCCTGAAGACTGCCGCTGATGTCGTAGCTGAGTATGATGTGCTGGTATGTACAGGATTCCAGTTTGCAGGTATCGGTGAGTTGGCAAAGGAAAATCCCGAAACCAAGTTCATTCTGGTAGATACCTACCCCACTGATGCTGCAGGAAACACTGTTGAGCTTCCCAATGTATATGCAATGACCTTTGCAGAACAGGAAAGTGGATTCTTTGCTGGCGTAGCAGCCGCCCTTGAAACCAAGACAAACAAGGTGGCTGTAGTCAATGGTGTTGCCTACCCTTCAAACGTCAACTACCAGTATGGCTTCGAGAGTGGTGTCATCTATGCAAACAAGAAACTCGGAACCAAAGCTGAACTCGTTGAACTGGCCTCCCAGGCAGGTACCGATGTTACCGGTGCTAATGTAGGTGGTAACTATGTCGGTTCATTCGCAGATGAGGCAACTGGCAAGGTAATCGGACAGCAGCTGCTTGGACAGGGTGTAGATATTGTTTTTGTTGCAGCCGGAGCAAGCGGAAACGGTGTGTTTACTGCAGCAAAAGAGAGTGATGGCAAGCTGCGCGTCATCGGATGCGATGTTGATCAGTGGGATGATGGAAAAGTAGGAAACGATAACATTATCCTCACAAGTGTCCTGAAGGTGATGAGCCTGAATGTACATCGTGTACTTTCCAGTATTCAGGACGGTACTTTCGAGGGCGCCAATGTATTGCTGAAAGCTGATACCGACTCAACTGGATTTGTGAAGGAAAATGGTCGTCACCAGCTCTCAGCTTCTACTATCGAAAAGCTTGATGAGGCCTATAAGCTGGTTCAGGATGGAACACTTGTTCCTGCCTCCAACTTTGGTGGATTCACTCCTGAGGAATTCAAGGTAAACTAATTTTGTTTGTATTCGGTACTGGTATCGCTTGATACCAGTACCTATATTATAGGGAGCAACAAGACGTGGACACGGTGGTAGAATTTAGACACATTACCAAACGATTTCCCGGGATCATTGCAAACAATGATATCTCTCTTTCCATCAGGAAAGGGGAAATATTGGCAATTCTCGGGGAGAACGGTGCTGGTAAGTCGACATTGATGAGCATGCTCTTCGGTATGCAGACACCTGATGAAGGGGAAATCCTGATCAGGGGAAAGAAAGAGCATATCTCCAGTCCACTTGTTGCGAATGATTTGAACATCGGCATGGTACACCAGCACTTCATGCTGGTGGAGAACCAGAGCATCACCGAAAACATCATCATGGGAATAGAACCCAAGAAACGATATCTTGGCATATTTCCCTATGTAGACGTGCAGTCTTCCAATGAGAAGGTTCGTGAACTATCGAAGTACTACCAATTGGAAGTAAATCCAGAAGACATCATCGAGGATCTTCCCGTATCGACACGACAACGTGTTGAGATACTCAAGATGCTTTACAGAAATGCAGAAATTCTTATTTTTGATGAACCAAGTGCTGTCTTAACCCCACAGGAGATTGAATCCTTGTTGGGCATCATCAAGAATCTACGGGAGAGCGGAAAAACCATCATCCTCATTACCCATAAATTGGATGAAATCAAGAAGATTGCTGACCGATGCGCCATTCTCTGTAAAGGAAAACTGGTGGGGGTGCTTGATGTGCCATCTACCACCACGCAGGAAATGAGTGCCTTGATGGTTGGACGAGATGTTTCCCTTACCCTTAGCTCTACTGAACATACCCAAGGAGCAGAAGTACTCCGTGTTGAAGGCCTTACTGTTGAGACAAATGACCATATTCGAAAAGTTGACAAGGTCAGTTTTTCTCTCCATAGCGGTGAAGTGCTTGCTATTGCAGGGGTTGCAGGCAATGGACAGGTTGAGATTGCAGATGCCGTTGCAGGGCTCCTTCCTGTAAAAGAAGGCTCTATTTTCCTTGATGGACAGGATATCACCACTCACTCCGTTCGCCAACGTATAGAGGCAGGAATTGCCTACATACCTGAAGACAGGCACTCTGTAGGTCTGGTACTCGATTTTTCTCTTCGTGACAACCTCTGCCTGAAGCAGTATTACCAAGAACCGTACAGCAACTCACGTGGAGTGCTGCAACAACAACAGATGGATGCTCTCGCTGCTGCGCTTATCTCAGCTTTTGACATCCGCAGTGGTTCAGGTGCTGCCACGCTGGCTCGAAGCATGAGCGGGGGAAATCAGCAAAAGGCCATTATTGCTCGTGAGATCAATCTACAGGCAAACGTATTGATGTTTGTGCAGCCTACCCGTGGCTTGGATGTGGGAGCAATCGAGACAATCCATAAGAAAATTGATGAACTCAGGGCACAGGGAAAGGCAATTCTGCTCATCTCCTTGGAGCTGGATGAGATCATGGAGCTTGCTGACACGATTCTCGTTCTCTACAACGGACGAAAGCAGACGATCAAGCCAGCATCAACAATGACCAAGCTTGAGGTTGGGGAGTATATGATGGGGGTACATGTTGAAAAAGCCTAATCTTGTCAAACGAATATTTGTTTCCTGTTGTGGCCCAGGCAAGCACCAACTACTCAGGGTGAGCCTGTTCTGTATCTTTCTCAGCCTCCTTGCGGGAACGGTACTGCTGTTGCTTCTTGGGAAAAATCCTCTCGAAGCGTATCGGAGCATCCTCCAAGGTGCCGGTATTCTTCCCAAGGCACGATATGCTGGGAAAAAGAGTCAGCTTACCGACTTCATGAGTCTGCTCAATTACACGACTCCCATGATTTTCGCAGCACTTTCTGTTGCGGTTGCCCTGAAGAGTGGGATCTTCAATATTTGTGTCTCCGGTATCATGGTATTCTCTGGATTCTTGGCAACTGTCTTGGTGGGATACTCTTCCCTTTCTCCCCTGATCGCCAAGCCACTGGTTATCCTGATCGGAATCCTGGCCGGTGGGCTGATCGGGGTGTTGATCGGGTACCTCAGACACCGCTTCAACATGAACGAGGTGGTGGTGGCAATCATGCTCAATTACATCATCAGTTATGTGGTCAGCTTCTTTATCCAGACCAAGTTTGTTGACCCAATCACCCGGCAGTCAGTAGAAGTTGGACAGAATGCAAGGTTAACGCTCTTTGACTACCCTATCATGAACTTGAAGATGGAGATCAATCTTGTTTTCCCGCTTGCCCTGATTACGGTTTTTTTAATCCGTTATTTCATAAACCGTACACGTTTCGGGTTTGAACTGAAGGCAGTAGGACTGAACAGCAAGGCCAGCAACTATGCAGGTATCAATGTTGGGAAAACCATGGTCACAACCATGTTGATCAGCGGAGCTCTGGCAGGCTTGGCAGGGGTTTCCTACTACCTGGGTAGTAATGCCTCAATCCAGCCCAGGGTACTCCCTTCCCTAGGGTTCGACTCCATAGCGGTTGCGCTTCTTGGCAATACAACCGCCATTGGAAGCTTCTTCGCTTCCTTATTGGTCATGGTATTCGATTCAGGCACGACCTACATGTCTTCAAGAATGCAGGTTCTCCGGGAGATTGCTGCGCTTATCACCAGTATCCTGCTATTGTTCAGTGCAATCGGTATTTTCTTCAGGGCTCTGGCAAACCGCTATGCCCGCGAAGCTGAGGAGGTTTGAGTATGGACAGCATCATCATCGAAGGAATCGCATTCTCCATCCCACTCTTCATTATCGCAATCGGGGGCATCTACAGTGAGGGAAGTGGGGTGATAAACCTCGCCCTTGAAGGATTGCTTGGCTTTGGGGCCTTTGCAGGAGGGCTGAGCTATGCTCTCCTGAGCAGTGTCATTACGGGGAATCCTCTATTGCTTATCTATGCTTCCTTGGCATTTGCCATGGTCGGAGGGGCATTGCTTGCATCGCTCCATGCACTGATGTGTATCAAGTTCAAGGCTAATCAGGTTATCAGTGGTGTGGTTATCAATATGCTCAGTGTAGCCCTCACAGCCTTTCTTGCAAACCAGATCAATGCATCAGTCTTTGGACAACCATCGAACAAGTTCCTTTTGGAGATCTTTCCAAAGGTTACCGTTCCCCTTCTCTCAAGAATCCCTATCCTGGGTGCTGTGTTTACCGATCTCTACACCTTTATCCCGATTATTGTTGTG
>NZ_JBFXGH010000052.1:0-14985 GCF_050178175.1 Sphaerochaeta sp.
GGATCAATAATCCAAACGATGCCAATGAGCTTGGCATCGGAATGGTGCATCAGCACTTCCAACTTGTACAGAATTTTACCGTTACCGAAAATATCATTCTCGGAAAAGAGGGAGGCTTCATCCTTGATCGCAGAACTGCATCCAAGAAGATCAAGGACCTCTCAGAAAAATATGGATTGAACATAGATCCAAACATGGTCATCGAGGATATCACTGTCGGGATGCAGCAACGCGTAGAGATCCTGAAAATGCTCTATCGAAATGCTGAGATACTGATTTTTGATGAACCGACGGCAGTGCTTACCCCTCAGGAGATTGAAGACCTCATGGATATCATGCGAAGCTTGGTTGCCGAGGGGAAATCAGTTATCCTGATCACCCATAAACTGAATGAGATCAAGGCTGTTGCCGACCGATGTACGATTATCCGCCGGGGGAAACTCATCGGGGTGGTGAATGTACAGGAAACCACAACAGCCAAAATGGCATCAATGATGGTGGGAAGGCCTGTTAGTTTCAAAGTTGACAAGAAACCTGCCCAGGTGGGTCGGGTAATCCTGGATATTCATGATCTGAAGGTCATGAGCAGTAAGAAGATACTTGGGGTCAAGGATTTTTCCCTTTCTGTGAAAGCCGGTGAAATTGTCGGTATTGCCGGTGTTGACGGCAATGGTCAGACCGAGCTTATTGAGGCGATAACCGGATTGAGGGCGGTTGAAAGTGGTTCGATCATTCTTGACGGAAATGACATCACCAATGCTGATATTCGCAGGCGCAATGAGATCGGCCTTGGGCATATTCCAGAGGATAGGCAGAAACGTGGGCTGGTGATGAGTTCTTCGGTGTTCAATAATGTTGCCATCAAGGAGTACTACCACAGTCCTTTCAGCAAGAAAGGTATTCTTGAAGCTGATTACTTGCGGGAGTATGCCCAAAAAGTGGTTGTGCAGTTTGATGTCCGCAGTGGTGAAGGCATTTACTCCCTTGCAGGGAAGCTCTCTGGAGGCAATCAGCAAAAATTGATAGTCGGCCGTGAAGTTGTTGCCGATCCCGAGCTGCTGATAGCGGTCCAACCGACTCGTGGCCTGGACGTTGGTGCAATCGAATATATTCACTCCCAACTGGTAGCACACCGAGACAAGGGCCATGCAGTACTGCTGGTTTCCTTTGAGTTGGATGAAATCTTCAACCTTTCTGATAGGATTGCTGTCATGAATAGTGGAGAGTTGATTGATATCGTGAAGACCTCAGAGACGAATGAGGATGAGGTCGGTTTGATGATGGCCGGCGTTAAGCGGAAGGAAGGTGAACAATGAGATCATTGAAAAAACGAGAACTGCAAAGCAATGCCTTCCTCGTAGCAGTCAGCGCAGTGGTCCTGGGCCTCATCGCCGGTGCCATTCTCATGGCTTCAATCGGAAGCAATCCCTTTACCGGATTTTGGTACTTGTTCCGCGGAAGTCTGATGAATATCGAGAGAATTGGAAACACCTTGGCAACAGCAACTACCTTGATGCTGGTAGGTCTTTCTGTTGCTTTTGCTTTCAAGACAGGATTATTCAACATTGGGGCAAGTGGACAGATGTTGGTCGGGGGTCTGTGTGCAACCATTGTTGCCCATAAGGTGTTCCTTCCCCGTCCACTCTTCCTGGCTGTATTGATCGGAGCGGCCTTGGCTGGGGGAGCACTCTGGGGAGTTATTCCCGGATTCCTCAAAGCCAAGTTCAACGTGCATGAAGTTGTTGCAACCATTATGATGAACTGGATCGCCTACTGGTCGGTCTATTACTTTGTTCCTGCCTATCTCAAGGGCCCCTCCTTGGAGACAGAGAGCGCCAGTATTGCAGTTTCCCAATCCCTCAGAACCGACTGGTTGACCAACCTATTCAACGGATCGTACATGAACCTTGGGTTTTTCATTGCAATCATTGCAGTGATTCTGATCAAGTTCATCCTGGACAAGACAACACTGGGGTTCAGTCTGAAAGCGGTTGGTGCCAACCGTTTCTGTGCTGAGTATGCAGGGATAAAGGTGAACCAAAATGTGGTCATCTCCATGATGATCGCAGGTGGTCTGGCAGGTCTGGCGGGACTTTCCTTCTACACAGGGTATTCAAGAAATATGCAGATTGGAGTCATGCCTTCCCAAGGTTTTGATGGAATAGCAGTCGCGCTTTTGGGAGCAAGCAATCCACTGGGAGTCTTTTTCAGTGCACTGTTCTTTGGAATCTTGCAATCTGGGAAAGGGTTCATGAATGCCATGACCAGCGTCCCACCCGAGATTGCCGATACCATCATTGCCGTAATCATCTACTTCACGGCAACCAGCGTATTGTTCAAGCGTTTCTGGGATGCTGTATTTAAAAGACGAAACAACAGGGTCAATCCCCAAGAGGAACCTGTGGTAACGACACCGGAGAGGGAGGACAAGTAATATGTGGGATACCTTGGTAAGTATTTTTCCGTATGCAATCGCCTATACGATTCCCATGTTGATGACCTCCCTCGGGGGTTTGTACAGCGAACGAAGTGGTGTCACCAATCTTGGGCTGGAAGGCTTGATGTTGGTTGGATACTTTGCGAGTGCCATCACGATCAAGATGAGTGAAGCAACCTTGGGCGTCAATGCACTCCCCCTTGGACTGCTTGTCGGTGTTGCCGCTGGTGCAATCTTCAGTCTTCTCCATGCGTTTGCCTCGATCAACCTGAAGGCTGACCAAGTAATCAGTGGAACAGCAATCAATATGTTGGCAGCAGCCCTCACGGTATATCTTGCCAGAACCATCAGTGGGAGCGGAAACGTCCGTATCATGATGGGTATCGTTCGTGAGAATGTCCCGTTCCTTTCCAAGATACCGATCATCGGACCACTCTTCTTCAGCCAGTCCTACTGGACCACATGGGTCTGTCTGGTCATCTGGGGACTTTCGTGGATCCTGTTGTACAAGACCAGCTTTGGCCTTCGTCTCCGTGCTTGTGGAGAGCACCCCTCGGCAGTTGCCTCAGCTGGAATCAATGTACATAAGATGCGCTACTTCGGTGTTGTCATGAGTGGTGCTCTTGCAGGATTGGGAGGGTCGGTCATCTTGATAACCTACTCAGGTGAATTCAATGGTACGGTTGCCGGTCTCGGCTTTCTCTCTATTGCTGCCTTGATCTTTGGACAGTGGAAACCATTGGGTATTCTTGGAGCAACATTCTTTTTTGGAATTGCAACAACAATTGCCAATGTCAGCCAGGTCATTCCTTCCTTGCAGGTGATTCCTCCTGTCTTCTTCAAGATTTTCCCGTATGTAGCCACCTTGTTGGCTTTGGTGCTATTCTCGAAAAATTCCGCTGCTCCGAAGGCAAGTGGAGAACCGTTCTGATAGTCTCAGGAGGACTGTATGGATACTTTAATGGATAAAATGCAGGAAGCTGCAATGTATATCACCTCTCGTATCGGGGAAGAACCCGTTTCGATTGGCATGGTATTGGGGAGTGGGCTTGGGGGATTGGCTGATGAGCTGGAGGATGCTGTTGCCATCTCCTATAAGGATATTCCCCATTTTCCAGTCTCTACCGTGTATGGTCATAAAGGTCGCTTGGTGGCTGGTACGCTGGAAGGTAAGCGCGTGTTATGCATGCAGGGCCGTTTTCACTACTATGAAGGGTATGGTATGGACCAGGTGGTATTCCCCATCCAGGTGATGCATGCCCTCGGTATTGAACAACTCTTGGTGACCAATGCCGCCGGTGGAGTGAATGAGTCCTACAAGCCGGGTGATTTGATGCTGATCAGTGACCACATCAAATTGATTGCCGACAGTCCTATGCGTGGACCCAACTATGAGAGTCTTGGGGAACGATTCTTTGATATGACCAATGCCTATGACAAGCAGTTGTGTGCCGTGGCAAGGGAGGAAGCGAAAAAACAAGCTATTTCCTTGCAGGAAGGGGTCTATATGTTCTTTGCCGGGCCATCGTATGAGACTCCTGCAGAGATCCGTGCAGCAAGGACGCTCGGGGCTGATGCAGTGGGAATGTCCACGGTACCTGAAGCAATTGCCGCAAGCCATATGCGTATGAAGGTGCTGGGGATCAGTTGCATCACCAATATGGCATCAGGAATCCTGGACCAGCCGCTGAGTCATACCGAGGTCATGGAGACAGGAGACCAGGTGAAGGAAGCCTTTACTTCCTTGGTTCGCAGTGTAACAAAGGTCTGGCCTGTATGAAGATCCGGACACTGATAGAGCAATTGGGTCTGGAACCTCTGCCAGGGGAGGGTGGATTCTTCAAGCGGGTTCATTCTTTCAGGGAGGAAGACCGTTTGCTTGGCAGTGTCATCTACTATCTGGTCACCGAAGAAAGTTACTCCTCGCTCCACTATCTCTCCACTGATGAGGTATGGTTTTTTCTCGAGGGTGATCCCTTGGAGCAGCTGGTACTCAACAGTGATGGTAGTCATGAACTACGTCTGTTGGGACCTGCTAGCAAGGGACACCCGCCTCTGTCCATAATACAGGGAGGGTGTTGGCAGGGGACGAAACCCCAAGGAAGCCAAGGTTGGGCTTTATGTGCCACGACCATGTGTCCTTCCTATGACCAGAGTATTTACAAGCAAGGTACTGCAGAACTGGAGGGTGAATATCCACAGTGCCCTGATATAAGAAGATTCTTAGCGAAGGAGGAGTGATGCGCAGTATTCTAGTAAGCGGGGGAACCAGTACCTTGGGCAGGGCAATCTGTGAACGATTTGTCAAAGCAGGGGAGCGGGTATACTGCGGTTATGCATCAAGCAGGAAAACCGCCTATGAATTGGCAGCTTCCTGTGGCTCCTCCTTGATCCCTCTCCATCTCGATATCCAGGATGCAGGAAGTATTGCTTCATCACTTAAGGAACTGGAAGGTCTGGATGTCTTGGTGAACAACAGCGGGGTGTTTTCTGTTTTCAACCCAACTGAGTTGTTGGAATCGGAGTGGAAGCGTATCTTTGACATCAATGTAACAGGTCTATTCAGGCTGACCCAGCAGTGTATCCCGTTACTCAGGGAACGAAAGGGAAGTATTGTCAATATTGCAAGTATCAATGCACTTCATCCTGGGTTTGGTGGTACGAGCCATTATGATGCATCAAAAGGGGCGGTAGTTGCGTACACGAAAAGTTTGGCAAAGGAACTGGGGCCTTCCATCCGTGTAAATGCGGTAGCTCCAGGGTTGTTGAAGGCCCCTTATCTTGATGATGCAAATCCATTGAAACAACACTATGAAGAGCGCTCCTTGCTCCACTCACTGGTAGATCCAGGAGAGGTGGCGAAGGTGGTGCAATTATTGTCTGACTGCAGTGCGATGACCGGTGAGCTGGTCGGCGTTGACTGCGGGTATCTCATGGGGTGAGTATGAAAATACTGTGTATTTCAGATGAGACAGACCCATTGGTATACTCCAAGAATATTTCCAGCCGATATGCAGATGTCGATATTGTGATCTCCTCAGGCGATCTCCCTCTCAAATATTATGAGTTCATCATCTCGAGCCTGAACAAGCCCCTTTTCTTTGTGTTTGGGAACCATAATCTCGAGTATCTGCATCAATTTGTTGAACAGTCACCCCTGCTCTCCCAGTATGGGTACAACAAGGATGGAAAGGTGCAAACCTTGCCTCCTTTTGGTGGTGGGGATTTTGCAGACGGTAAGGTGTTGTATGACAAGAAGCATAATCTGATCATTGCCGGTCTTGGTGGTTCCATGCGTTACAACAAGGGAGCACACCAATACTCTGAACGGGAGATGTTTTTCAGGATGCTGAGAATGGTACCGAAACTGTTGTTCAATCGTTTGTTCAGGGGAAGGTGGGTTGATATCCTGATCACCCATGCAGCTCCTCTCGGCCTTGGCGATGATACCGATCGTTGTCACCAAGGATTTTCCACTTTTTTGACTTTCATGCAATGGTTCAAGCCTAGGTACTTGCTTCATGGCCACATTCATCTGCATGATATGAATGCCAACCGATATCATGTGTACAAACAGACCAAGGTCATCAATATTTTTCAGAACTACATACTGGATGACCCTTCACTAGGAAAGGGGAGAGAAGATGGTAAAAATGGGCGCTGATCTGAGTTCCCAGACAAATGAGGACTTTGAAAAAGCTCGTTCCAGGGGAAGGATGCAATCTTTGCTCAGCAGTCTGGCATGGAAAAATTCAGATCTCTTGAGTTTCTATGCTGTTACCGAGCTGTTGAAACCCAAGAATGAGACGTATCTGGGAATGAGAACCATTCCTGTGAACCAGATAATTGGCAGCGAAGGAAGGTACCAAGACTTTTCCATGGCTTTTTATCCGAAGAAGGAACTGCTCAGAGCCCGATGGAGAAGTATCGACCGGGCAACAAAGGAGTATGTAATCCTTCCTCCCATCTCTGTCTATAAACTTGGAAACTGGTACTTTGTACGGGATGGGAACCATCGTGTCTCGGTGGCAAAGACCCAAGGTGTTGAATTCATTGATGCAGAGGTTGTTGAATTGGACAGCCAGATTCCCTTGGAAGCTGGACTGACCATGAAGGGCTTGCGCAAACGGGTGGTTGATTATGAGAGAGAACGGTTTCTCTCCCAGTACAATACAACCTCTCTGCCGATGGATGAGATTCTCTTCACCTCCCCAGGCTCCTACCCGGAGATGGTTAATCATATCCTGGTTCATAAATACTATCTCAATGAAGGAAAGGAAGAGGAAATCAGCTTTGAAGAAGGAGCTAAATCCTGGTATGAGAATGTCTACCGTCCTATTGTCGAGGAAGTGCGACGAGCAAGATTGCTTGCATCATTTCCCGGGAATACTGAAGCTGACCTCTATATGTGGATTGTACGTCACTGGGATAATCTCAAACATATGAGTGGTAGCCAGGAGGTAAGCATAGAGAGTGCAACCCACGACTATAAGACCCGCTATGGACGGGGCTGGTTAGTACGTTGGGTTAATTGGGTTCGATACTTCTTTTCCAAGGACTAAAGAGGAGAGGGAAGCTGAAAAGCTTCCCTCCAATCAACTTTTCTTATTCTTGTATATAGGCGCTGAGTGTATCAGCGTACACTTCCATCTCCTTGCCAAGACGATCGCTTGGGCGGATGGCACCCTCTTTTCCTGCAAGGTGGACGATTCCAGAAACTGGCTGGTCACAGAAATCCAGTTCTTCATGCACCCCAAACGGGATATGGAGCATTCCCATTGACTGTGCCCAATAGATCATGGATGTAAGGGTATGTGCACCTTCACAGGTTGAGTTTGAGCAACTGGTGAAGCAGGCAAAGAACTTTGTTTCCAGGCTCTTGTCCTTGCTTAGGGAGAGCGTAGTATCCAGGAAGGTCTTCATTTCTGCTGAAATGTTCCCAAATCTTGTAGGACTGCCCAGAATGATCATATCACTCTTGAGCAGTGTCGATGTGCTGACAATAGGAAGAGCGAGAATATCTTCGTAGTAGTCGTTGGTAGTCTCTTGTGTGTTCGCCCAGATGTGCAGATCAGGGTCATCAACCCGGTAGAGGCGTGCATCGACATTTCGTTCAGCCATGAGTTCCTTCAGATAGGACCCGATAATATAGCAATTGCCACTTACGCTATGGATAATGATGGAACAACGCTTCATGTGTAGACCTCACTTGTTTTGTTCTTACCCTAACTATACTACACAAAGCCCTGATTGTGGGAAAAATGCTTCAACACCAGGCAGTGTAGAGGCCGTTGCGCTCATCAACAAAGACGTTTGCTCCATACACATCTGAGAGCAATTCCTCCTTCAGGATATCTTTCTTTTCTCCATCTGCAATAATTTTCCCATCCTTCATGACCACGATTCTTCTGATTGCAGGGATGATCTCGCTCAGCTCATGAGTTGCCAGGATAATGGTTTTACCTGCCTGATCGAGGGCTTCCAGGGTCTTCCTGTATTGATGACGGCTGGGAAAGTCCAGGTTTGAGACGGCCTCATCAAGTAGCATCACCTGGGGGTCGTGTACGCTTGCACGACAGAGGAGAATCCTTCTTGCCTCCCCGCTGGAGAGCCGATTCATCTGTTTGTCCTTCAGATGCCATACGCCATAGCGACGCATAACAGTTTCCACGACTTCAATCTGTTCTTGGGTAATCTGGTGGTGAAAATCAAGTCCGATGGAGCTGAAAAACCCCGATATGGCTATTTCCCAAGCCCGATACGTGGAGTTGCACAAATACTGGATTGTTTGGCTTACAATGCCCATATGCTGGCGTAGTTGCAGGACCTGCCATCGCTCTCTTCCAAAGAGGATTCGCCTTGTCTGTTCACTGTACAGCGGATGGATCTCTTCACTGATAACCTGGACCAAGGTGCTTTTCCCTGCACCGTTTGGTCCTATGATGGCCACATGTTCGTTATTGAAAACAGAGAATGAGACATCATCCAGAATTGCAGTGCCCTGCCGTCGTACCGTGGCATGTTCGAGGCGTATGATCTCTTCCATAAAAAATCCTCCACGGCGACTATAGCACAGTGGAGGTGTTTTGCCAAAGACGAGGATACCTATGCGTAGGATGCGATTGCATCTTCATCAGGATAGTGGTCCATGACCTTCTTCTCCAGGGTGGTCAGCGTTACCAGTACCAAAGCCACAGCCAGATCTGTCTGCCCATTCTGGAGAGCTTCACAAAGATATGTGTAATCCTTTGAGCGCTTTTCCATCTGTGAAGGGGTGAATTTGATCGAGGTCATGGCAGTGTCGAGCATGGGTGAGAGATTGCTGTAGATAGTGGAGAGAATCTGGTTCCCGTTTGCGTAGACAAGGGTACGATGAAACTCTGCTTCAGCACTGTTGTAGTTCTTTAACGCCTGTGCATCCTTGCGGAGTATCAAGGGAACTGCTGCTTCCATCTTGTGGCTTGCACTCCACAGCTGTGCCAAATACTCCTCCCTGTTTTCCAGACGTGTGAACTCTCTCGCTGCACTGGTGGCAACGGTAATCCTGACCTGCATCAGGTTGCGCATCAGCTTTGCATGACTGATCTTGCTGTTGACGATAGATGTGGATATTGACTCCACGTATTGGTTGAGACTGTTGCTTTTTACCTGGGCTCTCCGCCCCTGCATAATAACCACCAAGCCCTTTGCTTCAAGAAGTTTCAGAGCCTCCCTGATTGGTCGGCTTGAAGTGTTGAACTTCTGGGCAAGCATCTGTTGGGAAGGGAGGAACGAGCCACTTTTGATTCGTTTATCAAGAATCATCTCTTCCAAGGCGGCAGCAACTCTAGCTGTCTTTGTCTGGGCAATATACTCCATTTCAGCTTCCTTATCCATGTTGTAAGTATGAAAGATGTCATACGTACTAAGTTTTATCTTGAGTTTACTATATAGTAATTTGTAATTGTTTGCAATACCTATATATCAATTATTTAATAGATGACATTAGTTGTATTTATTTATTTTTATTTCCTGTTAGATTATAAACATAAGACATAAGATAGAAAAGGTTATTACGTACCTTTGACATACATATGCAAGAAGGTCCTCCCAAAGAAGGACCTTCTAAAAGAAGAAATTGCGTGAAATTACTCTTCGATCACCTTGAAATGGTACAACCCTTCCAACACCCCTGCGGCCGAATTCTTTGTGGCAAAAAACACACGTTTTGATTTTCTGACAGTGTTCAATGATTCCTCGTGGTTTGCCACTATGATCGATCTGAGAGGATTGGAGAACATATCGCGATCATTCCCGGAGTCTCCGGCTGTAAGGACCCTGTTGGCTTCAATTCCCCACTTCCATGCCAGGTAGTGGATGGCATCCCCCTTGCTTGCTCGGTAGGGAAGGATATCTAGGTAGATATCATGACTGAGCACAAGGTGTTGCTTGCTCTTTGCCTCTGCAAGGGCCGTTCTGATTCGCTCCATCAAGCTGGGGATCTCACTTCCTTTCTTGATAGTGTAGCTGATCTTGTATCTTCTTTGCGTTCCCTCCTCTTCCTGGATCTCAAGTTCAGGGAATGTGGAGAGAACTTCCCTGATTACCTCAGGTTTCCATCTTCTGCGGATGTAGTGTGACCAACCTTTGTCCGGGATATCCTTCGAGCCGTAGTGGATCTCGCTGCCTACTGCGGTGATCAAGATATCCGGTGTAGGGAATGAGTAGCTCTTGAGGATCTCTTGTGCTGACTCGAAACTTCTCCCGGTGGCAATGGCAAATCCAATGCGGTCATGATGTGCATTGAGGACTTTTGCCAGTTCATCGGCTGCAGCTTTGTCTCCGGTCAGCGTATTGTCGATATCGCAGACCAGAAGGTGTTCAATCGATCCCATCCTGGTTGCAAGGGCGGGTTGTTTCTTCTTGTTCTCAAGAATTGACTTGAGGTGGCTGAGGTAGGTATCGGCATGTGCTTTCCAGTTGTATACCTGCCGGATGCGCTGTACGCCGTTCTCTGAGAGCTTCTGCCACTGCTCAGTGTCAGTTAGCAGGGTATAGAGAGTCTCCTCTATTGCCTTCCTGTTGGAGATGTCGACCAGGATACCGCTTTCGCAGTTCTCATAGATGTCTCTCACTCCACCCTTGTCTGTCCCGACATAGGGAAGTCCTACCGCCGAGGCTTCAATGAAGGTAAGTCCAAAATTCTCAAGAGCGGCGGTGCTTACAAAAATTCCCCGTTTCATGGCAGCCAGCCGATAGAGTTCCGGTACATCCCGCTGAGGATTATGGTGTTTGGGAATCGCCATCTTTCCATAGAGGTCATAACGGTCCATGAGCAACAACATATCTGTGAGGACCTGTTTCTCTCCTTCCTCCATCTTGGTGATGTCATCTCTGATGCCGGCAACAATGACCAGGTTTGCAATCGCCTGCAGCTCTTTGCTCTTGCCGTAGACTTCAATCAACAGGTCAATGTTCTTTCGTGCCTCAGGCCTGCAAAGAGCAAGGATGAAGGGTTTGTCCATATTGGTGAGGAAGCGTTGTAGTTCCTTTACCATCGAGTATTGGGCAAGCTTCATCTCCTCAGTGATGGATGGGTCCTGGATCTCATAATGGTAATATGGGAAGAATGTATCCAGATCGAGACCTGGGGGGATGACCTCCATCTTGGAGAGATCTTGTGATTCATAGGGCTTATAGAGCACATTCTTCTCATAATTGGTGCTCGTGATGACCAGGGAGGCGTGTCGTATTGTCCGCTCTTCCTGCTCAATCCGGGTGTGGATGTGGTAGTACTGGTTGAGCTTTTCCTCACTCACTCCTTGGCTTTTGAGATACTCAAGTTTATTGCGTCCCATTGAGTGCCCGGTAAAGACCAGCGGTATCTGGAAGTAGGCAGCCAATTCCGTTGCTACATAGCCGGCATCGGCATAGTGGGCGTGGATGATGTCCGGGGTTCTCTTTTGTGTACGGAAAAAGGAGATCAGGTTGTCTACATACTCATCCAGATATGGCCATAGAAGTTCTTTTCGAAGGTATTTTGTCCCTCCGCATGTCAGCCGGACAATACGCGCATGTTCACCTATCTGCTCAATGCTCTTGCGGTAATCCTCATCGGTTCTGGAGTCCTTGATCAGACGGGTGAACAGGTCCACCTCTACATCCTCCCTTGAAGAGAGTTCCTTGACAAGGTCGACAACATACCGGGTTTGCCCTCCAGTGTCGGCATCTCTTCCCATTTCAATATTATTGCTGCGAACAAGTCCATGTACGTTAATTAATGCTATATACATATGCACCTCTGAGTAATTTTTTCATATATTGATGATATGTGTCAAATTACAAAACAAACAAGGTTTTAACTACAAAAAAACTGCCGTTCTGCTGGGTTGCAAAAACGACAGTTTCCCATAAGTCCCAAGGCCTCTACAGGTCCAACGTCTCAAACTTATCCTTGATGTTGGTAAGGTTCACCAAGGTCAAGGCAACGGCTAGGTCAGTCTGACCATTCTCAAGAGCATCCACCAGGTAGCGATACTCATTCACTTTCTTTCGTTGTTCACTGTAGGTCTCCGGAAGCCTGTCCAGGGCGGAGTAGAGTTGGGGAGCCAGGTTCTCATAAATGCTGCTGAGAATGATGTTGTCGTTCGACTTGATCAGGGCAGCATGGAAATCGAATTCAGTGGATTTGAACTGTTTCAGCAACTCTGGGTCATTTCCTCCCTCCAGACTCGGTAAGAGATGCTCCATGCGGGTGCATGCTCTGTCGAGTGAGCGTACGATGAGCATACGATTAGGATCCCGGCTGAGCTCCCTGGTTGCTGAAACCTCAATGGTGGTTCTGACCTGCATCAGGTCAGTGAGGAGTTTTTTGTCAGGGGTATGCTTGTTCATCATGGAGGCAGATAATGACTCCACAAATTGGTCGAGGCTATTGCTCTGCACTACTGCCTTCTTGCCTTGGCGTACTTTTATCAAGCCTTTTGCTTCAAGATTCTTGAAGGCTTCGCGTACACTTCTGCTTGAAGCATTGAATTGGGTGGCCAGCTCATACTGGCTTGGCAGGTTTTCTCCTGCTTGGTACTTCTTCGAGAGAATCTCTTCCTCAAGCTTGTTGGCGATTGTTGTAGATTTCGTCTCTGGTCCTGACATTGGATTGCCGTTCATACTCTTGCTTCCTTGTTGCAAACATTTTGTGATGCACATTTTTAAGGATACTTCGTGCAATGCACGAAGGCTTCTATAAATATATACGCTATTATTGTGCGAAAAGCAATGGTATATGTTATAAGTTTGTCAAAGGGGTGAAACTAATCAATTCCATCTTAAATCTTTGCAATTCAGCAATATGGTATTGAATTATGATGATTGTGTACAAAAACCATATAAGTATTAACTCGCGAACTTCTACCATTCTGACATAGGAAATACGATGGGAGAAGTTAGAAAAAAAAATATCTGCAATAATCTGAATTTGGAAAAATTTGTTTATCATGTCATAAGTAAAATACATTATATTTATATGTGATAAAATAAAATATATAAAATAATATTTCGATACTCTGTACAAATTGCAATGAATTACTCTATCTATTGACATACGTTTTTTTCTTGCTGTATAGTTACGACGTAGATACTGAATAGAAGGGAGAATTGGTTGTATGAAATGGATATGTGTACTGTTGGTATTGCTGTCCCTTCCTTTGGCTCTCTTTGCAGAGGGGACTGGCCAGCCTGCGTGCGTTACCATCTCCATTACTACAACTGTCCCGGAACTGTTGACTCATGGTTTTCTCACAGGTGGCGATAGTACTGACATTATTCCCGCCCTTACCGTATCCGATGCATTCAATGAGGATGGTGCTACCATTTATTATGCAATCCAGACCAATATCGCCAGACCATTTGAAGTCTATGCAACGGTGACTCCCTTTGAGCTGAAGAATGCCAGTACCTCTGCCCAGGTTGCTATCCAGAAGATATTGGTAGGTGAGCAGGAGATCACCCCTGTCAGTGGGGGAGCGTATGAACTCATCCAATTCACCCCAGGATCGCAGGGGATGGGGTTGACTTCCTACATCCTGACCATCGTTGCAGACCAGAGCCAGATAGAAAACGCCCCATCGGGCCAGTATGAGGCAACGGTTGCAATCGGCATCAGATCAGATACGTAACTGTTGGTCTTTTAAAGAGCATGGTTGCCCAATTGGGCAGGTATTGTATTCCTTGTAGAAGTTGCTTAAAACAAAGATATGACAGATGTATAGTATAAATCAATTATATACAATGCTTCTGGTCACCATGCTATTGGTGTATAGTTATAAAGAACAAAAAAGAATACAACTTACGTTATAAGTTTAAAAATATATAACTCAATATATAATAAGTAAATAAATTCCTTAATAAAAATAATTACTAAAATATTATAAAAAATAATCTTCTAATATTGACATAAGTCTTACTCAGTAGTAGGCTATTTGTACAAAGGATAGAGGAAAAATCATCCGAAGGAGATTTTGCATATGAATAAAAAGGCTATTGCACTTGCACTGGTGTTGATTATTGCAATGGGTGGGGCTTTTGCTGCTCCTCTAGTAGTTTCTACGGGAACAGTCACAGATGTTACTGCCACCTTGAAAGCGGTCATTGGGGGATTTTTCTACCATGGTTTTGTAAATCCGGTAGATTTTAGTGAGTTCAATGCAACCCTAGAAATTACGGATGCATTTGCTGTCGATCCGGTATTTACGTATGGCTATGAGACGAATACGTCAACCGCTTTTGGTATCTATATGGAGGTTTCAGACTTTATCCATGACACCGAAACAGGCGTAGCCATCAAGATTGCAGACGTGGAAATTGGAGGAGCTACACCAGATCCAGATACTAATGGCGTTTATACGCTTCTTACTTCTGCTGTATCTGGCCAATCCGAGAACGTTCAAGTAAAAATCATTCCTTTAAAAGCATCAGGTACTGATCATTTAGGCAATACGATCAGCAGTCAATTGGAATATGTGAATAATAATGCAACTCCTGGTGGATATACCTCAACAGTTACTGTTTCAGTAGCTACCGTCTAATTTATCCAACTGGTTCACATGAACAAGGCTGTGCAGTAACCTGCACAGCTTTTTCGTTTGCCCAGCATGGGCAATAACTAGGTGGTGAAAGTCCACTGTGGGAGCGGTACTGCCAAGGGCAGAACCACTAGCTCAAGGCAAGTGCAAGCATGTGAGTGCTTGTGTGAAGGAAGCCGGCGGCAAAGTCCCGAGCCAACGAACAGAAACTGGATACAAGGCCGGTTGACAGGATGAGTCTGCGAAATGTGACGAAGTCCAACCGCAAGGTCAACAGGTAAATCCAGTGGCCGCATGGGATGAAAGTTATTGCCATTAACTGGGGAGGTCTGCGTCCTGTCCCCCAGCCTGCAATACCGGTGATGACGGGGACAAGGCACATGGAGTGTCAAAGCAACATGTGCTGCTCGGCCGCAGAAGTCAGCAGAGGCCATAGTAGCGGCATCGGAATGTCGTGAAGGGCCGAACGATTGAACGCTCTTGGGAGCG
>NZ_JBFXGH010000053.1:0-14555 GCF_050178175.1 Sphaerochaeta sp.
TATTCCATGATGCTCAGCACAACGATTCTTGCCAGCATCCTGGCCCTCATCTACCGTCCTCGCCTATGGTGTGCCATCTGCCCGATTGGTACGCTTCAGGACAAGGCCATCTCCTGGATGAAGGAATAATGTACATACCTCCGCCATTAGGTTGGGAGTATTTTTTCATACAACTTTGCTAAAAATTTGTTAGGATTTTTTAACTTATAACTCATAGTAATATATCGTTGAGTAAGCATCACTATCAGTACAGATATCTCATATTCCTTGACTTGAATACCAAGGAGGTATATAGTCAGAAACAACGAAAATAAGTAAGGAGTCACTATCATGGCTTATAAAATCACAGATGCATGTATTGCATGTGGAACGTGTCTGCCGGAATGTCCTACCGGTGCGATTTCTGAAGGCGACATCTATGTAATTGATGCAGAGGCATGCATCGATTGCGGTACTTGCGCTGATGTATGTCCTACCGGTGCAATCATTCAGGAGTAGGGCAACAACTTAGGCTGAGAGACAGCGTATGTTGCTGTCTCTTTTTTTTACGTGAGAAGGAACATGCATGCAAAGTGAAACAACGACCATTGGTGCCCCTGTAATGCTCATCGGCCTCCTTGTAGGCTTCTTTCTCTGTTTTTATGGATATAAGACCAAGAGCTTGCTTGTAAGGCTTCGCAGTGTCGTCTCAGGATCGATTGTTTTTCTCTTCATTGCCTTGATGAGCTATGAACGGGAGTCCTTCATGCAGGTCCTGCAGGATCCCACCCCCCTTAAAGCGCTCTGGAACGTCCTTTTCAATCCTTCTGATTATCGTGGTGTCCTACTCTACCTGGTCTCCTTTGCATCCGGTGGTCTGGTCCTGTTCCTCCTTGCGAGAAAGAGACAGAAGATTGTTGAGCTGGTTGTAGCCCTCTTTACCGCCGTTTCCATGAGCCTTATTATTTTCTTCCTGCTCTTGAGCTTCCTCCCCCTCACCCCAAGTTTTATCGTGACGTCTGTGGCATTGGTCGCCATCCTCTCACTTAGCATTACACGGTTTGAATCCTACATGGCACTGGAAAGCGCCATCGCTGGTTCCCTGATCGTAGCCTGGTTGCTTTCCCGTTTCTGGTACCTTCAGTTCTGGCTCTTCTTCGCTCTCTGGGCAATTTTTGCCTTCCTTGGCATTCTCAACCAAATGCATATGCTGTCCAGGAAAAAGGAAGCAGGGCATGCATGAACTGTTTCACACTGATTTAACAGTCAGTGAGCTGACAAGTCTGATCAAGCGCACACTCGAGGAAGGTTTCTACGGATTGAAGGTCACCGGGGAAATTTCCAACTTCCGTCCTTCCTCAACCGGTCACTGGTTCTTCACCCTCAAGGATGCAAACTCCCAGATCAGCGCAGTGATGTTCAAGGGAAGTACCTGGAAAGTCGATTTTACCCCATCTGAAGGTGACAAGGTCACGGTAACCGGCAATCTGGATGTATATGGGGCAAGAGGGACCTACCAGATCAAGTGTGAAAGCATGGAGAAGGCAGGACAGGGTGAGATCCTTGCCCTGCTAGAGGCACGCAAGAGACTGTATGCCAGCAAGGGGTACTTCGATGAATCATTGAAAAAGCCCATCCCCCGCCAGCCCCATCGCGTTGGCGTGGTAACCAGTGCAACAGGGGCAGCCCTGCAGGACATCCTCAAGGTACTGAACCGTCGCTCCCCATCATTGGACGTATTGGTTCTTCCTGCAATTGTACAGGGAGAGAGCAGCGCTGCTTCCATCGCCAATCGCATCAGGCAGGCAAACAGCCTGCTGCTCTGTGATGTCTTGATCGTTGGACGGGGAGGTGGTTCCCTGGAAGATCTGCTTCCCTTCAGCGAGGAAGTGGTCCTTGAGGCAATGCATGAATCAGAGATACCCATCATCAGTGCAGTAGGGCATGAGATAGACTGGGCGCTCTCTGACTATGTTGCAGACCTGAGAGCCCCTACCCCTTCTGCTGCAGCCGAGCTGGTAAGCCAGGGCTATCTCGATCTGTGGCAGAACCTGAAATCGCTGCAGGCAGAGATGCAGAAAGCCATGCAGTATCGCCTTACCCTTGCCACCCACCAACTGGGCAGGTTTGATGCGCGACAGATTCATGCGATCATAGACAACAGGGAGTACCTGCTGGCCAACGCCAGCCAGAATCTCATCAATGCCGTCCAGCAAAAAGTACGGGAAAACCAAGCTAGATATGAATCAGCGACGAGAGAGTTGCAAGCCCTTTCTCCCCTTGCTATACTAGCGCGAGGCTATGCAGCGGTCCAAAGCGAGAGTGGAACGCTCATCAAGAGCAAGGAACAGGCCGCAATCGGGGAAATCGTGCGTCTGACATTCGTTGATGGCAAGCGAACGGCACAGATAAAGGAGTAACCATGAGTTTTGAATCGGATGTCAAAAGAATCGAGGAGATAGCTCAGAAACTCAACCAGATGGAGACTTCTCTTGAGGAGAGTCTTTCCTTGTTCGAGGAAGGCATGCGCCTATCCAAGGCACTGGAGAAAACACTCTCTGAGGCCAAACGCAAAGTAGAGGTCATTCTCTCTGAGGACCTTACGGAAGCAGAAACAACAGTACTCGAATAAAGGCAGACATATATGGCAAGCAAACAGAAGAAAATCATTTTCCTCATCCAGTGTGAGGATCGTAAGGGCATACTCAGCGCAACTTCAACTTGGTTCTATCAGCGTTCCTACAACATCCTGCATTGTCAGCAACATACCGACAACACTGAGGGGCGCTATTTCATGCGCATCGAACTGGATATGGCTGACCTGAAAACCACCCGCACGCAATTGGAAGAGGATTTCTCACTCTTCGCCGAAGAGTACAACCTCTCATGGGAGTGTCACTACAGCGACTACCGATACAGAATGGCCATCCTGGTAAGCAAGGCCAGCCACTGTCTCTACGATCTTATCGCAAGGAAGGATGAAGGGGATCTCCAGTGTGATATTCCCTTGATCATCAGCAATCACCCCGACCTGGAGATCATTGCCAATCAGTTCAGGATCCCTTTCTACTATCTCCCGGTCACCCCAGAGACCAAGGTAGAGCAAGAGATGAAGGTACGTACATTGCTCAAGCGTTTTGATGTCGATGTAGTCGTACTTGCACGTTATATGCAGATTCTCTCTTCTGACTTTATTGATGAATGGCAAGGAAAGATCATCAACATCCATCATGGCTTCCTTCCGGCATTCCAGGGGGCAAACCCCTATCGCAGGGCATATGAGCGGGGAGTGAAAATGATCGGGGCGACTGCACACTATGCCAGCAAGGATCTGGACCAAGGCCCAATCATCGAACAGGATGTGGTGAGGGTAAACCATGAGCTTGGGCCAGCCGGTCTCAGGGATGTCGGAAAGGATGTGGAGCGAAGGGTCCTCGCAAAAGGGGTGCAAGCACATCTGGAAAGCCGGATCATCATTTTCAAGAACCGAACGATTGTCTTTAGCTCGGGGCAATAGGAAATTTTACTATATACCAGAAGGAGAAACGCACCAAATAATGGTGCGTTTCTTTACTTGCAGGAGCTATCGTTATTCAGGAACCACTTCATCCTGCAGTGCATCGTACCCTTCCTCCCCGGTACGTACCTTGACAACATTGTCAACCGTGTACACGAAGATCTTGCCATCCCCGACATGGCCGGTATACAGGGCTTTCTTTGCCGTCTCGATCACCGTCCGTACCGGGACCTTGCTTACCACCGTCTCAACCTGCATCTTGGGAAGCAATGTCGGTGATACAGGCACCCCACGGTAGTACTCCTTCTGGCCTTTCTGCATTCCACAGCCCATCACCTGGGTCAGCGTCATTCCCATGACCCCGATATCATTCAAGGCCTCCTTGAGATCGTTGAACTTACTCTGGCGACTGACAATGACCACCTTGTACATCTCTGCATCACGTGAGGGTGGAGAAGCAGGTGGCACTTTGTTCACCACTGTGACTGCCTCATCGATCGACGCTGTTGCTTTGAATCCGGCAACAATCGGCATGAAGTCAGCATAGCAGGAGGCTAGACCATGTTCCTCAAGGTCCAGGCCTGCAATCTCCTCTTCCCTGCTTACACGCAATCCCACCGTCTTCTTGATCAGGAAGAACAAAAGGCCCATGGACAAGGAAACCCACAACATTACCGAGAGAACACCAAAGCTCTGGATACCCAGTAGGCCAATGCCTCCACCATAGAAGAGTCCACCATCGAGCGCGAACAACCCTGTAAGGATTGTGCCCAGTGCACCACAGACCCCATGTACAGAGATGGCTCCAACTGGATCATCAATGTGTACCACCTTCTCAAAGAATTCGACAGAGAACACAACCACAATACCACTGATGATACCAATCAGTGCAGCACCTACAGGAGAGACTGCATCACAACCTGCGGTAATGCCAACCAAACCAGCTAGGGCTCCGTTGAGTGTCATGGAAACATCCGGTTTCTTGTACCGAACCCAGGTAAGGAGCATGGTCGCCGTTGCCGCAAAAGCTGCAGCGAGGTTCGTGGTTACCATGATGGTAGATGTGGAGACAATTGCCTCATCACCTGTCAGGGAAAGGGAAGAGCCACCATTGAAGCCGAACCAACAGAACCAGAGGATGAACACCCCGAGTGCACCAAGGGTCAGGCTATGTCCTGGGATTGCCTTTGCATTACCCTTCTCATCGTACTTGTCAATCCTTGCCCCGATGATCTTTGCTCCCCAAAAGGCGGCGACCCCTCCAACCATATGCACAGCCGTGGAGCCTGCGAAATCGTGGAAACCCAAGGTCGACAACCAGCCACCTCCCCAGATCCAGTGTCCGCTGATGGGATAGATCACTGCACTGATTACTATGGAATACAGGCAGTAGGAGGAAAACTTGGTTCGCTCTGCCATTGCACCACTTACAATGGTGGCCGCTGTTGCACAGAATACTGTCTGGAAGATCAGGAAAGCAGAGGTAGGGATGTTTGTGTCGTACGAGCCACGGACAAACAGATCAAGGGACCCTATGAAGGGATTGCTTCCCCCAAACATCAATGAGAATCCCAGAATCCAGAAAACCGCACTTCCCAGGCTGAAGTCCATCAGGTTCTTCATGATGATGTTTCCTGCATTTTTCGCCCTGGTGAAACCAGTCTCAACCATGGCAAATCCGGCCTGCATGAAAAACACCAACACAGAGCCCAACAACACCCACAAGGTGTCTACTGATACGAACATACGCTACCCCCTAAAAATGCCGAAAGGGTGCATGATGGAAATCCACCGTACACCCTTGTACGCCTGCCCAACGGACAGCAGAACGAAGAAAGGGCGATGCAGATTACTCCACATCGCCCTTGACGTTTGACCCCTTTATAACGAATTATCCCCAGGACTGTCAAGCACTCCTAGAGGGAAAGATTCAGGCAGGTCAGTTTCGGGTGGATAAAAACCCCGTCCTTCCGGACCAGCTCCCCATCGAAGTACATCTCTCCACCACCATACTCACCTCTCTGGATCTGTACCAAATCCCAGTGGACTGCTGACTTGTTTCCATTATCGCAATCTTCATAGGCATTACCTGGGGTAAAGTGGATTGATCCATAGATTTTCTCGTCAAAGAGGATATTATCCATGGGGTTCAGGATGCCTGGATTGCATCCGAGGGCAAACTCCCCGATGTAACGAGCCCCTTCATCGATGTCAAGAATTTCATTGATCAAGGCATCATCATCACTGTGTGCCTCGACGATCTTCCCATCCTTGAAGGTAAAACGTACATCCTTGAACTGATGCCCGTGATAGGTGCTTGCCGTATTATATGCAATGGTTCCATTCACGGAGTCCTTGATCGGACAGGAGTAAATTTCCCCATCCGGGATATTCATCTCCCCTGCACAGGGTATCCAACCCATTCCCTTCACAGAGAACCGCAAATCGGTTCCCGGCGCTTTGATACGCACCTGGTCAACGGTATCCAAAAAGGGTTTTGCTTCCGCCATCGCCTTTGCCATGGCCTCATAATCGACTTCAGTGCAGACCTTGTAGAAGAAATCCTCGAACTCCCTTGTTCCCATGCCACCCTGCATTGCCATGATTTCGGTGGGGTAGCGGAGCACTACCCACTTTGTGTAGGGAAGACGGGTCTTCATATGAACAGGGATATTGTAGTACGTACTTGCCAGATTGGACTGGCCAGGTATGGTTGCAAGCTCCCGGACATTGGCAATACCCCTGATGCCGATGAACGCATCCATCTGCTTCATCCGATAGGTATCTACATCAGCCCAGACCTCCAAGGACTCCTTGCACGCATTTTCCACCATCGCACGCTCAATTCTCTGGTTCCAGATGTTGACTACGGGATATCCGCCTGCATCATAGACCGCCTTGATCAAGGCCTCACTCATGCTTGTGGGTACATCCACTGCATTGATCAAGCAGGATTCTCCCTTCTGTAGTTTTACTGAATACTCCACCAGAAGCTTTGCAAGCTTCTCTTCTCTGGGATCTGCCATTTTATGACTCCTTCACTATTGAATTCTTATTTCCATTGGTTGGGCTGTTACCGGGTGGGGAAATTCCACAGCCACGGCCTTGAGAGCCAAATGCTCTGCCTCTGCCCCTTTGTATACCGTATCGCCATCGATAGGCCACCCACTCCAAGCCAGATGGGCCCTGACCTGGTGACGAAACCCCGAGCTCAGTCGGCACGTAAACTTCTGGGAATCACCCTCAGTCCCACTGTACCATACCTTGGTGAGATACCATGTACCGGTTGTCTTTTCGAGTAGATGACGGGGACTATCAGCGAGTACAGGGCGAACTTCCTTACGATTTTCTCCATACCGCCTGAAGAGACTTCCGATGGAGATTTCCCGGCCTTTATACATGAAGGGATCTTCATAGGGATAGGGGGGAAAACCAGCTTGTGTGGTGTCTTGGTATACATGGGAAAGCGCATGATACTCCTTGAAGAAGAGATCCGCTTTCTGGATAGCCTGCAGGGAAGCATAGGCTTCTTTTGTACGTGCAATGACAACCAAGCCACTGGTCGCGGTATCCAGGCGGTGCAAAACACCACCCTCCCATGAGTTGATGCCCCCGACAGCCAACACCTCAGGAAAAGACAAAGACACCAAGCCAAGCAATGTAAGCTTGTCTTTCGGGTCTGTCTTCAACGGTACAGTGGGCAGGTTTGCCTGTTTGTTCACCACCAGAATATCGTGGTCCTCATAGACAAGTTCCAATTGCATAGTATCATTCATACCCCTCCAATATAGCAAATATCCAGACGTTTGGCACCTGAAAAACCGAAAAGAGAGGAACAGCGTTGCTTTGCACTGGAAGAAAGCTGTTGTATACTCTGCCTATGCAAGAAATACCTATCAATACCTATAATTCGCCAAACGTCATCCTGGAGTTGATCTACAAACTGAAGATCAAGGATGTCATGACGACGGATCTGGTCACCGCTACCAAGGACACACCACTACGCGAAATACAGTACATCATGAGGGAGAGGCAGGTCACAGGACTACCAATCGTACTCGGAAAGCGTCTTATCGGTATTGTAAGCATGGATGATATCATCCAGGCACTCGACAAGGGGTATATCGACGAAAAAGCCCAGGACCATATGACACGCAACCTTATCGTCCTTGAGGATGATATGCCTATCTCTTTTGCGATCAGCTACTTTGACCGTTTCAGTTACCATCGATTCCCGGTATTGAACAAACATAAGGAACTGGTTGGGATGATCACCAGCCGGGATATCACCAGCACCCTGTTGGTGGAGATCAACAGGGAGATTGAGGACCTTGAAAAAAGAACCCGCACCACCGGCCTCAGTGAGGAAATGAGCGGGGAAATCCATACCTACTCCATTCTCAAGCATGATTTTGAGAATGCAGGGTATGCCAGCACCGAGATAAAGAAACGACTCAAGAGTGCAGGTATCGCCCCTCATGTCATCCGCCGCGCTGCCATCGCAAGCTATGAGCTTGAGATGAATCTTGTCGTACACTCCGATGGTGGTGAGTTGATCGCTGAGTACTCCCCACAAACCATCCAGATCACTGCACGTGACAGTGGGCCGGGTATCAGCGACGTGGAATCTGCAATGACGGCGGGATGGAGTACCGCCAGTGAATGGATACGCTCCCTCGGCTTTGGCGCCGGGATGGGGTTGCCCAATGTCAAATCAGTGGCAGACGATTTTACCATTGAGAGCACGCTCAATGGCACGACTGTTGTCTGTGTTATTGCATTGCACCCAAATCAGGAGGAAACATAGATGCATGTACAAGACCTTGCAGCCTTGGAAGGCTTCAAAACAGAACATTGCGAATTGGAGAACTTAGAGATTACTGATGCCTATTGTGGGGACCTACTCAGTGATGTAATGGGGAATGCTCCCTCCGGGAGTGTTCTTGTCACCATTCAGGCTCACAAGAATACTGTAGCTGTCGCGTCACTGGCTGGGATCCGCGCGCTGGTCATCTGCAACAACCGCAGTGTTCCTCCTGATATGCTGGAAGCTGCAAAGGAAGAGGGTATCTCCATCTTTACCACCAAGGATACCCAGTTTGGAGCCAGCTGCAAGATTGCAAAGGCTTTGGGAAGACTTGATGCTGGTACCCCTTGACCTTCACAACCACAGCTGCCTATCCCCTTGTGCGGATGACGATCTTACCCCTTCACTCCTTGCCGTCGAGGCCATGGAACAGGGTATCGAGATCCTTGCCCTGACCGACCACAACAGTGCAAGGAATCTTCCATCTTTCGCTGAGGCGTGTGAGCTTTGCTGTATTCTCCCCCTCTTTGGTATGGAAGTGACAACCAGGGAAGAGGTACATGTACTTACGCTTTTCCCAAGGTTGGAGGATGCCCTGGACTTTGGAACATTTGTTGAGTTTCTCCTGCCACCCATCAAGAATGACAGGAGATTGTTCGGTAATCAGCTGGTGGTGAATCTTGAAGGCAAGGTACAGGAGGAAGTGGATGCGATGCTGGCTGCTGCAACATCGCTCTCTTTCTCCGATGTGGTGGAGGAGGCCCTAAGCCGGGACGCATTGGTCATTCCAGCACATATTGACCGGTTTGCAAACAGTGCATTGGCCAATCTGGGCTTTCTTCCGGACCTTCCCTACAGCGCTTTGGAGGCGATGCACCCTCCCGTGCATGCCGATACCCACGGTCTGGTGGTGCTTACCGGCTCCGATGCACATAGCCTTGAACAGGTAGGGAGAAGAACTTGCTCACTGGAGATGCAAGATTGCTCCTACGAGTCATTGAAAGAGGCGCTGGCCAAGCGAAACCTGGTGGAATACCGTTCCTAGGCACACTGGTTTCAGCTTCAGCCGGCTTATTGCTGCTAGCGGTCTGAACGACCGAAGATCCGTAAGAGGTAAAGGAAAATGTTGAGGAAATCGAGATAGAGAGAAAGTGCTCCGATTATGCTCAACTTGGTGAAGGTCTCCTCATCGATATCGGTTCCATAGCTCTGGTTCCAACGTACAATCTTCTGGGTATCCCACGCAGTGAGGCCAAGAAAGATGGCCACACCTGCAAAGCTGATCAAGTAATCGAGGCCGCTAGAGCCAAGGAACATATTAATCACCATTGTTCCAATCAATCCCCACATGCCCATGACCAGGTACGAGCCGATCCTGTTGAGATCGCGCTTTGTTGTCATGGCGTAGAGGCTCATACCGGCAAACATGAGTGCCGCGGTGAGGAAGCTCTTGTAGATGACAGCCCCTGTATACACGATAAAGATGGTACTCAGCATTATGCCGTTGAGTGCAGAATACGCAATGAAGGCACCGATTGCACTTGCTTGACTCATCCTATCAAGGCGTGCCGTAAGGTAGAACACCAGTGCAAATTGTCCGATCACGAGCAGGAAAAATCCCATCATGTTCCCGACAAGTGCCTGGAGAAGTGCAGGATTACTTGCTACAAAGTATGAGACCAAGGCCGTCAAGCCAAGCCCTGCGGTCATCCAAAGGTATACGTTTTTTAATATCGTCCGTTCACGGACTTGTACATTCTGAAGTATTGAACTCTTTTGTTCTGTCATTGTTGTAAGCCTCCTGATCTATCTTACCATAATTTCATCAATTTGGAAGAAAAGGTCAAGCATATACTTGCATTCAGCCCGCTATGCAAGTCCATTTCCTGTATGGTATAGTAAAGCCTATGACAAACAAGCCTCTTTTATCCCTCATTTGTATCATCATTGTTCTGCTCATGGGTTGCACTTCCATAAGCCGTGATGAACGTGTCAGTGCCGTTGAGGCTGAGAATGCCCTAAGGGAAGTAACCAAGCTGGCAAGCCAGGCAGTGGATGCCAACCTTTTCTCTGGAATGGGGTTGCAAGAACTTCTTCCCCAGAATGCCGCTCATTTTGCAGAGATGGAAGAAATCCCTCTCTTTCTTGATCACCTGGACCGGTGGCAGGCCCAGGTCCAGCAGGCATTTCGCAGCGTACTGGTCCAGACAACGATTCTCGTGACAGATAACAGCAACGAAGTGGTTTGGGAAAACCCAGAGGCAGCCTTGCAGCAAGGGAACCAAAGCGCTACAAAAGAGCTGGCCAAGCAGAGGGGGGATGTCATCAGGGAAGAAGTACTGGAAAGACTCGATGATGCCCTGGTTGCAAGCGAAGAAACATGGAACCTAATCCTCGATCGGTACGGTATTTGGCAGAAAGGTACCAGCCTTTGGGGAGAAGAAGTGCTCGTCGAGGTCAATGGCAACCCATTTGACCACCTCTCAACGCTGTTCCTGGAGACCTATTTTGAAGAACTTGGAAGACAGGAAGAGATCCTGAGAACAACCCCGGTTCCCCGAGGTAGCGGGTCCTTCCTTGAACTCTTTTGGCAGGATGCATAGTTATGAGCCTATTTGCTGCAACAAACGAAGCTGAAGAGCGGAAAAACCAGCCACTGGCCTATCGGATGCGGCCACGGAACCTGGATGAGTACATCGGCCAGGACGCCATCATCGGCAAAGGACGACTGCTCAGGCGTGCAATACAGGCAGACCAGCTCTCTTCTGTTATCTTCTATGGGCCACCGGGAACGGGGAAAACCACCCTTGCAAGAGTCATTGCAAACACCACAAAACGACACTTCTCTACACTTAACGCAGTACTCAGTGGCGTCAAGGAGCTCCGCTATGAAATTGAGCAAGCCCGCCAACGCTTGGAGTTATACAGCCAGGGTACGATTCTCTTTGTCGATGAGGTACATCGGTGGAACAAGAGCCAGCAGGATGCACTGCTACCTTGGGTGGAAAATGGGACGGTTATCCTTATTGGAGCCACTACAGAGAACCCTTATTTCGAGGTAAATGCTGCCTTGGTGAGCAGGTCGCGCATTTTTCAGTTGAAGAGCCTTACCAGTGAAGATCTCTTTGCCATCGCAGCGCAAGCACTGGGGGATAAGGAGCGGGGATATGGGGAGTATCCGGTGCAGTTTGAGGAAGGGGCCTTGGAGCACTTGGTAGAGATTGCAAACGGAGATGCAAGGAGCCTGCTCAATGCCTTGCAACTTGCAGTAGAGACATCAACTGATAGGTTCCCCCCGCCTCCAGGAACAGAGATCTATATTTCCAAGGATTCTGCAGAACAATCGATACAGAAGAAGGCAGTGCTGTATGACAAGGAAGGTGATTACCACTTCGATGTCATCAGTGCCTTCATCAAGAGTATCCGTGGCAGTGACCCCGATGCCACACTCTATTGGCTTGCCAGGATGGTGAGCGCCGGGGAAGACCCGAAGTTCATTTTCAGAAGAATGCTTATCAGTGCCTGCGAGGATGTTGGATTGGCCGACCCATCGGCAATCGTTGTGGTTCAGGCTGACGCTCAAGCCTTTGAGCGTATTGGATTACCCGAAGGCCGCTTCCATCTTACCCACGCAGCCCTCTATCTTGCAACAGCGGAGAAAAGCAACTCTACCCTGGCTTTTTTTGATGCACTCAAGGGTGTTGAGCAGCAAGCCCAGGATGAGGTGCCGAACCATCTTCGTGACGGAAACCGCGATGCAAACGGGTTCGGCCATGGGGAAGGGTACCTCTACCCCCATGCCTATCAGGACCACTGGGTTGCCCAGCAATACCTCCCCTCCTCCCTGCAAGGAAAGGTCTATTACGAACCCAGTGACCAAGGCTATGAGAAGAGCATCAAGGAGAAGGTGCAGAGACATAGGGAAGAGCAGCTCGAAAGTGCACAAAGCGATGCCTTTGTCGAGAATCTATCCTACTCTCCGGGAGACAAGAGCAGACAGAGATGGGTTAACCGTACCATCAGTGAACGGGGTACATTGCTCAAGGAGATTCGCGAGCGTCTTTTCCGTGGTGTCCAGCTCAGACGGAGTGACCGGGTGTTGGTGTGCAATGCTGGCCATGGGATGTTGCTTTGGGAGGCGTATCGATCAACGCCAGAAGGATTGGTGGTGGCCCAGGTACGAAACAAGGACCAAGCTGAGCACATCAACCACTATGCTGGATCACTCTCCTCAGTGGAGCGCCCGCATGTATATGCAGAACCGCTGGAAACACTGCTTTCCCATCTTGAACATGGATTGCAGTTTGAGGTTATCTTGGGAAGAAACCTGCTCAGCAGGGCAAAGTTATCAGAACCACTGCTTGGCAGTCTTGTATCCCGTTTGGCTGAGAATGGTTCACTGCACTTTGCTGAAAGCGTACCTGTTTCAGGCTCAAGACTCTCTCACTTCATCAAGGGGGATGAGCGGCTATTGCTTGAGAAGGCGGAGACCCATCTCTACGGAGACCCAGAAAACCCGCTTACCAACTGGGATGAGCGTGACTTGGAAAAGCTCTTCAGCGAGCGAGGTTTTGTTGTTGATATTCACTCCCTCAACTTATTTGAGCATAGGATGATGGAACAACAGGACATCGAACGGTATCTTGCCTCGTCCTATCTCCCGGCATGGAAGACCATGGGAATAAAGGTTGATGAGGAAACCATGAAAGCTGCATTGATTGGACAGCTGGCAAACCGCCCACTCGAATGGAAACACCACCTTGCGATCATACATGCCTACCGAGAGGGAGCAATTACCAATGAATCCCATAGCAGTAATGCAAAGCAGTGGAGAGACGTACACGAGAAAGTGCATGGAAGCAACTGATTACCTAAGAAGCACTTGCTCCAAGCAACTCAATTTTTTAGAAAATTTGGCAGGGGGTTGTTGACAAAGAAAAGCGTTTAGGTCATAGTATGCAACGTTGAAACGCACTGGTGATGTAAACCACTGCTTCAGCTACCATGGTGGAAGTAGTTCAATGGTAGAGCACCAGATTGTGGATCTGGCTGTTGCGGGTTCGAGCCCCGTCTTCCACCCTAACCGGGTCGTTAGCGCGCTCGTAGCTCAGCTGGATAGAGCGCCGGACTTCGAATCCGTAGGTCGAAGGTTCGAATCCTTCCGGGCGCAGAGGTTTGGTTTTTGAAATTTTATTGTCATGGGCCGCTAGCTCAGCTGGTAGAGCAGCAGACTCTTAATCTGCGGGTCAAAGGTTCGATCCCTTTGCGGCTCAATACATGGCGAACCTCGCTAAGGGGCAAGACATGCACCGCGAGAGTGGTGAAATTGGCAGACACGCCAGACTTAGGATCTGGTACCTTACGGTGTAGGGGTTCAAGTCCCCTCTCTCGCAAAGGACAATCCAAGTTGGACTGTCTGACAAAACGATTTTTGCGAAAGTAGCTCAGTGGTAGAGCTCCACCTTGCCAAGGTGGATGTCGCGGGTTCAAGTCCCGTCTTTCGCTCTTAAAGCAGTCAGAAAATTTCTGGCTGTTTTTTTTGCTCCTATGTGATGTTGCTTTGATAGTAGACTGATTTGTATTATATTATACATAAAAGATATAACTAATAATATTTTGATCGAAACATTTTCTCTTTTCTAAAAAGAAGGTATACGCTAGGTCCAAAGAGGCAAGGTAACGTTCAAGTGTTTAGTACCATCGTTTTCTCAATGTTGTTCATCTCCGTAGCCATACTGGCACTGGCAAGTGGGATACTTGTGCTCCAAAACAACCATACAATCATCTCCAACCGGATCTTTTTTGCCCTGGTTGCCGCGGTTTCCATCTGGTCTTCAGGATTGGCCTTTGCAAATCTTGCCCTTACTCGGGAGACGGCGGAACTCTGGCGAAGGGTATCAGCCCTTGGCTGGGGTTCAGTGTATGCAATCTTCCTCCATTTCATCATCCTTATTTCCAGCAAGCGAGTTGGCAAGCGCCCATGGTGGTTCTACGCCGTATTGTATACCCCTGCTCTCCTGACTATTCTTGCCTTCTCCATCCCTTCAGGACTGAACGCAGAACCGTACCAGCTCAGGCACACTGAGTTTGGTTGGGTCAATATAGCTGAGCACAATATCTGGGATATCATATTCTACATATACTATGGAAGCTACACCATCCTAGGCATGGTGCTTCTTGCATCATGGGGCAAGAAAAGCCAGGATGCAGTCATCAAGGAACAAGCCCATCTCATCCTCTTAACCATACTCA
>NZ_JBFXGH010000054.1:0-13883 GCF_050178175.1 Sphaerochaeta sp.
CTCTTTGAAGATACGGGTATCCTGTGAGCGGCTAGCAGACATGGGTGGTACTTTTTTCAAACAGCAACCGTTTTACTGTGGTGGGTTTGGAGAAAAGCGGTATGGGGCATTGCCGTAAATTCTATTTTTTAAGGTTGACGATTAAAATTTCATGTCCTACAATAAAAACAGGAAGGTCGGTATGTTATGAAGAAGAAACAAAGCAAAACAAAGATTATTGTCACCGCTTTTGAATTGTTTGTAACTGAGGGTTATCGCGTTGGTATTAACCGTATCATCGATAAAGCCGGTGTTTCCCGTGGTGCGCTCTATCATTACTTCAATAGTAAAGAGGATTTGTTTGAGGAGGTGGTGAAAACCTATTTCTTCAAGCAATTCCAAGAGTTGCCGGATATTGTATCGGGTCCTGGAAATTTTCAATCAAAAATCCAGAAAATCATGTACCTTCCACTTTCACCACTGTATGAAGTGGATCAGTGCGGTAATTATCAGCATACTGGTGCTGAGGGATATCTGACTATTGTTTCTGCCATACATCAGAATAAGCGTCTGCTGCAACTTCAGGATGATTATAACAAGTTGTGGGTTGAATCCCTAAAAACAGTGGTGCAGCAAGGCATAAAAGAAGGACAATTAACTCCCCGCCAAACTATAGCGGGCTTGGTAGATGCAATTCGTCTTATTGTAGATGGTGCACTGCTTAATGCCTATAACACCTCGTTGGAAGAGGCAAAGCATAAGCTGCAGCGTTCTGTATCCTATCTTCTTTCCATTAATTTCAAACCTGAAGTCGCTGTTATGAAGCAATAAATTTACTCTTAAGGAGGGTTTTATGAATAATTCAAGAGCTGCCAAAATGGTAACACGGTTGGCCGTTTCAAACAAAATTGTTCAAAAGCAGGTTGTTAAAAAGCTTGACAGCATGTTTTATGAGTCGATTGTAGCAAGCGGTGAAGATGACATTCCTGCTGTAGCGTACAAGAGATATGAGTGGGCTTCTTCATTGTTGTCTAGGGCAGTTGAGAACATCAACAAGGGGTATATCTCAAAGCATGTGATTGATCGTCTGTCTGTGGCTTTGATCGATGGTGCTTTCGCTACTGGACGAAGGGAAGCACGGGAGAAAAAAGTTGCCGAGTATCGAAAAACATATCAGACAAATCCACCAAGCTTTGCCGTCATTTCACCGACTCAGCGTTGCAACCTGAACTGTGAAGGGTGTTATGCTTCCAGTAACGGAGTTTCTACTCCATCATTGCCGTTTGAGACTGTAGACCAAATTGTTACTGAGCTGGAACAAGATGCAGGCAATCGCTTCGTTGTTATCAGCGGGGGTGAGCCGTTGATGTATGAAGACAAGGGGAAGACGCTTCTCGATCTCTTCGAGAGTCATCCGGACACCTTCTTCATGTTCTACACAAACGGCGTACTTATTGATGATGAAATGGCAAAAAAACTAGAAAAGCTTGGAAATGGAGTACCTGCAATATCCGTCGAAGGATTTGAGAAAGAGACCGATGAGCGTCGAGGAAGAGGAGTATACAAGAAAATTCTTTCTGCCATGGAATCCCTGAGGAATGTGGGTATGCCGTTTATCGTCTCTGTCACCAGTACAAGCAAAAATGCTGATCTCCTTCTTACTGATGAGTTTTATGAAACCTATTTTGACAAGCTGGGAGCCTCATTTATGTGGCAGTTCCAGCTTATGCCGATAGGACGCGGGAAAGAGGTTTTCGAGCTTATGCCTGATCCGGAAACACGTGTCAAACTCTACCGCAAATGGGAATCCTTGATGGCGAAAAAACGCTATCCGATGGCCGATTTCTGGAATAGTGGAGTGCTCACACGGGGATGCATTGCGTACGGGCGAGAAGGCGGTTATCTCTACATTAATTGGAATGGAGATATCATGCCATGTGTTTTCGTACCCTATACCATTGACAACGTAAAACGACTTTTTGCTGAAGGTAAGCATGTCGGAGATGCCCTCATGTCTGACATGATGCGTCGCGGCAGATCCTGGCAAAAAGGTAGCCAGCTAACAGATGCAAAGAATGTTGATAACCTGCTCATGCCCTGTTCCATACGTGACCATTATGCAAATTTCCGAGCAAATATCCTAACCAGTGATGCGCATGGCGAGAATAAAACAGCAGAGGATATTCTCTCAGATGAAACCTATTATAGGGAACTTGTGGCATACGATGAACGGCTTAGTGAACTTACTGAGCCAATCTGGAGAAAGGAGTATATGGAGAGTGCAACTGAGCAACAGCCTCCTGAAAAGTTAGCCAGAGCAAAGTAGAACCTATAGTAATGAAGGCGTCCTTCTCGAGGACGTCTTCATTATGTTCGGTGTGCAAATCGAATTTCACCTAGAATATCAAGAAATGCCTTATTCCCCAACGGAGCGAGAGGAAAGGAATCAGCAGGAAGGTTCCTCTCTGGAGCGAGTGCCGGGAAAGCAAGGTGAGATACCCCGTCCCTTGGGGCGGAAAAGGAGGCAACGCCTCCTGAGTCCGGGGTATTGATACCTTTCATTGGAACTTTACCATGGCCTTGAGTAACCTTATGGGAGGCAAGGAGAACCTTCTGTCCACCTCCTTCCCGATTGTATGGGCATTAGCTTGGAGGAATCGACCTTCGATATGGTCATTGTTCGGGTGGAAGTGAAAAAGGAAGGCAACTGCTTCTCTTGCCTTATATATACGAATTCCTCTCCGTCTCTGTTTCCGGAGTTACACTCCTTCGCAGATGAACACCATAGCCTGTAGTGCAGGCGGGGTAGCTGTGACGGTTTCTTCTCCCGTGGGTGACAAAACCCTGCATTTTGCGGTAGGCTGGAGGCATGTTCACCCTTTATGTAGATGCAGACTCCTGTCCGCGAAACCTAAGACAGATTATTCTCAAGGCAGTAGTTCGACGAAACCTCTCGGTCTACTTTGTTGCAGACCGTGTACTCAAGGATGTGGAGCAAGCCTACCAACAGCACACCAATGCCTTGCGTTATGAGGCTAAGAAACAAGGATTAGATAATCAATCGTCTCTCAGAGAAATAAAGAGCTCCATCAACCAGGTACAGGTGGAGAAGGGTGATGATAGTGCAGATGACTGGATTGTAGACCATGCTGAAAGGCCTGCCCTTGTCATCACCCATGACATTCCTCTTGCTGGTCGTTTGGTGGAGAAAGGTATCACAGTACTGGATGATCGGGGGAATACCTATACCGAAGAGAATATGGCCGAGCGGCTCTCCATCCGTAATGCCATGACAGAGTTCAGGGAGCTGGGGATTTTCAGCGAACACCACTCCAGGATGAGTGGCAAGCAGACCAAGGCTTTCAGCGATTCTTTTGATGCATTGCTTACCAGCATGCTGAAGCAAAATGCCTGATCTACCTCTTAGGAGGACATGAACCATGAAACAATCTTACTCTACCGTAATGCATTTGAACGGGAAAGGATGCTGAGTCGACTGGCCGGTTATCCTCAGCTGAGAATACATGCACACCGTCTTGGTACTCACTCTCCGGAAATTGAGATGAGAAACTGCATCTGCTACTGCCCGGACCTTCCCTCGGTTGTACAGATGAAGAGGCTGTTACCGTCCAAGAACCTACTTGTCTTTTGTCCGAAATCAATGAAAATGATGTGTTCCTTGCTGGAGGACCAGTACACGATTGTACTCTCCCTTACCTGTAGTGAGCCACTGCTTGAGATGATGCTGGGGAGATTTCTCTCCGCTCCCCATCCTCATGATGGAGTCAATGAGCATCCTGCTGTTCTGACCAGGAGGGAACATCAGGTGCTGACCCTTATGGTGAGTGGACAGGAAACCCGTCAGATTGCCTCTCTCCTGGGCATCAAGGTGTCGACGGTCATCGCACACAAGAAGCATCTGTTCCTCAAGAGTGGGGTGCACACTACCAGCCAATTGATTGTCTGGGCATTGTTCTCGTTTTATCAGTAAAAAAGGCGGCCCATGCCGCCTTGTACCCGATCAGAAATCTGCCAGTTTTGGAGCCCTTGGGTAGGGTATGACGTCGCGGATGTTTCCCATCCCTGTGACGTACTGCACCAAGCGTTCAAATCCGAGGCCGAATCCGGCGTGAGGGACTGTGCCGAATCGTCTCAGATCAAGATACCACCAGTAATCATCAGGATTGAGGTCCAGCTCTTCCATGCGTTTGGTCAATATGTCAAGGTCCGATTCACGTTCGCTGCCGCCGATGATCTCACCCAGGCGGGGAACCAGGACATCCATGCCCCTAACGGTCTTCCCATCCTCATTCAGCTTCATGTAGAAAGCCTTGATCTCCTTGGGATAATCGGTCACGATCACCGGTCGCTTGCATATTGTCTCGGTGAGGAACTTCTCGTGTTCACTCTGCAAGTCGCTGCCCCAGGAGACAGGGAATTCAAACTTGTCGTTGTGCTTGGAAAGTTCATCAATCGCCTCAGTGTAGGTCAGGTGGGCAAACGGTGTCTCCACGATTGACTTGAGCGTTTCCTGTACTCCCGATTGGACAAACTTGCTGAAGAAAGCCATATCTTCTGCACACTCCTCCAACACGGTCTTGAACAGGTATTTGAGGAATGCTTCTGCTACTTCCATGTTTCCTTCAAGCGTACAGAAAGCCATCTCGGGTTCTACCATCCAGAACTCAGCGAGGTGTCTCTTGGTATTGGAGTTCTCTGCCCTGAAGGTGGGACCGAAGGTGTATATGTTCTTCAATGCCATAGCGTAGGTCTCACCCTCCAGCTGACCACTGACGGTAAGGAAGGATTGCCGGCCAAAGAAGTCCTTGGTGTAATCGATCGTTCCATCGTCGCTGCGGGGAATGTTGTCCAAATCCAGGGTGGTGACCAAAAACTGTTCGCCTGCTCCCTCACAATCGCTTGCACTGATGATCGGGGTATTCACATAGAAGAACCCATGTTCCTGGAAAAAGGTGTGGACAGCATAGCTCAAGGTATTTCTCACCCGTGCCACTGCACCAAACATGTTGGTTCTCGCTCTCAGGTGGGCAATCTCACGAAGATACTCGATGGTATGCCGTTTCTTCTGGAGAGGATAGGTATCCACCGGACAGGGACCCACTACCTGTACGTCGACAGTGGCCATCTCGACTGCTTGGTTGCCACCTGCACTTGCAACGATTGGGCCCTTGCAGACAACTGAACAACCGGTGGTGATATCATTGAGAATGGAGAGGTCAGGAAGCTGCTCCTTGTCGATGACAATCTGCAGTCCCTTCAGACACGAACCATCATTGACCTCAAGGAAGCATACATTCTTGCTGTCTCGCTTGGTCCTTACCCAGCCTTCTGCCACAACAAATTCAGCCTGTGGTTCTCTCTTGAGCAATGTAGAAATCCGTTCTTTCATGAAAAAGTCTCTCCTTATCATATTGGGCCATTATGATTTGTTTCCTTATAAAGAGTCAATAATGATGATATTTCCCGTAGTTTTGGCTCTACTTGGGGAAATTCTCCTAGGTGTATGAAATATAAAGAAAAAGGTTTGCAATATATTTATTTTGACAGATTGACAAATAGTGAAAATGTGTTTATATAATAGATAGTACCATACACGGAGGTTGCTATGTATAAGACCATACCACAGATATTTGCAGAGGTCGTCACACAATATCCCGCATACACCGTTCAGATGAGCAAGGACAAGAACGGCGTTTTTCAGTCGATCTCCTATTCCGATCTCTATAGTGAAGTGAACAGCTTGGCTGCCAGCCTGATGAACCATGGCGTCAAACGCGGAGACCTGGTTGGCCTGATCAGTGACAACCGCCGTGAATGGCTCGCCAGCGACTTGGCTATTCTCAGCCTGGGAGCCGCTGATGTTCCCCGTGGGCGGGATGCAATGCCTTATGAGGTAAGCTTCATTCTCTCTATAACTGAAGCGGCATTCTGTTTTGTCGAGAATGCGGTCCAGTTGCGCAAGGTTCTCAACATCAGTGAAACCCTCCCGGCTTTGCAGCACCTGATCGTCATGGATCGTGAGTTTACCCATCAGCAACGTGATGAGGCTGCATCCGCCACCAAGATCGAGATTCTCTGTTATCAGGATCTCGTGGATGAGGGTAGGGCACTCCTTGATGATTATGCCATTGCCAAAAGGGTGGAGAGCGAGCGAGATAAAGGCAACAGTGAGGAAATTGCAACCATCATCTTTACCAGTGGTACCACTGGGGACCCGAAGGGAGTCATGCTCACCCATGCAAACTTTGCCTACCAGTTGGAGGCTGTTCCCAAGTTGATCAAAAGGTTGTCGCCTGGTCAGCGTTGGCTCAGCGTCCTCCCCGTCTGGCACTCCTTTGAACGAATCCTGCAGTATGTCATCATTGGCAATGCATCAACAGTTGCCTATTCCAAGCCACTGGGTTCAATCCTGCTCGCTGACTTGGTGCTCGTGAATCCTCATTGGATGGGTTCTGTCCCCCGCATATGGGAAGCAGTAAAGGCTGGAGTATTTGCCAGCATGAAGAACAAGAGCCCCGTTGCCAAAGGCCTGTTCTCCTTCTTCATCAAGGTTGCTGGTATGTACAGCAGAAGCAGGGACTTGGTACTGGGAGAGGTTGCCACGTTCAGGAAGCGAAGCCGAATCCTTGATGTATCGGCAGGACTGTTGCCGATGGTGTTGCTCCATCCACTCTATAAGGTTGGAGACCATCTGGTATTCTCCAAGGTCAAGCAGAAACTGGGCAAGAATTTCATTGCCGGTGTCAGTGGCGGAGGCTCTCTCAGTGCAGGGGTGGATAGCTTCTTCGCCTCAATCGGTGTGAAGTTGCTTGACGGATATGGACTGACCGAGAGTGCTCCTGTGGTAGCTGTCCGGCCTCTACTCCATGGGGTTAAGCGTACGGTAAGTCCACTTGAAGGAACGGAGGTACGCATAGTCACTGAACAGGGACAGGAAGCAAAACCCGGTGAGAAAGGCATCGTCATGGTCCGTGGACCACAGGTGATGAAGGGATACTACAAGCGTCCTGATCTTACCCGGTTGGTATTGGATGAGCATGGTTGGCTCAACACCGGAGACCTGGGTATCTGGACGCACCGCGGTGAGTTTGCTCTCAGCGGAAGGGCCAAGGATACCATTGTGCTGGCAGGAGGGGAGAACCTTGAACCGGTACCCATCGAGGCAAAACTCTGTGAGAGTGATTTCATTGAACAGGCCATTGTACTGGGGCAGGACAAGAAGTATCTGGGTGCCTTGATCGTGCTCAACAAGCAACGAATTGAGGAGTACCTCAAGGAGAAGGAAATTCCCTACCTCGCCGATAAGCTGTATCAGATGCAGGAAGTGATAAGCCTGATCGAGCAAACAATCACTGATATCATCAACAGCAAGCATGGTTTCAAGAGCTTCGAGCATATCGTTCGCTTCCGTCTCCTCTCCAAGAGCTTTGAGGTGGGTAAGGAGCTGAGTGCAAAGCAGGAACTGAAACGATTTGAAATCAATCGTCTCTACCAACGTGAGATCGATGAGCTCTTCGTGAGTTGACACGATTCGGCAATCTGTCGGGTTTCTTGCCTTTTTACCCTGTCTACTATACTATATAGATGACAGGGGAATGCATGATTCAGATTATCGGAACAAAAAAATGCAAAGAAACTGCGAAGGCAATCAGGAGCTGCAAAGAACGCAACATCGCCTTCCAGTTTGTTGACCTGAACCAACGCACACTCTCCGAAGGGGAGTGGCGTTCGCTTTTCTGCGCATATGATGCTGAAACGTTGATTGATGAGTCTAGTGCCTATTATGCAAAAGAAGGCTATGCATGGAGAAGTTTTGATGCTGCCCAGGAGTTGGCAGAGCATCCCCAGCTGCTCAAGACTCCAGTGCTTCGCTATAAGGGAAAGGTTCACCTAGGCTATGATCCAGCAATACTTACTGCATGGGGAACGCTTTAATGGTTCAGTATGCCGTTCTGGGCAGTGGGTCCAGTGGAAACAGTTATCTTTTCACCGATGGTACCGTCTCCATCTTGATTGACCAGGGCTACAGTGTTGTGGAGCTCACAAGACGTCTGTCTCAGTTCTCTGTACCTCTGTCTACCGTACAGGCGGTATTCCTCACCCATCTCCATCCTGACCATGCACGTGGTGTAGGGGTGCTTTCCCGGAGATTGCCCATACCCGTGTATGCCCACGATCGTATGGTTGCTGAGCAACCGCTGTTGATCGAGAAGTTGGGTATCCCAGAGGGAAAACTGCAGACAGTTTGTACATCGGAACTTGTCGAGGTCGGATCCTTCTCCCTGTTCTGTTTTGAAACAAGTCACGACAGTGGTGGTTCTGTTGGTTGGTATATTACCCACCAGGATACTCATTACATGGTATTGACCGATACAGGCATCACCAGCGAGCAACAGATGATGCTCGCAGGGGATGCTGACATTCTATTTCTGGAAGCGAATTATGATGAACAGATGTTGAGATCCGGCCCCTATCCAGCCATGTTGAAGCGGCGGATTTCCGGTAATCATGGGCATCTGTCCAATGACCAAGCCTTGCAGTTTCTCTGTGAGAGTGGCTTCAAGGGTGAACATGTCTATTTCATCCATCTCTCTGAATGTAACAATGATCCTGTGATTCTGGAAAAAGTGGTACAGTCCATGACTGACCTTCCCTTTACTGTATGCAGGAAAAATCAGTGGTATGGACCAAAAAACGAGGTGCATTTATGAAGAAAAAACAAGCAGAAGTATGGTCCTTGAAGAGAATAAAAAAACTCAAGCGTGAAGATGGCCTGACTATGAAGACCGTCAACAAGTATACAATGGACGCAGTGGTTGATTGTACATCCAGCCGCAATGGGGCCAGGATTGCCTTACGTACCTACCGCGAAGAGGGTAGTGAGATTACCTATGCCCAGCTGAAGTTGATGAAGGATGCCATTTCGCTTACCCTCCTCGAAGCTGGATTCTCCCGTGGGGATAAGATCGCCATCATGGGGGAGGGTTGCCCTACCTGGATGGCAGCTTATTTCGGCATCACCTCCATTGGATGTGTAGCTGTTCCGATCCTCCCCGATTTCTCAACCAAGGAAACCAACCAGATCCTTGAACATGCTGGGGCGAAAGGTGTCGTGATAAACGTCAAGCATTTTGAGAAGGCAAAAGCGTACGTCCAGGCCAATGACTCCTATCTGGTGAGGATGGAAGACCTGTTCCACATCCCTTCATCCATCGTGAAAGGTCTGGAGGACAAGACTCAGTTTGCAGCCGCACCAGGCAAGGATATCAGCCGCAGGAAGATAGATGAAAAGGGCAGGAAGCTTCGTGAAGCCTCCCTTGCCCAGGAAGATGATCTGGCCTCCCTGATCTATACCAGTGGGACGACCGGCAACAGCAAGGGAGTGATGCTCACCCACAAGAATCTTGTATGGAATGCTGACATATCGACTGATGTGTATGTAAATCTCAATCACAAGTCCAAGGTGCTCTCAATTTTGCCGGTAAGCCATGTCTATGAGTTCACCACCGGACAAATATTGGAGCTCATGTGTGGATGTGAAATTGTATATTTAGGCAAGCCACCGGTTACGTCGATCCTGCTTCCTGCGCTCAAGGATGTCAAGCCAACGATTGTGATGACTGTCCCCTTGCTTATCGAGAAGGTATACCGAAGTGCCGTGCTTCCTGTCACCAAGGGCAACGAAAAGATCAAGAAATGGATGCGTTACTCCTTTACCCGTAAGTTGATCAGCAAGGCAATAGGTCGGAAACTGAAGATGACCTTTGGTGGTCATATAAAGTTCTTCGGTATTGGAGGGGCTCCACTTGACCGCGAAGTAGAACAATTCCTTGCTGATGCAAAGTTCCCCTATGCCATAGGTTACGGGCTTACCGAGACCGCTCCCCTGATTGCTGGTGGAAAACCAAAGAAACATTATGTTGGGGTCATCGGCAAATTGGTTGAGCATGTCGATGTGAAGCTGGCTGATCCTGATCCGGAGACCGGGGTGGGAGAGATCTTGGTGAAGGGCCCGAATGTCATGCAGGGGTACTATGACAATCCTGAGCTGAACAAGGCAAGCTTCACCGAGGATGGGTATTTCAGGACAGGAGATCTGGGATACCTGGACAAGCATGGTCGACTTTCCATCAAGGGGAGGACCAAGACCATGATCCTGGGCAGTGGAGGGGAAAATATCTACCCTGAGCTGATCGAGTCGGTAATAAACAATCAGGATTTTGTCACTGAGTCATTGGTCATCCCAGAGCAAGGTGGTCTGGCGGCGTTGATCAAGATCGACGTTGAAGCCTTTGCCAGCAAGATGGCGTTGAATGTCAATGAGGCAAAGGATGAAGCCCTGAAATATGTCGCAAAAATCCGGGAGGATGTGAATAAGGAATTGAGTGCTTTCAGCCGACTCAGTAGTGCTGAGTTGCAGGAAGAGCCGTTCCAGAGAACACCAACCCAGAAGATCAAGCGATTTCTGTACTCCAGAGGCAAGGATGATACAGCAAAGGGAGCCGAAAAGGGTTGAGCCTCATCGCTGAGTCGTGGTATACCTTCCCAAAGGAATAATCAGCATGGCAAACGTAGATATCAGAATCAAGCAGGTTGAACCACTTGCTACACCGCAACAGGTTGTCTCCCTGCTGCCGGTTGATGAAAAAACCGCAGAATCCATACGTCGAAGCCGTCAGACGGTCAACGATATCATCCAAGGAAGGGACCAACGATTGCTTGCAATCATCGGTCCCTGTTCTCTGCATGACCCCAAGGCAGCGCTCGAATATGCGCGGAAGCTCAAGAAACTTGCAAGCGAGATCGAGGAAGAGATGTTTGTGGTGATGCGGACCTATTTTGAGAAACCGAGGACCGTAGGTGGTTGGAAGGGTCTGATCCTCGATCCGAAGATGGATGGCTCCTATGATATCGGTGGTGGCATCATGACTGCCCGCTCGCTCCTGCTGGACATCGTGAAGTTGGGACTGCCGGTAGGGTGTGAGGTACTTGACCCCATTATCCCCCAGTACATTGACGAGTTGATGAGTTGGTCTTCGATTGGTGCAAGAACAACCGAGAGCCAGATCCACCGAAATCTTGCCAGTGGCTTGAGTGTGGCTGTTGGGTTCAAGAACAGTACCAGTGGAGATCTGAATACTGCAATCAATGCCATCAAGAGCGCCCTTCAACCGGCATCATTCATTGGTATGGATGCCTCTGGAGCCAGTGCCATCTTCAGGACCACCGGTAATGATTGCTGTCACTTGATCCTTCGTGGTGGAGACCAGAGTCCCAACTACTATGAGGATGATGTAGAGAATGCAAGGGTCTCCATGCAGAAGGAGGGGGTGAATCCCTCGATCATCATCGATTGCAGTCATGCAAACTCCAGAAAACACTATGAACGGCAGAAACGGGTACTGCGTTCTCTCATTGACCAGGTTTCCTGGGGTGAGAAGGCCATTCGTGGCTTCATGTTGGAAAGCAACCTGGAACAAGGATGCCAAAAAATTCCTGAAGATCTATCGACCTTGAAATATGGTGTCTCCGTAACCGATGCATGCATCGGTTGGGATGAGACCGAACGGATTGTGCACCATGCTTGCGATTTACTTCGCAAGGCTCGCAGAGAAGGCGGCATTATCCAGCCGCTGTGAAGAATGGAGGTCTTATCATGGTTCCCTCAGTTTTGGTTCTCCTTGCAGAAGGTTTTGAGGAAGTCGAGGCTATCACACCGATCGACCTGCTTAGGCGAAGTGGGGCGAAAGTCACGGTGGCTTCGCTTGATACTCTTGCAGTGAAAGGTGCCCATGGCATGGTGGTCCATGCTGATACCACCCTGGCATCCTGCAAGAATAAGCCGTTTGATTGTGTGGTCCTTCCAGGGGGAGTGCAAGGGTCGAAGAATCTTGCTGCATCCTTCGTGGTTTTGGAGAAGGTTATTGAGATTGCCCAGAGTGGGGTGGTTGCGGCCATTTGTGCGGCTCCTGCAGTTGTCCTTGGCAAGACCGGCTTGTTGGACGGTAAACGGGTGACAGGATATCCAGGGACGGAGGCGACCTGTCCTGGATTGGTACTGGAGAATGAGTCGTTCATCGTGGACGGTTCGTTGGTTACCGGACAAGGACCTGGGGCTGCCATGCCGTTCTCTTTGGCGCTTATCGGTGTATTGTTTGACCAACGGACGCAAGAAGCTATAGCAGAGCAACTGCAATACAAGGGGTAGGAAGCGTGGGTGCAATTGGTTTTGACAATGAGAAGTATCTGGAGGAGCAACGTCATTACATCCTCGAGAGAGTGAAGCAGAGTGATGGGAAGCTCTATCTGGAATGTGGAGGCAAGCTCCTGTTCGATTACCATGCATCACGGGTGCTTCCCGGTTTCGACCCGAATGTGAAGATGCGTGTATTCCAGTCACTCAAGGAACAGATTGATGTCATCATCTGTATCCATAGTGGTGATATAGAACGACGAAAAATGCGGAGTGATTTCGGTATCACTTATGATACGGATGTATTCAAGATGATCGACGACTTCTCCAAGTGGGGGTTGAAGGTCACCCGTGTGGTAATAACCCGGTTTGATGAGGAACCTAGTTCGGTCAACTTCAAGAACATTCTCGAGCAACGTGGCATTACCGTCTATACCCATCGTGCAACCCACGGCTATCCGAACAATGTTGACCTGATTGTCAGTGACGAAGGGTATGGCGCAAATCCCTACATTGAGACCGACCGGCCGGTTGTTATCGTGACCGGTCCCGGTCCCGGTTCCGGGAAGCTCGGTACCTGCCTCTCACAGATGTACCATGACTACAAGGCCGGGCGGCATAGTGGCTACTCAAAGTTCGAGACCTTCCCGATCTGGAACCTGCCCATTGATCATCCGGTGAATATTGCCTATGAGAGTGCAACTGCGGATATCGGGGACAAGAACCTGATCGACCACTTCCATGCAAGTGCCTACAACCAGATCACCGTCAATTATTCCAGGGATCTGGAGGCATATCCTCTTCTCAATAGGATCTTGAGCAAGATCACAGGCGAGGATTGTCCTTACAAGAGTCCTACTGATATGGGAGTCAATCGCTGTGGATTTGGTATCATAAATGATGAGGTTGTCAGGAAAGCAGGTGAACAGGAGATTATCAGGCGCTACTATCGAGCTGCCTGTGAATATGTCCAAGGTATCGGCACCAAGGATACCGTCGAGCGGAGTCTTTCCATCATGGAGGGGGCAAAGCTTTCCAGTGAAAATCGTAGCGTTGTTCCTGCCGCCAAGCATGCCCTCGAGAGAGGTATTGAACGGAACAAGGGTATAAATGGGATTGTCTGTGCAGCAGCAATTGAATTGCCTGATGGGCGGATCGTCACCGGCTGTAATTCCCCATTCCTGCACGCTTCTTCCGCCTTGATTCTCAACGCAGTGAAGGTCCTTGCGGATATCGATCACGAGATCGACCTCATTCCTCCTGCCATCGTACAGTCAGTGACGGCAATGAAACGTGATGTGCTCAAGGGCAGGGGGGTGAGCCTGAATCTTGATGAGGTGCTCATTTGCCTGGCCATGAGTTGCGCCATCAGCGAGGATGCCAAGAAAGCGAGCGGGGTTCTTCCACTTCTGCGCGGATGTGAAGTGCATATGACCCATATCCCCAGCAGTGGAGACTCCTCAGGGTTGAGAAAGCTGGTACTCAATGTTACCAGCGACCCACGCTTCCCCACTTCTTCCCTGTATAATCCAGCCTAGATACCACCAAAAAGACCAGCTATCAAGGGAAGTATCCCCAGGACCGCCAGGATGCGAAATGTATGCATCAGGACGATTTTGGGGGTTTCCAGTCCCAATTCGTCACTGATCAAACCCATCTCCTGGATGCCTCCAGGGGTGGAGGAGAAGAG
>NZ_JBFXGH010000055.1:0-13702 GCF_050178175.1 Sphaerochaeta sp.
CTGATCGTCTTCAGAACTGAGAGCGGTAGGAATATCTGCTCAAGCGGGAGCTGTGTTTTATTCACGAGGTTGATCGAGCCAAGGGTGAGAAAAGATGTATCACTTTGGCTGAAAATGGAGACAATATTTGCCTCTGTCTCCTGGGGTTTTCGAGCCTCGCTTGTGGGAATTTCGTATGTTGCTTCCCCATAGGGACATTGGATCGACAACGATCCATCCTCCAGGGTGAATGTCATGGCTAGTGGATGCTTGCTGAGGGGAAGTGCCTCACTGATCAGGGCAGGATTCTGGTCATGTCGGCTGATCAGGTAGAAGAATTCACCGGTGTGTGGACGGGGAGCATTGGCTGGCAGTGGTATTGCCACAGACTCCCCCTCATAGGCTTCGGTAATGCTTCTGCCCCATTGGTCTATCAGGGAGTTGATACCAAATTTGATGGTATCGATCGGTTGCCTCTGGCTTCGGATGAAGTACATCAAACCATCCCGGAGTGCTACATCGGTGAGCAAGGAAACCATCACTGAATCACTCTTGACCAGCGTGATCCTTGCAGCCTTGATGCCACGATGACCTGGGTAGCTTGTACTTCCGAGGGTAGGGGCTCTCCTGATGGTGAAGTCTTGTTTCTCTCGTCCATAGGAGGCCAACCAACCAGAGGTTTGTCGACGGGAGAAGACCACTGAGAGGGCCTCTTCCAGCTCTTCTGCGCTCTCATCCCCATCAAGGACCGCACGGTAGTAACGTGCCGCCAAACCGGTATAGGCAGGGCTTTTCATCCTTCCTTCCACCTTGAGGCTTTCGATGCCCAGCTTTTCCAGTTCTTTTGCAACAGGGCCCGCTTTCATGTCACTCATGGAGAAGAACCAACCATCCTTGACTCCTTGTGGGATGGGGGAAAGCGCACTCGGCACAGCACTGTCATGTTCTACAGTGAAGTAGTTCCTGCAGATCTGGGCACAGCTACCCCTGTTTGCACTTCTGCCACATAGTTGTTCGCTGGCTGTGCAGAGTCCCGAGAAGCTATAGCAGAGGGCGCCGTGGATGAATACCTTCAGTTCCACATCCTTACACGCTTCACGAATTCGCTTGACCTCCTGGAACGTCAGTTCCCTGGCAAGCACCACTCGTTCGAACCCAAGGCGAACCAGTTCTTGTACCCCGGCAATGGTATGTACAGCCAGCTGGGTACTTGCATGGAGAGAGAGGTTAGGGGCATAGGTTTTCACAAGGTTGATCAAGCCTAGGTCCTGGACGATGATGCCGTCACAACCGATGAAGTCAATATGCTTGAGTGTCTTGTATGCCTCATCCAACTCTGATTCTTCAATGAGCGTATTTACGGTAACATAGATTTTTTTCCCTTCAGCAAGCGCAACTTGGCGAAGCTTTGCCAAGTCCTCGAAGGTAAAATTGGTGGCGTTTGCACGAGCGGAAAAACTTTTCAGCCCGAGATATACAGCATCTGCCCCTTCTTTGAAGGCCGTCAGTGCTGCTTGCAGGGATCCTGCAGGAAGTGCGAGTTCTGTCATGTTCCTAAGGGTAGTGGTGTGCCCCTTCTCTGTCAATCTGAAGCCATTCGACGTCGGTGGAGCTCTTCGACAATCTGGTGATGCTTCTCCTCACTCAGCGGATAGAAGAGGATTGGGATAATACCGAAGATGCTGGCGAGGAATGGGAGTAGGGTGGTAAGGCTATGGATTCCCCAAAGGGTTGAGCTGCTCTGCGCCATATTGGGAATATAACCAACCAAGGAGAGGGTGGAGGCTATGATGATCGAAGTGACAGCTGCGGTAAGCTTTGCAAGGAATGTCTGACTGCTGAAGATTGTGCCTTCATTGCGTTTCCCGCTTTTCAGTTCACCGTACTCGATGGTGTCAGCAATCATGGCAGTCTGGATTACCTGTGGGCTTGCCATCCCGATCGAACTGATGCAGTTGAAGAACAACAGTACAAAGAAGTTGTCCCAGCCGGTAAGAAAGAATCCCAGACTGCCTGCAGCAAAGATGGCATAATAGATAACACACGCACGCTTCTTGCCGACTTTATTGGTCAGGTAGGGGACGGTTGCAATCCCGATAAGGATGAATGGGATGTTGATCCCTGCAAGCAGGGTATAGAGCAATTCATTCTGGAGGTTGTATTTTGCATAGTAGATCAGCATGGAGAGTTTCCCTGTCTGTGCGATACCGGTGAACAGTCCACTCAGAATAACAAGCAACAGTGGCTTGTTGTCCAGAAAGACCTTGGGGATTTCGGAAAATCTGGGTTTTTCCTGTCCGTCGGTATAGACACGCTCCTTCACAAACAGGAAGGCGATGAGAAAGCATATGACGGTCAGCAGCGCATATGTCAGGCTTGTCATCTGGTAGCCACGTTCCGGTTTTCCTTCCACCGAGAAAAGAAGAATCAATGGCTGGGTAGCCAAGGTTGCCAAGGCGATGGCAACGGTCGCCATGAAACGAGGGTAGACAACTATGCTGCTTCTTTCCTTGGTGTCTTCGCTTATGGTGCTGCTCATTGCCCAAAAGGGAACATCACTGGCCGTGTAAATCATGCCGAAGCTGATATACGTAAACGCTGCCCATGCGATTTTTCCTCCTGGGGAGAAGTCAGGGGTACTGAAGGCAGCCACCGCAAAAGGTACGAAGAGAATCGGGGTGAACAAGAGATAGGGACGGAATTTCCCCCAACGAGAACGTGTGCGGTCAGCAATCATTCCCATCAGAGGATCGTTGATTGCATCCCACATCCTGGCAAGCAGAAGAATCATCCCTGCTGCTGCAGGCAGGAGACCAAAAATGTCTGTATAAAAGAACAGCAGAAAGTTTGCCATAAGATTGTAGAGCATGTTCTGGCCAAAGCAGCCGAACCCATAGGCAAACTTTTCCTTCTTAGGCACCCCTTTTGCTTCCATAGCAGAAAGTCTATCACAGAAATTGCAGGTTGCAAGCTTCCCTTGTACTGTTGTCACAGGTAATAGTATACTTGTTGGTAGATGAGGAGGTCGCCCATGAGTGATACACACGATGACAAACACCCGGTATTCGAAGTTCAGAAGGGAACCATCATCTATGAACAGGGTTCGCCTTGTTCCACCATGTTTCTTCTGAAAAGTGGTACTGTCGGGTTGTACCTGAACTACCATACACCCCAGCAATTCCAGCTCTTCGAGATATCCAAGCCCAATTCCAGCTTGGGAGAAATGGGGTTGTTCGAACAGGAACCACGCAATGCCACAGCTGTAGCCCTCAGCGATTGCCAGCTGGTTGAGATTTCCCAGGAGAGTTTCCCTGCATTTATTGCATCACACCCTGAAGCCACAAAGCAGATCATTCTTGACCTGAGCCAGCGGTTCAAGATGGCAATCCAGGAAGTGAGAAACAGCCAGCAGATCATCCTGGAAAGTCTGGAAGCATTGAAGGAAGCTCAAGCGAACAAGAAGGACAGCTTGAAGGAACGGATCCGAAAAATCTCGGATTACCTGCTTGATATTCCCGAGGATGTTCCCCCTGAACTCTATCTGAGCTTCAATTCGCGGTTCCATGGGACTCTGTTTTAAAAAAACAAGAAATATTACAAAAATTATAGCCCATTATATTGCTAAAGATTGAAAAATCAGTAAGATAGGAAAAACACATTTCCTCTAATTGTAGTGAATTGTGCATCCCTATTATGAAGGAGTAGTCCATGAACGTCGCAAATCTTACGCATTCTGGGCTCAAGCAGTGGATTCTGGATTTTGCAGAACTCACGACCCCTGAAGAAATCGTCATTGCCGATGGTAGTGCCGCCCAGTACGACGAATTGGTTGCACAGCAGATTGCTGGTGGCTATTGCGTACCCCTGAATCCTGAGAAGAAGCCTGGTAGTATTGCTTACAACTCAGACCCTTCTGATGTTGCTCGCGTTGAGAACAGAACCTACATCGCAGCACAGAACAAGGAAGCAGCAGGGCCGACCAACAACTGGATTGACCCAGTTGCCTTGAAAGAGACCATGACCGGTCTTTACCGCGGTTGCATGAAGGGACGCACCCTTTATGTTATTCCTTTCTCCATGGGTCCTGTTGGCTCCCCGATTGCAAAGATTGGTGTTGAGCTTACTGACAGTGCCTATGTTGTCATCAATATGATGATCATGACCCGTGTCGGTGAGAAGGTCCTTGAGGTGCTCGGAACCGATGGTGAGTATGTACCTTGCTACCACTCTGTAGGCAAGCCGCTTGCAGAAGGTGAGAGTGACAATGGCCAGTGGCCATGTGCTCCCATTGAGCAGAAGTACATCTCCCACTTCCCAGAAACCCGCGAGATCTGGTCCTATGGCTCAGGTTATGGCGGGAACGCACTGCTTGGCAAGAAGTGTCTTGCACTGCGCATTGCCTCAGTCTTGGCTCATGACGAAGGTTGGCTTGCAGAGCATATGCTCATCCTCAAGATAACCAGCCCTGAAGGCAAGAGCAAGTTTGTCGCTGGTGCATTCCCCTCCGCATGTGGAAAGACCAACCTCGCAATGCTTGTTCCGACCATCCCAGGTTGGAAGGTAGAGACCGTTGGTGATGACATCGCTTGGATGAAGTATGGTTCCGATGGACAGCTGTATGCGATCAATCCAGAAGCTGGATTCTTCGGTGTTGCTCCAGGAACTTCCAATGAGTCCAACTATAACGCAATGGTCAGTGCATCCAAGAACAGTATCTTCACCAACTGTGCACTCACAGAGGATAACGATGTATGGTGGGAAGGTATAGGCTATGATGCTCCTGGAAAGTTGATCGACTGGCATGGTAATGAGTGGGTCCAGGACAAGGGAAACAAGGAGCAGAAGCCTGCTGCACATCCCAATGCCCGCTTCACCGCCCCTGCAGCCCAGTGCCCAAGTATTGCAAGTGAATGGGAAGACCCGAAGGGTGTGCCCATCAGTGCAATCCTCTTTGGTGGAAGAAGAGCCCATACCGTTCCTCTTGTTCACCAGAGCTACGACTGGAACCACGGCGTATTCCTCGGCTCCATCGTTGGGTCTGAGATCACTGCAGCGGCCCTCGACCTCAAGGTCGGTACCATCCGCCGTGATCCGTTTGCAATGCTTCCCTTCTGTGGATACAACATGGGAGATTACTTCCAGCACTGGATCAACGTTGGTAAGGCTGCAACGGACGAGAGCAAGCTTCCCAAGATCTTCTACGTCAACTGGTTCCGAAAGACCGAAGACGGCAAGTGGCTCTGGCCCGGTTTTGGTGAAAACAGCCGCGTCCTGAAGTGGGTCTTCGAAGCCTGTGACGGTACTGCGAAGTCAGTTGATACCCCGATCGGTATCATGCCTACAGCTGATGCAATCGACCTTCCTGAAGGCGTAAGCGAAGAAGATATGAGAGAGCTTCTCTCTGTCGATGTAGATGGTTGGCTCAGGGAAGTCGAAGACGTCCGTACCAATCACTACCCGAAGTTTGGTGATCATCTGCCAAAGGAACTTTCCTCTTTCCTCGACCAACTCGAGGCAAAATTGAAAGCTGCCCAGTAAGCAGAAGATATAGCATTGTTTCAAATTGGCTCTTCCCCCGGGAAGAGCCTTTTTATAGTATACTGGCCACATGAGCCAGCTCGAACGAATCGTATTCATCAACCGGAGTATTGAGGAGAATGGAGGCGTGAAGACCTCCCTCATTGAACAAGAGTTCTCCATCTCACGGAGGCAAGTATTGAGGGACATCACCTACTTGCGTGAGCATCTTGGAGCTCCCATTGCATTTGACCGTTCCAGGAACTGGTATCATTACCAGACTCCTTATACCCTTTTCTCCAACTCGAATGAGCGTATGTTGGTGCTCAACGCCATCGTGAAGAGTCTGGCCCAATCCCAAGGTATCATGTCTGACCTGACGGAGATGATCAGTGAAGGCATTGATAGCGGAGTTGAGAAACACTACCGCTCCCTGAGCGATAAGATCATCTTCATTACCCCAGTACAGGACTGGCCTGACTATGAGGTTTTCAACAAGATTTGTTCAGCGATGAAGAGTGAAGAGCGAATGAGCATGCATTATCGCAATGCACTGGGAGTTCACTCTCATAGGCATATCGAACCCCTGCGGTTGGTCAACTATAGTGGAAGGTGGTACTTGCTTGCCTTTGATATGCAGCACAGACAACTCAGGACTTTTCATCTCTCCAGGATCGAACAGCTTGCCCAGATAAGGGGAGACCGTATGAAGAGTAGGTTCTCTGACGAAGAGCTCGATGACTTCATTAACTCTGGGTATGGGATATTTATGGGTAATGAGGTTACCTATGTCACCTTCCGCGTGTATGGATGGGCCATCCATACACTGAGCACCCAGAATTGGCATCCAGAGCAGAAGCAACGAATGGTACAAGAGGAGGACAAGGAAGCCCTAGAGGTCATCCTTCCTGTGTCCAACCTTCAGGAGATCCTCTCAACACTTCTCTCGTATGGACCCGATGCACGTCCTATCGCTCCCGAGGAGTTTGTTCTTCGCTACAAGCAGTCTGTTGCACAGATGTGGGAAGCCGCAAAAAAACTGTAGTGTGACATCAGATGTCACATAGTGTAGGGTATCCTGTTCACAGAAAGAGAGGATGACCCATGAAACGAGAAAGAAATACATGTGCTGAATTGCCCGTTTGGTATGACCGGATGCTCTCCAACCCCTTGCTTTTGGTGGTAGGGATAATTGCTGTATTGCTTGCATCCCCACTGCTGTTCCTATACGGTGCATTGCTTCCTTTGTTCAGGAGATAAGGCATAATGTTGTACTTCGGTGTTGATTTCCAAGATATTTTGCATAATCATACAGATTTACACTTCCCAAACTTTCCGTTTTCTCGATAGGATGGAGAGACTTCCTGCAAGTCATCATCCCCTCAGTCTGTAAACAACACCCATAGTGCGTTTTCTGTGTGCAGACCCAAGGAGCTTTCTGATGGCAAATCAACCATCCAACGCCATGAAGTATGGTCCGGCCGACAAACCACCGATGGGACAATGGATTCCCCTGAGTGTCCAGCATGTCTTCGCAATGTTCGGTGCGACCATTCTCGTCCCGATCCTTACCGGTCTCAGTCCGAGTACTGCCCTCTTTACCGCAGGTACCGGTACACTGATCTACATCCTGATCACCGGGGCAAAGGTCCCAGCGTTCCTTGGTTCCTCGTTTGCATTCATCCCGGCCCTGGTTGCAATCAGCAGTGCCTATGGGGTTCCCTATGCAATGGGTGGAGCAGTGGTCTCCGGCCTCTTTTATATGCTGGTGGCTTTCATCATCAAGAGAAGTGGACACAACTGGCTGAACAAGGCTCTCCCTCCTGTAGTCATCGGATCAGTCATCGTGGTCATTGGTTTGAACTTGGCACCTACTGCCATGGGCATGGCAATGTATGACGGAAGTGGTGAATACAGTCTCTATTTCTTGTTGATCGCGACCGTTACCCTCTCCTTGACCATTGTTGCGAATATATTTGGCAAGGGGTTCTTCAGTATCATTCCTATTCTGATCGGGTTGTTTGGTGGTTACTTCTTTGCCCTGGCCATCGGCCTGATTTTTCCCCAGTATGCCTTGATCGATTTTGCAGCAATCAAGGAAGCTGCCTGGTTCGGTCTTCCCACCTTCACCTTGCCAAAGTTCAATATTGTTGCAGCGATCACCTTTATCATGGTCTCCCTTGCAACCATCTGTGAACACCTTGGCGATACACTTACGATCAGCAAGGTGGTAGGAAAGGATTTCTACAAGGATCCAGGTTTGCACAGGACCATCGCCGGTGATGGAATAGCAACACTTTGGGCATCCTTGTGGGGAGGGCCGCCCAACACAACCTATGGTGAGAATATCGGGGTGCTTGCGCTCACTCGTGTGTACAGTGTGTATGTAACCGGTGGTGCAGCTGTTGTGGCAATTTTCCTTTCGTTCTTCCCGAAGTTTGGCGCATTGATCCAGACGATCCCCAACCCAGTACTTGGTGGTATCTCCATGTTGCTCTTCGGTACCATCGCCTCAAGCGGTTTGCGTACCCTGGTCGATGCTGGTGTCAACTATGAAGACAAGCGCAATCTGACGATCAGCAGTGTGATACTGGTAATCGGAATCGGTGGCGGTATGCTTTCCTTTGCCATGGGAGAGAACCTGGAGTTCACCCTGGCTGGAGTTGCACTTGCCACCCTGATCGGCATCCTGCTCAACATCTTCCTCCCAAAGGAAATTGCATAAGCAGCGTAAGGAGAGAGCCACCTTGCGGTGGCTCTCAGTGTATGTCCTACAAAGAACGTCCTATTTGACTTCTGTTCCATAATAGGCCGCTTCATACAGCATCTGTACATCAGCTGCAGTAGGAGTGCCTGGATTGGTCAAGGTGCAGGGATCTTCAAACGCATTTTGGCTCATTCTCTGCAAGACTTCCTTGAACTTCTCCTCGTTGAAGTCAACCTCACTGCAATCCCTGAAGCAGGAAGGGATATCCATCTTTTGGTTCATCTCCTTGATTGCCTGTGCAAGGTCGGCAACACCGAGTATCTTCTCAGCATATGCGTACTTGTCAGTGAACTTCCTGTTGTAGGCAATTACATAGGGGAGAAGAATGGCATTTGCCAATCCGTGGGTTACCCCAAATTCCCCACCAATCTTGTGAGCCATGGAGTGAACCAAGCCAAGGGATGCATTGGTGAAGGCCATGCCTGCCAAGGCTGATGCCTCGTGCATTGCCTCTCTGGCTTTCAGGTTCTTCGGTTCGTGGTAAGCGACTGGAAGATGTTCAAGGACCATCTTGATAGCCTGGATGGCATAAGGATCGGTAAATGCGGTTGCTGCGGTAGAGACTACAGCCTCTGCTGCATGGCACATTACATCCATGCCGGTATTGGCTGTGATGTGCTTCGGCATGGTCATGGGCAGTGATGGGTCGAGGATGGCAATATCTGGGACCATGTCGGCAGCAACGATCGGATACTTGATGTGCTTCTTTGTATCGGTGATAACCGAGAACGCAGTGATCTCACTTGCTGTTCCACTGGTTGAGGGGATTGCAATGAATTTTGCCTTGTTTCGAAGGGAGGGCATGCTTCCCGGCTGGATGATATCCTCGAAGGCAAGCTCAGGATGTTCATAGAAGCACCACATGACTTTTGCCGCATCAAGTGCTGATCCGCCTCCGATCGCGACAATCCAATCAGGGGAGAAGTCAAGCATTGCCTTGGCGCCCTTTTGTACTGTTTCCACGGATGGGTTCGGTTCAACACCGTCGATCAGGATGGAATCGATGCCTGCTTTCTTCAGGAGGGATTCAGCCTGGTCCAGGAAGCCGAAACGCTTCATTGAACTGCCGCCTGTCACGATAGCTGCTTTCTTGCCCTGAAGCTGGGCAAGTTTATCAAGGGAACCTTCTCCATAGTAGATGGTTCTGGGAATGGAAAAACTCATAACGCTCATAATTGATGACTCCTTAGGTGAATCTGTTTGTCTATAAGATATCGATATTATTTTATCGTGTTAAGGGGTTTCTCAAAAATAGCGAAAGAATTTCAAAAAAATCAATTTCATAACGTTATTAGTTCAAAATAAAATTACAAAAAGAATATTAAATTGCATAATCAAGAAAAATATATACAATTTATATTACAAATTAGATATAAATATACTTTTACGAGTAACAAGGAAAGTAATTATACATCTGTCAAACATTTTCGCTGCAAGTGGTATGAATAGGTTCTCTATTCTCTCAGTATTTGGTATGCTTTCACCCTATGCTTAATTATACCATCGTTGATTCTGATTCTGCCTTAGCGGAGCTACGTACCTCATGGAGAGAACGTGGCATTGTATCGGTTGCCATGGATTTTGAAGGGGAGTTTAATCTCCATATCTATGGGGAGCATCTTTGTCTTATCCAGCTTTTTGATGGAGAATCGTATTATTTGGTAGATCCCTTCACCCTCTCCAAGGATTCCTTGCAGGAGTTTTTGGAAGATACCTCACTGGAGAAAGTGATGTTCGACTGTGCCAGTGATTCCGCTCTGGTAAGAAAGCAGTATGGAATTATTATGGAAAATGTGTATGATATCAGGGTTCCTGCCATGGTCCTGGGCTATATGGGAAATCTCAGTGGATTGGTAGAACGGTATCTTCCAGAAATTCCTAAACAGCCGATGTCAAACAAGAAAAAGAACCAGATGACCAATTGGCTCAAACGTCCTTTGAGGCCAGAACAGATCCAGTATGCATTGAGTGATGTGGAACATCTATTTGCATTGAAAGAGTTTCTCATTGCATCGGTTGCGGAGAAGGGTTTAGAGGCAAAAGTAGCCGAGCAAATGCAGGTAGTGGGGAAGAGCAAAGGTCCTGACAAACCAGGCTGGACCAAGTTCTCTTCCTGGAAGTACCTGTCAAAAGATGAGAAGGTTTTTCTTAAGCACTTCTTCCTTGCTCGCGATGGTCTTGCAAAAAAATATAATGTCCCGGCAGTAAGAATCCTGGAAAAACCCCTGTTGCTCCAGATGGCAAAGAACGTCCCAGCCTCTGACATCGACTTTCATATCTACTGTGGAAAATGTTCACCCGGGAAGCTCAATGAGTTGGTAGAGACACTGAAAAAAGCAAAACAGGAAGCGCTTATTGAGCTTGGGCGAGCCTAAGGCTTATATTCTCTCTTGCCTCAACCAAGGCTGAGAGAACTTCACAGGTGGGGGTAGGGATTCCATGGACCTTTCCCAGCTTGATCACTGTCCCACTGAACCACTTGTTTTCTGTTCTTCTTCCAGCCTCCATGTCTTGGCACATGGAGGTTTTTCCTGTAAACCCAAGGGAAGTTACGATGCGATGGTTCTCCTCAATGAGGGAATCAGGGAGGAAGACTCCCTCAGCCTTTGCGACGTTCTGTACTTCCTTGCATACTTGCTGCGCAAGATTCCATACCGGCTCTTGATCCAGATCTCCATAGGTTGCAGAGAGTAATCCGCTTATTGTGTTGTACGCAGTGTTGAGCATGAACTTGTTCCAGAGTTCACGCTCAATGTTCTCTGGAACTACATAGGAAACACCTGCACTGTCAAACAGAGCGGAGATCTCCTTGATTCGTTCAGTTTTTTCATTGCTCTTTTCGCCGAAGACAATCCTGCCTTCCTTGGTATAGGTGATATGATTACCAACATGTGTGGAATTCAGTCCTACAGCAAAACCATAGAGTACTTTCTCTTTCCCAAAAGCCTTTGAGAGTTCCCGTTCGCTTTCAATTCCATTGAGCAAGGAAAGAATGGCTGTATCTGGTCCAACAACAGGTTTCAGCATGGAAATAGCTTCCTCTAGGTGATGGTTCTTGGTGGCAATGATGATAAGATCTGCTACCGGTGCTTCTTCGCCTGTACAGTATCGAAAGGGGGCTCTCTGGTCATTGAGGTATATGCCTTGTTGCAAATACCGTTTCTTTCTGTTCTCATCAACGAGAAAGCAGAGATGCTCATCACCTAGCAGATTATGTAATCGTAGACCATAAAGGGCTCCAACTGCCCCACAACCAAGCATTGCAATGTGTTTCATAATGTAATTAACTCCAATACCAAGGAGAACAGATTTTCCAGTTCCTTCTTGGGGATGTATTCACTCTTTGTATGAGGTTCTTCATAACCAGAGGTACAGACAAGGGTCTCTATACCTAGCGTGTTCAAGACATTTGCGTCACTTCCCCCGAGTGTCGGGGCAAGACGCACAGACATTCCCAGTCTCCTACACGCCTCCTTGAAGTGCTTCAATACTGTTGCATCTTCCCTATGGTGGTATGCCTCATACTGATGTTCATGGGTAATATCGACGCTTCCGCCATGATCCTTAGCCGCACTTCTCATTGCATCAATCATGCTGGACGATTGTGCTGCCAGTTTGTTTGGGTCAAGGCTTCTTGCCTCAAAAACCAGGGTTGCCTTGTCACATACAATGTTCTTGGCTCCCGGAGCAATGAATGACCCTACATTTGCAGTGGTCTCCTCATCGACGCGAAGTAAGTGCATTGAGCTGACAGCTTGGCTTGCCATCTGGATGGCACTGATACCAGTCTCTGGCTTGAAACCGGCGTGGGCTCCCTTTCCATGGAATACCGCCTCTATCTTGTCCTGTGATGGGGCAGCGCTGATCGCTCCTCCCACGGGGCCTGCGGCATCGAACGTGAATCCATGGGATACGGAAGAGAGCTTACGTATATCAATACTTTGTGCTCCTACCAGTCCTTGTTCTTCACTTCTGGTGAAGAGTACCACGATATTTGGATGCGCAATCTTTTGCTGTTTTATGGTATCGAGAGCGACCAGGATGGCCGCGATAGCTGCCTTGTCATCAGCGCCGAGAGCGGTGGTTCCGTCACTTCTTAGAAGATCGCCATCTTCGACAACCTTTGCTCCACGGGCTAGACTGACAGTATCCATATGGGCATTGAGCAGAATGGTTTGGCCTTTTCCGGGAAGGAAGCCATACAAATTCTCCCCATCATCGTATTCTGTATGGAGTCCTGCCTGAAGCAGTGCTGTTTCCAAGAAGCGTGCGATCTGGTCTTCCTCATAGGAGACCGAGTCGAAAGAGACCAGTTTTGTAAAGGTGTCTATAAGGATTTGCATGTGCTGACTATACCACAGGCAAAAAGACTTTGACCACACCAACTTGTGCGCTATAGTAGATTCATGATGTATACAGCTAATGAAACTAGGTATGATTCAATGAAGTATCGGTATGCAGGAAAGAGCGGGCTTCGCCTTCCTGAGCTTTCCCTGGGACTCTGGCACAATTTTGGTGCAGAGGCTGATGGAGGAGTATGTAGGAGTATTCTTACTACTGCATTTGACAATGGTATTACCCATTTTGATTTGGCGAACAACTACGGCCCTCCGGCTGGCAGTGCAGAAGAGCGGTTTGGTTCCATTCTGAAACACGACCTTGCTCCTTACCGGGATGAGCTGGTTATTTCCAGTAAGGCTGGTTACTATATGTGGCCAGGTCCATATGGTGAGTGGGGTAGTCGCAAGTACCTGATCAGCAGCTGTGACCAGTCCCTGAAACGAATGGGGCTTGAGTACGTGGACATTTTCTACCACCACCGCCCTGACCCCAACACCCCTCTTGAGGAGACCATGGGGGCGCTTGCCCATCTGGTCCATCAAGGAAAAGCCCTGTATGTGGGAATCAGCAATTACCGTGCAGAAGAAGCCGTAAAGGCAATCAAATTGCTGAAAGAAATGGGAACTCCCTGTGTATTGAACCAGGTGCGGTACTCGATGCTGGACCGCTGGGTGGAAGAGAACGGTTTGCTGGATGCCATGAACAATCAGTCAGGAACCATCTGTTTCTCTCCCCTTGCACAAGGATTGTTGACTTCACGCTATCTTGATGGAAACATTCCAGAAGGCTCGCGGGCAAGTGAGAACCGCTTCCTGAAGGCTGATTCAATCACCAAAGAGAGAGTCGCCCTGCTTAATGAACTCAACGAGGTAGCCAAACGTCGTGGGCAGAGCCTCTCTGAGCTGGCTATCAGTTGGTTGCTTAAGGATGAGCGCATCACCAGTGTACTCATTGGCGCCAGCAGCAAGGCACAGTTGCTCCAGAACCTGAGGGCATTGGACAAGCCATCTACATTCTCGTCAGAAGAGCTCTCTGAGTTGGATGCTGTTCTGGAGAAATGGGTGTAAGTATTGAAAACACCCCCGCGTGAGCGGGGAA
>NZ_JBFXGH010000056.1:0-13634 GCF_050178175.1 Sphaerochaeta sp.
TGCCCGTCAATGCTCTGGGTATGCCAACCGAAGGCTTTCCACTTATCCTCAATAGGATAGGGACCCGATATCTCATCGACTGTCCCTCCACTCTGGTAGTTGTTGTTGTCTATGAATACCGTCAGGTTTGCTGCCTTCTGATGGCTTGCAGCCATTGCTGCTTCCCAGAGCATTCCTTCCCCAAGCTCACCATCCCCGGTGATTACATACACCCGATTTGCTTGCTTCTGGATTCGAGCGGCCAAGGCCATGCCCAGTCCAATCGAGACTCCGTTTCCAAGCGAGCCCGTGGTTGCATCAAGCCCCTTGGTCTTTGGTGCATAGGGATGTCCCTGCAACTTGGAATGTAGGTATCGCAGGGTATACAGATCGTCCACCGGGAAATAACCCCGCCTGGCGAGGGCAGCATACAATACAGGACAAGCGTGTCCCTTGGAGAGTACAAAGCGATCGCGATCGCTTTTCCCTGGGTTTGACGGATCAATATTCATCACCTCAAAGTAGAGGGCGGTAATAATATCTGCAACTGAAAAACTCGGACTGGGATGGCCATCCTTTGTTCGGTAAACCATCTCAACGACATCCCTCCTAAGCTGCAAAGACATCGCATGCAAAGCTTCAAGATCCATGGGTTCCTCCTTCTACAACAGTCCCTTGATCTGCTCAATACCCAGGCGAGGACTGCTGAGCACCGTCTTGCCGGTAAGCTCGGCAAGCGGCTTCTCCATTCTTGCCATCGAGCCCTGGGCAAGAAGAATCACATCACAGGAATCAGCCACCCGTTTTGCCGTCTCTGCAATCAGCCGGTCATGGGTTTCTGCGTCCCCTGCAGTAATGGCTGGGAAGGCCCCCTCGGCCAATGCACTGATGGTCCTGATTGGTTTCCCTGCCTCCTGTGCACATCTTTCCAATAATCGGATGGTTGGATCCAAGGTGGTGGGAAGGGTTGCCAGGACGGCGATTGAATCAGTGAGCTCTATCGCCCGGCGAGCCATCGGCTCATCAATTCGAATGATCGGGATGGGAAAAAACTCCCTTGCACCATATACTGCATCCCCGATTGAGGAACACGTGTTGAGGATCAGCTCAGCACCCGATGCACAAGCAATCTCATAGTAGCCATAAAGCCGTCTCTTCACAGCCTTGGTCATTCCCCCCGCCTCGATGATGTCAGCGATCATGCTGTCATCGAGTATGTTCATTATCTTGTAATCACCAAGGGTCTCTTTCATCAGATCCGACAGTGGTTTTACCAAGGCAGCTCCAGTATAGATTGCTGCAATCGTGTGTTCAGCCATGAATACTCCTCCCAATTCCTATAACATCATACATCATACATATGAAGAATAAAACGCATTTTTCAATCTGTCAAGAAACAATCAGGCAGACTTCTTGGGGATTAAAATTCAGGACCCCTGAAAGGAGTCCTGATATAATCTGTGAATGGGGAGTATTGGTTAATAGGGACCACGGATATGCTGTGCCACCTTTTCCTGATAGAACTTCTCCAATTTCTTATGCAGCTCAGCTGAGAGAGGGGGAAGATCGGAAATTGCTGCATTGTCCAGCACCTGTGATGGCCTGCTGGCACCAGGAATTACCACAGAGACAGCATCAAAGTCGAGAATCCAACGCAGTGCCATCTGGGCAAGAGTCATTCCCTCCGGCTTCATTGCCTTGAGCTCTTCAGCAAGTTCAACTCCCTTTTCAAAAGGAACACCTGCAAACGTCTCACCAACATTGAAAGCAGCCCCATCGCGATTGAAGTTACGGTGGTCGCTCTCATCAAAGGTGGTATTTTTCGTCATCTTTCCCGAGAGCAGTCCACTTGCCAAAGGGACACGGGCAATGATGGAAACCTCTTTTTCCTTGGCCTTACCGAAGAGGTCGGTGATCAGTTTCTGTCGGAATATATTGAAGATTACCTGCAGAGAAGCAATTCCCTCCTCTTTCAGACAGATCAATCCCTCTTCCACAGACTCAACACTTGCCCCGAAGTCGGCAATCTTTCCTTGCTTTTTCAGGTCCCTCAGGACATCAAAGACAGCCCCATCGGCCAGGACATCCCGGGGAATACAGTGCAACTGGATCAAATCCAAGCGCTCTACCCCCAAACGGGAAAGGGATGCATCGGTGTGGCGGATCATTGCCTCAGGAGTGAAATTCCCAGGCCAACCCGGATCTCCACCACGTCCCAATTTGGTAGCAACAAAGAAGGAGTCTCGTTGGGATTTAAGAAATTTCCCAATGAACTTTTCGCTCCTCCCATCTCCATATACGTCAGCGGTATCGAAAAAGGTGATACCCGCATCAGAGGCGGTCTGGAGGATTTTCATGGCAGTCTCATCCTCAACGGTACCCCATGAACCACCAATCTGCCAGGTTCCCAATCCAACCTCGGAAACCATGGTCTTATTCGTACCAAACGGTCTTTTCTTCATACTTGATCCTCCATTTTTTGTGTATCTCTCTTCATTCTAGGAAGCGCTCATACAAAAAGCAAGGAATTCCTGCCTTAGAGCTGAGAGAGGAATGCATCCCATAAGGCATCTTGCGGGGGGTCGGCAACAATGGTTATCTCTTCCTTGCGTACCGGATGAACAAAGGTGATGGACCTTGCATGGAGGCAAATCCCCCCATCGGGGTTGGAACGGGGAAAACCATACTTGAGGTCCCCCTTGATATGCAGGCCAATTGCAGCAAGCTGTGCCCTGATCTGGTGATGTCTGCCGGTATGCAGCAATACCTCAAGGAGGAAGTAGGTTTTACTCGCAGCGATAAGACGGTAGTCCATCTTTGCAAGCTTCCCTTTCTGTCTCTCCACAGGAAGCGCTACACTCTTGTTCGCCTTGGTATCGCGGATGATGTAGTGAAGCAAGGTACCCTCTGTATCGTTGGGGACCTTATCCACAATCGCCCAGTAGGTCTTCTTCACGGTATTGCCCTTGAAGAGCTCATTCATCCTGACCAGGGCCTTTTCAGTCTTGGCAAAAATCACCAAACCACTGGTTGGCCGGTCCAAGCGATGGGGGATGCCCAGATAGACATTCCCCTTCTTTTCATAGGTTACCTTCAGGTATTCCTTGACAAGGTCCGCCAGTGTTTTATCTCCGGTCTTGTCTCCTTGTACCAACTCACCACCACGCTTGTTCACCACGATCAAGTGGTTGTCCTCATACAGGATCCGGCCTTCCAGTAGCTCCATTATTCCCTCTCCATCTCATCATCGAAGAGCGACGGTTCCTTCTGGTCTTCGTGTACCACTTCCTTTACTGCCCTGAGCCGTATGGAAGCCACTTCCTTGACAGCCAGGCGAACCCCGTTTGCCTTTACCCCTTTAGGTTTGTAATCGGAGAAGTAGAACTTCTCCTCCAGAATCCTGATCCCCGGTTTTTTCTTATAGGTAAGGGTCATCTCAGCATTCTCGAAGGTGGACAACTTGACGATCTTGAAGTTCCCTTCCGGTACCAGTGGGTAGAGCTTCTTCAGCTGGTAGCTCACAATCTGGCACCGCTTGATGAAGAGATACTTGTAGGTTTTCTCCTGGTAAATGACCGTAAAGACAATCTTGGCAAGCTCGTCCTTGTCAGCGAGCCCACAATAGAGCATCCCCTTCCCGACAAACTCCTTCTCGGGTGCATCTATCACCTGATAGTTCCCGTCCTTGCGGATTACCAGGATGCGGTCAAAGGGACTGACGTCGAACAGGGTGTTTCCTTTCTTTACATCATAGCCAAGGTACCCGGCGACGGCATCGTAGCGAAGGGGCAGATTGCGCTCAGCAACCTCTTTCACATCGACCATATCAAACTTCTTGATCGTACTCTTGCGCTTATGCTCCTCATCGGACATGAGCGCTTTCAACTCTGCAATGAACGAGAGCGCATAACCGGTAAGATCTGCAAGCTTCTTCTCAATATCTGCAAGCTGATTGTTGATTGACTCAATTTCCTGATGGTTCTTCTCAATGTCAAACAAGCTGATGCGTCGGATGGGGATCTTGAGCAGACGTTCAACATCCTCACCATCAAGCGGGCGGAGCAGCTCTTCAGCAAACGGCTTGAACCCACTGACAACAGCCTTGTTCACATCCTCAGCACTCCTTTTCTGTTCGATGCGCTTGTAGATCCGCTCTTCAACAAAGATTCTTTCCAGGGTCCGGTAATGGAGCTTGTCCAACAGATGTCCCTTCTCCAGCTTCAACTCTGCTTCAAGGACCTCAACCAAGTGATGAGCATGGAAATCCAGTATCGCATGCACCCCCATGATGGTCGGGGTATTATCCCTGATCACAAGTGGATTGACGGAGAGCTTGGTCTCACATGCCGTATAGGCATACAAGGCATCCACAATTTCCTTTGCATAGGTGTTTCGGGCGAGACTGATCTCGATGTTCACCTTCTCGGCGGTATAGTCGGTAATCGAGCTGATCTTCAGCTTCCCTTTCTTGGCTGCATCCTCGACCGAGCGGATCATCATCTCACTGGTGGTCCCATAGGGGAGTTCCTCAATGATTATTCGTTTTGGATCCTTGGTGTTCAGTTTTGCCCTGATGGAGACTGAACCCCGTCCATCGTTATAGTCATCGACATCAACGATGCCTCCCCCAGGGAAATCTGGATAAAGTTCGTATGACTCTCCCCGCAAGGAGGCCGCCATTGCGTCAAACACCTCAATCGGGTTATGGGGAAGGATATAGGTACTCATGCCTACAGCAATACCACTAACCCCTTGTATGAGGACTACAGGAATCTTGGCAGGGAATGCTACAGGTTCCTTGTTCCTTCCATCATAGGATTCCACAAACTCGGTAAGCTCAGGATTATACAACACCTTCTTGGCAAACGGGAGGAGACGGCATTCGATGTATCGAGCCGCAGCAGCCCTGTCCCCGGTCAAGATATTTCCGTAGTTACCCTGTCGCTCGATAAACAAGTCACAGTTGGCAAGATTTACCAAGGCTTCGTAGATGGAAGAGTCCCCATGCGGGTGGTAACGCATCGCCCACCCGACTACGTTTGCTACCTTGTGAAACTTGCCGTCATCCATCTCAAAGAGCGTATGGATGATTCTCCTCTGTACAGGTTTGAACCCATCCACCAGATCGGGGATTGCCCGCTCCTTGATGACATAGCTTGCGTATTCCAGGAAGTTCTCTTTGAAAATTGCGTGTGCCTGGGTCATCAGATCAGATTCTCCATAATGAATTCGCGTCTTTCAGGGGTATTGTTGCCCATATAGAACTCCATGGTTTTATGCATCTCATTCATACCAGCAATGGAGACAGGAAGCAGACGCATATCCTCCCCGATGAATTGGCCGAACTCCTTCGGGTCTATCTCACCAAGCCCTTTGAACCTGGTCACCTCAGCATTCCTTATCTGGCTTGTGGCGTGGTTCCGTTCCTTCTCGCTGTAACAGTATACCGTCTGTGTCTTGTTCCGTACACGGAACAAGGGAGTCTCCAGGATATAGAGCCGACCGGAGAGCACCAGATCCTCAAAATAGGTCAGAAAATAGGTCATCAACAGGTTACGGATATGGAAGCCATCAGTGTCGGCATCGGTAGCAATGATCACTTTTCCGTACCGTAGTCCTTCCACTCCGTTCTCTATGCCAAGTGCCACCATCATATTATAGAGCTCAGCGTTCTTGTATATTTCCGTTTTCTTCTTCCCAAACACGTTGACTATCTTTCCCCTGAGGCTGAATACCGCCTGGGTCATGACATCACGTGTCTTGGTGATGGTACCGCTGGCACTATCTCCCTCGGTGAGGAAGATCATGGAGTTCTCACACGCTTCCTGGTGTGCATTGCTCTGCCCCAGGTGATACTTGCAATCCTTGAGCTTGGGGATATTCAGGCTGACCTTCTTGGCCGACTCCCTTGCACCCTTCTTTACCTCATTCAGCTCTTTGCGAAGTTTCTCGTTGTTGAGGATCTTCTGGTTGATTTTCTCCGCTTCTGCAGTGTTTTTCAACAGGAAGTCGACAATGGCGTCCTTTACTTCATTGACAATCCAGGTCCTGATTTCGGTATTGCTGAGTTTGTTCTTCGTCTGGGATTCAAATACCGGTTCCTTGATCTTGACAGCAATGGCGCCAACCACCCCTTCCCGCACATCCTGTGGGGCCCAGTTCTTCTTGAAGTATTCGTTTATACCTTTGAGAATACCTTCCTTGAAGGCACTCTGATGGGTTCCCCCATCGGTGGTATGCTGGCCATTCACATAGGAGAAGTAGTTCTCACCATAAGAACCGGTCACATGGGTCAAGGCAAACTCAAGCTGCTTGCTCTGGTAGTGGATGATCGAGTAGAGATTTTCCACGCCCACCTCTTTATCCAGAAGGTCGTACAGTCCATTGGATGATTTATAGGCGCGATTATTGTAATTGATTGTGAGTCCTGTATTCAGATAGGCATAGCTCCAGATCCTGGAGATGACAAAATCCTCATTATAGGAGTACTCACCAAACAGTTCCGGGTCAGGGGTGAAGAGTACTTCAGTACCATCGGCTTCCTCTGTCTCGCCACTCTTTTCTCTGACCAGCACGCCTTTCTCGAAGATAGCCGTGCTGTATTTACCTTCACGATAGCTGGTGACCTGGAAATGTGAGGAGAGGGCATTCACTGCCTTGGTACCAACACCATTGAGGCCAACAGAGAACTGGAAGACATCATCACTATACTTTGCACCGGTATTGATGATTGAGACACAGTCAACCACTTTCCCGAGGGGAATGCCGCGTCCGAAGTCTCTCACCGACACCTCGCTCTCTTTCAGGCGGATGACGATACGGCTTCCATAGCCCATGATGAACTCGTCGATACTGTTATCCACCACCTCCTTGAGAAGGATGTAGATACCATCATCGACATGGGTACCGTTTCCCAACCGCCCGATATACATACCGGGACGTTTTCGAATATGTTCCAACGCGCTGAGCGTAAGGATTTTCGATTCATCATATGTTGTCTTCGCCATGACTGTGCATTATAACAGAATTCTATAATGATGGCAAAATAGTCGACAGAATAAATCTCTTGCAGGATGACAGGTCAGTGCACTACCCTATGGATATGAACAGCATCCTCTTGGTTTACCTTGGCATCTCTTTTACCCACCTCAGCTTCCGCTCGGAAGGATACCAATTTCTTGGAGATTTGACAAAAGTTCTGTTGATGCCAACCTTGATGCTATTTCTCATGCAACAGGGGAACTATCCCCTGCTTCTTGCTGCACTTCTCTTTGCCACCATCGCTGATGCACTGTTGAACAAGGGCCATCAAGGAAGCCATTTCTTCTGGGGTATGGCAAGTTTTGCAGTGTGCCATATCTTCTACGGCATCCACGTCCTATCGTTGGGTGTGGACTGGATTCTCACAGCCATTGCTTTTGCAGGACTCATGATTCCCTACAGCCTGTTGTATCGCCTGATAGGGAAGCAGAAGGGTGCTGCCAAATACCTCGCATATGCAATGCTGCTCTTCATGCTAGCTTCCCTGTTGACCGGCCTTGCCTCGCTGCTCTGCATCATGGGAATAGTGCTGTTCATAATAAGCGATACCATGATCGGATTGGATAGCCTAGAAATAAGACACATAAGCAATACCAGTGAGATGGGAAGTTATATACTGGCCCAACTCTTGCTGGTTCTTGGATTCACCGCTCTGTAGGAGAACATAATGAAACCTCATCACACACACCAAACTCGCCAGCCCCTCCATAAGAAAAAGGAAGGACTGGCTGCCGGATCCCTTGTCTTTGTGGGAGACGGGCAACCCGAAGCGACCAGAATTCACACTCACCTCTACTCAGCAGGTTCGTATGAGGTGGCAGAAGGGTTTGTGCTACCGAAAGAGAACCAACGTTGCTGGGTGCAAATCAGTGGACTGTCCAATATCATGTCCATCGTCGAGGTTGCAAAGGCATTTTCCCTTTCCACCCTCAGCCTTGAGGATGTATTCTCCACCGATCAACGCCTGAAACTCGACAGCTATGAGCAGTATCTTGCCGTTACCCTGAGAATTCTTCCCACGGAAACCACCGAAGACCAACAGCTCTCCCTCTTCCTTGGGAAGCATTGGGTGCTCTCCATCACAGAGTATGCAAGTGAGGTATTCCTCCCTGCCATACGTCAGTTGGAAGATCCGCAGACCAAATTGCAGGGAGGAGACAGCAGCGTCCTCTTCCACACACTCATCGACCGGGTCGTCGACCAATACCTGGTGCGAGCTGATGAACTGGAGAATGAGACCGATGAACTGGAACAGCTTGTGATTACCTCGCCGAGTTCCACTGATGCACCTACCATCCATAAGCATAAGGCGAAGATTCTCTCGCTGAGGAGGATGACCAGCCCCCTGAAAGATATCCTCGCCACCATGATCAGAGTGGAACACCCGTATCTGGATAAGAATACCAAGATATTGCTCACCGACATCCAAGACCATGCTCTCTGGCTTGCTGAAGAGTGTGAGATGCTCAGGGAAACAGTCAGCAGTGTCATGGAAGTCTATCTCTCCAGCCTCGATACAAAAATGAACTCCATCATGAAAGTACTGACAATTATCAGCACCATATTCATCCCCTTGACCTTTCTGACCGGTCTCTACGGAATGAATTTCTCATACATACCACTGGCAAACTATAGATGGGGTTTCTACGGGATGTTGGTGTGTTGTATGCTGGTGGTCTTTGCGATGGCATACTATTTCTGGAGGAAACACTGGTGGTAACATCCCCTCTCTCCCACATATCCATCTTATCAAGGAAATGGATATGCCCACCAATTGATCGATGCCACGGTGGTCCATATCAAGCAACGTGGCTTCACCTCCTTCTTGCTGGAAGTCATCGATACGAATGAAAGAGCAAAATCGCTTTACCTGCGTCACGGATTTTCCATCACCAGAAGCCTGCTTTGCTATCAAATCAAGAAAGAGATGCTGGATGGCACGTCCTCTGTACAGTTGCAGAAACAGGAGAACATCAGTATCCCAGCTGGCAGAACAGCGATGCATGTATCAGCCGTGGGGGATTTACCGCCTATGATATTGTGCATGACGCTGTCAAACACGGGGTTATTTGCTTCAATCCCACTAAAGGTTCAATAGCCCAAATCTATATAGAGCCACAATACAGAAGACAAGGATTTGCCAAAAAGGCCATCATTACAGCAAAAAACTGTATAGAAACCCCAACACTGGGAATCCTGAATGTCTCCAGCGATTATGAAGTACTTGGTTGTGTATTGACCCACATGGGATTCTCCCTTCTCCTTACCCAGAGCGAGATGATCTACACCCTATAAACCAAGGCATCTGGTTAGAGAAACCTTTTTCCCTCCTCCCAGGGCTATTCCACTTGTCTGGTGGGTGAAACTGTTGCTATACTGATTCCATTATGGAAGACCCGTTACCTAGTATGGGGTGCTCAATTGAACACCCGTTTTGTTTGTCAGTGGCTGGGAGGTGTACATGCACGTACAACTAACCGCCATCATCATCCTGTTGATCCTCTCTGGAGTCTTTTCTGCCACAGAGACGGCATTTACCTCACTCTCCTTTGTGCAACTAAAAATTCTGGAAAACCGCAAGAAACGTGCAGCTAAATTGGTGTATAAACTCAGCCAGAAGCCTGAAGAGCTCATCACGACCGTCCTGGTGGGAAACAATGTAGTGAATATCACGGTATCGTCCCTGGTCACCACGTTCTCCATCGAGTTCTTTTCCAGTCAGCCAGTTGGGTATGCTACCGGTTTGCTTACCCTGGTTATTCTTATTTTCGGCGAGATCACGCCGAAGCAATTGGCGCTCACCCATAACATGAAAATTGCTGTCTTCATGGCATATCCATTGCGTTTCCTCGAGGTGGTCATGTTTCCTGTGGTCTGGTTGCTCAGGCATTTCTCTGCGATTATCACCAGGCTCTTTGCCTCCCACGCTGAACCGACCATCACCACTGAAGGGGTGATGCACATGGTTGATGCAGCCGAGGATGTCGGTTTGGTGGACCGGTATGAATCGGATCTCATGCAGCGGGCAATCCATTTCAGCGAAACCCAGGTAAGAACCATCATGACCCACAGGACCAATGTATTCTGCATCAGTGACGAGCTCACCATCCGTGATGCATTCCCCTCCATAGTGAAAGCGGGATTCAGTCGTATCCCTGTTTTTCATGGAAGCCCGGAGAACATCATCGGTATTGTACTGGTTCGAGACATCCTTCGCACGCAACTGAAAAAGCAGATGGGACGCCCGATCTCTTCCATTATCCGCGAACCAATTTTTGTCCCAGAACAAATGCATCTTGATGATGTCTTTTTCCGCTTCAAGAAAGCCAAGCTCCAGCAAGCGATCGTTCTGGATGAGTATGGTGGGTTCAGCGGTGTGGTCACCATGGAGGATGTAGCCGAGCAACTGTTTGGAGAGCTCTATGATGAGCATGAACGGAGGTATCCTGACCGTATCGTGGAGAGGGAGAAAAACCCGGGCACGTTCCTTGTTATGGCAGATACACCGTTCCAGCAACTGGTGGATGAACTGGACCTCGATACCGATGCATGCAAGCAGAAAACCAGTACGGTTGCTGCATACCTGCTTGACCAGATCGGGAACATACCCGATCAGGGGGATGTGGTACAGTCACAGCTCGGGACCTTCAGAATCATCTCCATGAAGGGAAACAGGATGGAAGCAGTGGAATTTTCCCCCACTGTGGATGATGGAACCCTCTGAGAAATGCTTTCATACGTTGACTGAACAGCACTCCAAAGGTATGATTGCTTCCATGAGCAAATATCCCTTCAGTGAAATTGAGACAAAATGGCAAAAATACTGGGAAGACAACCAGAGTTTTGCCGTAACCGAGGACGAGAGCGTACCAGAAGATAAGCGTGTGTACGTTTTGGACATGTTCCCCTACCCATCCGGGGCAGGGTTGCACGTGGGACACCCAGAGGGGTACACCGCAACCGACATCTACTGCCGTTACCTCCGTATGAATGGCTACAACGTCCTGCATCCGATGGGATTCGACTCATTCGGGTTGCCTGCTGAGAACTATGCGATAAAGACAGGCACCCATCCCAAGGTAACCACAGAGAAGAACATCGAGAACTTCCGAAAGCAGATCAAACGCCTGGGTTTCAGCTACGACTGGAACCGGGAAATCTCCACCCATACAAGTGAATACTACCGCTGGACGCAGTGGATTTTCCTCCAGCTCTACAAGCAAGGACTGGCCTATGAGTCCCACACCCCGATCAACTGGTGTGACAACTGCAAGACCGGCTTGGCTAATGAAGAAGTGAAGGACGGAAAGTGTGAACGTTGCGGAACCACAGTTGTACGGAAAAGCATCCGCCAGTGGGTGCTCAAGATTACTGAATATGCAGACAGGCTGCTCGCTGACCTGGACAGTGTAAACTGGCCCGAGTCAGTGAAGCTCATGCAGCAAAACTGGATTGGAAGAAGTGAGGGAGCCTCAGTCGTCTTCCAGATTGATGGGATGGATGACAGCCTTGAGGTATATACCACCCGCCCCGACACCCTCTTTGGAGCCACCTACATGGTTGTTGCTCCAGAACACCCCTTGGTAGAAAAACTTACCAGCGTGGAACAAAAGAGTGCGGTGGAGGAGTACCTTGAGGCGACTGCCAGAAAGAGTGATCTCGAGCGTACCGACCTGGCAAAGGACAAGACCGGTGTTTTCAGTGGCAGTTATGCAATCAACCCGGTAAATGGCAAGAAAATCCCCATCTGGATTGCTGACTACGTATTGATCAGCTACGGCACTGGAGCCATCATGGCGGTTCCCGCCCACGATAAGCGTGACTGGGAGTTTGCTAAGAAATTCAATCTTCCGATCATTGAAGTACTTAAAAGTGATGTCGATGTCCAGGAAGAAGCATGGACTGAGGATGGAATCCACGTAAACAGTGACTTCCTCGACGGCCTCAACAAAGAAGACGCCATCAACACAATGATTGCCTGGCTGGAAGAGAGGGAATTGGGTACCAAGTCCGTAAATTACAAGTTACGTGACTGGATTTTCAGTCGTCAGCGGTACTGGGGAGAACCGATCCCCTTGGTACACTGCCCAAATTGTGGAACGGTCCCCATTCCAGAGGATCAGCTACCACTGCTGCTGCCCGAGGTGTCCAGCTATGAACCAAGCGGCACCGGTGAAAGCCCGCTTGCCAAAATTGAAAGTTGGGTAGAAACCACCTGCCCGGTTTGCGGTGCAGCAGCAAAAAGAGAAACCAATACCATGCCCCAGTGGGCAGGTTCCTGCTGGTATTACCTGCGCTATCTTGATCCAAACAATGACAAAGAGTTTGTGAGCAAGGAAAAGGAACAGTATTGGATGCCGGTTGATCTCTACGTCGGTGGAGCAGAGCATGCAGTGCTGCACCTGCTCTATGCCCGCTTCTGGCACAAGGTACTCTTTGACCTCGGATTGGTTTCCACCAGTGAGCCCTTCAAACGGTTGGTAAATCAGGGAATGATTACCAGCTACGCCTACCAGAGGCCGGACAAGAGCCTTGTCCCAACCGATATGGTGGAAGAAGTCGAGACCGACGTCTTTGTCGAGAAGGAGACTGGGCAGAAACTCGAGCGGGTCATTGCCAAGATGTCCAAGAGCCTGAAGAACGTCATCAATCCTGATGAGATCATCCAGGAATATGGAGCCGACTCCATGCGCATGTATGAGATGTTCATGGGCCCCCTTGAGGTTTCAAAACCATGGGCAACCACAGGTCTGAACGGTATCTACCGATTCCTGGACAGGGTTTGGAGACTCTATGAGGAAAGACCCATCACTGATGATGAGCCATCCAAGGAATTGAACAAGACCCTGCATAAAACCATCAAGAAGGTAACCCACGATACGGCAACATTGAACTTCAATACGGCCATCAGCCAGATGATGGTGTTGGTCAACGAGCTGTACAAGGTTGATGAGTTCCCCCGTGTGGTAGCAGAGACCTTGGTAAAACTCCTTGGCCCGTATGTCCCGCACATTGCTGAGGAACTCTGGGAGAAACTCGGCAACAAGGAGAGTCTCACCAAGGTGAGTTGGCCTACCTTTGAGGAGAAGCTGACCATCGATGAGGAGATTGAGATGGTGTTCCAAGTCAACGGAAAGGTCCGAGACAAACAGACTGTTTCCAAAGGCATGGACAAGGCATCAGCGCTTGCTATGGCCAAAGAGAGTGAGAAGATCCAGCAGTGGATTGAAGGAAAGACCATCGTCAAGGAGATTGTGGTCCCAGATAAGTTGGTGAATATTGTAGTTCGCTAGCATGACAGGAGACTTCAAGTCTCCTGTTTTTTACAGCTCGACAGAAAGATCAAGAACAATGGTACTTGTCAGATGCGTTTCCTCTTCCCGCAATGGACGAGAGAGAATGGCTTTTAGCGAACAGAGCCTGTAGGTCCTTCTCTGTTGATTGCTTGCCTCGTATTCAGCACAAAAGCCACCATTGAATTGCCTGCCATCTTCTCTGACCATCTGATACAGCACTGAATGAGTACCATCAGTGAGAGGGGAGTAGGTTATTGAGACACTTCCCCTTCCACGGTGTTTTGCCTGAACGTACAATTCGGCGATAGGCACTTCCTG